>NZ_JBIAXG010000017.1:0-67649 GCF_042896465.1 Streptomyces sp. NPDC001292
TCCGCGTACTGGGCGTACGCGGGCGATCCCGACAACGCGGCGAGGCGCCGTGCCAGGCGTCGCGGGGCAGGCGGGACTTTCGAAACGCGCCCTAGTTCGGCGTCGTCACGGTCATGTGCTCGCCGCTGCCCAGGTGGAGCATTCCCTTGCCCGGGGTGACCGGGCCGCCGACCATGCTGCGGGTCGTGCGGATGCCGATCAGCTCGCCCGCGGAGCTGTCCTGCGGGGAGAGCAGGATCCCGCGGCGGGCCTTCTTCGCATCGACCTGCCAGCCGGAGAAGCCGTCGCAGATCTCCTCCTCGT
Source organism: Streptomyces sp. NPDC001292 (assembly GCF_042896465.1). Classification (NCBI taxonomy): domain Bacteria; kingdom Bacillati; phylum Actinomycetota; class Actinomycetes; order Kitasatosporales; family Streptomycetaceae; genus Streptomyces; species Streptomyces sp. NPDC001292. Next base: position 304 of record NZ_JBIAXG010000017.1, read on the forward strand.
CACCGGCGATGACGACGGCGAGACCCTCCTCGCCGCCGCGCTCGATGATGCGCTTGAAGACGTCCTCCGCCTCGCAGTCGTCCAGGACCTCGGCGTCGTCCACCAGGACGGCGATCGGCTGCTCGGGCGTGGCCGGCCCGATGGCCTCCTCCAGCTCGTCCTCGTCGATGTCCCGGCCGGTGAAGACCCGCAACACGCCCTCCTGGCCCTCCAGTTCGCGCAACGGCGACTGGCGCGGCGCCGCGACGACCAGCCTTACGCCCTGCGCCAGGTAGGACCGCGCGAAGTTCATCAGTGCCGTGCTGCGGCCCGACTTGGCCGGGCCGCCGATCACGAACGCCGGTACACCCTCGGCGAGATCGGGTCCGAACGCGGTGAGCTCGTCACCGCCGACCCCCATCAGAGCCCACAGCGGCGAGGACGTCGCCGCCGGGTCGCGCATCGCCCAGGCGTCCTCGAAGGAGATCCGGTTCGGCAGGACGTCCACCCGGAACGGCCGCCGGGAGCGCGGCACGTCCGCGTCCCGGGCCGCTGCCGCGTCGCCGATGGCGATCAGCGCGGCCGCCTGGCCCTGACCGGTGGTGTCCTCGCAGAGCAGCGCGAACTGCGTCTCCGCGGCGGTCTCGGCCCGGAAGGCCCGGCCCGGGGGAATCTCCTCGGGAACCTTGCGGGCGTTGATGTCCAGCATCGAGAAGTCGCCGCGGTCCGCGAGCCGCAGACCGTACTTGTCCTCCGTGAGGGAGGAGACCCGTCCCGACAGCACCTGCCGGTCACCGGTGAGCACCACGTGCAGGCCCACGCTCGCGCCCTCCCGCATCATCGCGAAGAGCTGGTCGGTCAGGTCTCCGTGGTCGTACTCGCCCAGCGTGGGCAGCCAGCCCTCCCAGCGGTCGAGCAGCAGCACGATGTGCGGCAGCCGCTCGTCCTCGGCGACCGCGGCCCGCTGCTCGCCGATGTCGGCGAAGCCCTTCTCGGCCAGCAGGTCCTGGCGCCGGTTGAGCTCGCCGGTCAGCCGGGTGAAGAGCCGTACGACGCGCTCCAGTTGGTTGCGTCCCACGACCGCGCCGCAGTGCGGCAGCCGGGTCAGCGCGTTCAGCGCGCCGTTGCCGCAGTCGACGCCGTACAGATGGACGTCGGCGCAGGAGTGCGTCCGGGCCAGCGAGCCCGCGACGGTGCGCAGCAACTGCGAGCGGCCGGTGCGCGGGGCGCCGCCGACGAGCAGGTGCCCGAACGTGGCGAAGTCCACGGCCACCGGACGGCGGGCCTGGTCGGCGGGCAGGTCCTCCATGCCGTACGGGGCGGCGGGCAGCGCGCCCTGGGCCCGCACCTCCGGAATGTCGTCGAGGAGCAGGGTCTCCTCCAGGGCGGGCAGCCAGGGGGAGTGCTGGGCGGGGATGCCTAGAGCCCGGTTGGCCTCCCGCACGGCGTCCACCAGCACCTTCAGGTCGGTGATCTCGTCGTCCTCGCGCGTCTCGGACTTGGGCTTGCGCAGCGCCGCGCGTCCCAGGTCCTCCCAGTTCAGCGGGCCTGCCCAGGGGGCCAGCGCCTGCGGGTCGGCCGCGCCCGGCCGGCGTCCGCCGACGCGGCCGGACTGGAACGGGATCAGGGACGCGTGCCCCAGACGGACGTATGCACGACCCGGTGTGCTCTTGGAGATGTGCCCGGCCTCGGGCGCGTCGATGACGTCCGTGGACTCGCCGGCGTCGGTCACGCGCAGCGCGATGCGCAGGTTGGTGTTGGCGCGGATCTCGGGGGAGACCACGCCGCTGGGCCGCTGCGTGGCCAGCAGCAGGTGGATGCCGAGGGAGCGGCCGCGCTGGGCGATGTTGACCAGGCCGGTGACGAAGTCCGGCAGGTCGCGCACCATGGACGCGAACTCGTCGATGACGATGAGCAGCCGGGGCACGGGCGCGTGCGAGGGGTCGCGGCGCACCAGGTCCTGGTAGTCCTCGATGTCCTTGGCGTCGGCGGCGGCGAGGATGTGCTCGCGCCGCTTCAGCTCGGCCCCCAGCGACTCCAGGGCCCGTTCGACGAGGTGTGCGTCGAGGTCGGTGACCATGCCGACGGTGTGCGGCAGCTTCACACAGTCCTTGAACGCCGAGCCGCCCTTGTAGTCGACGAGCACGAACGTCATGTTCTCGGGCGTGTTCGCCACCGCGAGCGCCGCCACGATGGTCTGGAGCAGCTCTGACTTTCCGGAACCGGTCGTACCGGCGATCAGGCCGTGCGGGCCGTCGCGCCGCAGATCGATGCCGAACGGGCCGTCGTACGACTCGCCGATGACCGCCATCGTCGACTGCCCGCCCATCCGCCAGCGCGCGGAGATCGCGTCCCGCGTGGGTGGCTCGAGTTGTAGCACGTCGAGCAGGCGGCTGGCGGCCGGCAGGGCGGAGTCCTCGGTCTCGCCGCTGATGTCACGCAGCGACGACAGGGAGCGGGACACCCGCGCGCACCAGGCCGCCGAGACGAAGTCGGGCCGTACGTCCCGCCGCCGCCGGGTATCGGTCTGCTCCACGCGCAGCCGTAGTTCGGGGGCCTTTTCCGTGGCCTGTTCGCTTCGCTGTGCCGTCTGGTGCCAGGCCTGGAAGGAGGGAAAGCCACCGGCTACCGCCTGCGGGGCGGAGGGTGGGGCGGCGGCGCTGTCGTCGCTACGACCGTCGTTACGACGCGGTTCGGCCAGCACGACCGCCTGGCACTCGCCCGGCAGGAACCGTTCCTCCTCGTCGAGGCAGATCGCGTACAGGGAAACGGCCGGCCCCTCGCGCAGCAGCCGTACCACCCCGGGTAGCGAGCGCAGCCGACGGGAGCCGTCCCAGACCACCACGATGTCGGGGTCGGAGAAGGCCGGCCCGTCGCTCCGGTTGCCCTTCTCCTTCAGCGCCTTCAGCCGGGCGTCCAGCATCTGGGTCAGCTCGCCGACGCGGGCGCCCACGGTCTCGGAGTCGGTCCCTATCAGTACGTTGACGTCCTGACCGCCCGAGGGGCGGGCGTGCGGCAGCCAGCGCACCCAGTCCCAGCGGGAGTGCGCGTCGTTCTCGGTGAGGACGTAGAACTGCACGTCCATGGGGCTGTGCAGCACCGCCGTCTGGGCGACGGCCCATCTGCCCAGCGCCTGCGCGGAGTCACCGGGCCCGGCGATGCCGATCACGCCGAGGTCCTTCAGCGGCAGCGCGACCGGCGAGTCCTCGATGCGCCAGGTGACCTCGCGCTTGTGCTCGTCCTGCTCGGGGTCGTCGAGGACGACCTCGGAGCGCACCCGGCCGGTGCCGACACGGATCAGCAGGTGGTCGGCGTCGGTGCGCCGGCGCTCCCACAGACGGGTACGGGGGCCGGTGGCGAAGGTGAGGACGGCGGCCGGGTCGGGGATGGCGTCCCTTCGGTCGAGCCGCTCCGTGCGCAGCGCCTCCTGGGCATCCTCCTCGATCCGCTCCCTGTGCTCCTTGTACTCCTTGACCTGCTTCGCATGGGACTTGCGGCCCTGCTTCTTGTCCATGAAGTAGTTGGCGATGAGCATCAGCGGGCTCATCAGGGCCATGATCATGTAGTACCAGCGGCCGAAGATCATGACCGAGACCACGGCGCCCACCAGCGGCATCAGCGCCATCAGCCACGGCAGCGGGCGTGCCTCGTACTCGCCGGGAGGATTGGGCAGCCGGAAGTGCGTCTTGCGTTCGGCCGGGCGCAGCCGGGGAGGCCGGTTGTAGTCGAGCCCGGCACCGTCGTCCGACCACTTCAGCGCCGCGTTCGGCGGGCTGTAACGGGTGAGCCCCAGAAGGCTGTTGCCCAGGGCAAGCTGCGCGCCGAGGGGCCAGTTCCCACCGGCGAAGTCCTCACCGTCGAGCCGGACACCGGAGCGACCGCTCTCTTTCTCATTGCTCTTCTCTGCCTTGCCGCCCTTGCCGCCTTTGGACTCTCTGGAGCCTTCGGCGTCGGTGCTGTGCTCGCCGTGAAGGGCGACCTCGCAGGTGCCGTCGATGGCGATGGACAAGGTGGCGGCGCGGTCGGCGAGTTCGGGGTCGTCGATACGCAGGTGCGCGGTGGTCCCGCTGCCGATGTCGTACCGTCCCACACCGAGCCGGTGCACGGCACCGGCGCCGGGCCCGCCGGCCACCCGGAACTCGACGATGCCGGTGGGCTCTCCGAGCAGGCAGCCCGCGGGATCGTGCAGACTGACGACGGCGCCCTCGCGCAGCGGCGACCCGACGACGGTGGCGCCGGGATCGAGGGGATAGCCGTCGACGTACGCCTGCGGGATCCCGCCGGGTCCGTGCCCGGCCCCTTGCTGGTGTCCCGAGAGGGAGATGATCTGCGCTCCGCCGCCGAGCCCGAGGTGCTCGGCCAGTTCCCGGGTGACATCGCCGACCGACGACTCCGGATCGGCGTCGAGTACGACGTCGGCACTGGTGCCGCCGAGCGGGTCGACGACGGTCAGACTCAGGCGCACACTCGTCCTCCTCGCAGTGCTCGGGCCACCCCCGGAGCGCAGAACACAGTCGAAGTGACCTTAGCCGTCCGGTGGTTCCCCGGTGCAATGGGATGTGCACCGGTTCACGGTTCCTCCAACTGACGTCCCTGTATCCCCACTGGCACCACCCGTAAGATCTTTGCTCATGCGGACGGCCGGACGAGGGCTGCCGGCCGACGCAGTCGACACAGTCGATGCATCCGCGCAACAGAGCCACGGGGGCAGGCCCTGCGGCGATCAAAACGGGAGGGAGCCGTCATGGGCAAGAACGGCAAGGACACAGACCTCACTTACGCCGAGATGGAGAAGACCGCAGGCGATCTTCTCAAGGACATGCACGCCCTCGAGGACCAGATCAAGTCCGTCGAGAAGCGGGTCAAGCAGCTGGTGGAAAACGGCTTCACCACCCAGAAGGCCTCCGGCGCCTACGAGGACTCCATGAAGGACTTCGCCAAGGGCGCCGTGAAGACCATCCAAGGCCTCCACGGCCTCTCCGAGTTCCTGAAGAAGGCCAAGCAGGCCTACGAGAACCTGGACGAGGAGCTGGCGCGGGGGACGCGGGGTTAGTGGGGTCCCTGACCGGCGGTGCGGTGGGGCGCGGGCGACGCCCCGCCGCATCCGGCGGTTTCCACGCGGGGGCTGGCCGCGACCATTCCGGCACGAAGCTTCTTACGCGAGCCTGAGTTGGAAAGTTGATCCCGATGGCCGACAGAATTCGATACGACCTCGATCTGATCAAGGACTGCTCGAACTCGCTGTATCGCATACACCGAGAGTTCAAGGAACACGGCAACCCTGCTGACGGACACAGCGATGACCTTGGCAGCGACAGACTGCGGGACGTCTTCGATGATTTTTCCGACACCTGGAAGAAAAACCGCAAGAAGCTCATGAAGGACATTGAGAACCTAGCCAAATACACTGCAAACGCCGCTAAGTCATACGAAAAGATCGATCACGAGCTCGCCGAGGCACTCAGGCGCGCAAGGAAGAGCGGAAAGGGGAAGCATCCGTGACATCCCGCCCCAGGGACTGGTCGCCGATGTACGACTCCGACCCCATCCCCGGTGATCCGTATGAAGTTGCCAGACTGGGCAAGAAGTTGCGCGGCATGGCGGAGGAGATCGACAAGCAGGCTCGGAACATTCGGGCACTTGCGTCGGTTGAGGGCTGGGACAGCGACGCGGGCCGTGCATTTCACGAGATCGCCGGCGGCACAGCGGGGCGCCTGAAAGAGGCGTATGACCGCTACGACGAGGCTGCGACAGCGCTTGGTGCCAGGGTTCGGGCAGGTGAAGGGGAGTCGGAGGAGTACGCCAGCGAACTGCACCGAGCACAGCGCATGGCGGACAAGGCACTGGAGGACTTCCGCGCCGCGGAGGCCGACCACAAGGCTGCTCGCAAGGCTCTGGAACCCTACGAGGGGACTGTCCCCTCCAGGGACGACCATGCGAAACGTACGAAGAATGAAAAGAAGCGGGACGACGCTGCGAATCTCATGGCGCAGGCTCGCAGCAAGATCGAGACTGCGAAGGAAATCCGCGACGAGGCGGCGAAGCGAGCCGCCCGAAAGATCAAGTCAGTGATCCATCATGACGGGGTACGGGATCCAGGCGGAGTAATGGACTGGTTGGCAGACCACGCTGACTGGTTGTCTACTGCTGCCACGGTCCTGGCTGCGGCTGCTCTGGTCGCGGCAATCGTCCTGTCGGGCGGCACATTGGCTGTGTTCCTGGTCGTTGCGGCATCCGCCTTGAGCGCAACCGCGCTGACGGGTCGGCTCTACGACGTCTTCGCGCGTGGCGGCAAACTCGATATGCTCAAGATCGGAATCGATGTCCTGGGCGTCATTCCCGGCCTCGGTGCGCTGAAGGGCCTAAGTGCAACAGCCAAGGGGGCGCGGCTCTTCGCCGCTCAGCAGGGTGTCTGGGGAGCATTCACAAACGGCTTTGCCGTGAAGAACTTCAACAAGGGCGTCGTCTTGGCGTCCAAGTATCTCTCCAAGCGGGGCATTACAAGGGTGAGGCTTCCGGCAAATGGGTTCGATCCCGAACTCGTCACGCGGTACATCAAGGGGTCAGCCCTGGGTAACGCGTACGTGCATACTCTCCTCAAGCTGCGCCAGACGTTCCCGGCACACGACACACCCGACGAGATCTCTCCACCTCCAGGTGACGCCCGACCCACTCCGGCACCAGGGCCAAGGCCTAGCCCCACGGGATCGAAGACTCCCTCGCCGACGCCGCAGCCCAGGCCTTCGTCCACATCATTCCATGCGGCACTGGCACCGGCTGGTTAAGGAAGGCAGTCATGGGTGACTATCACGCCTTGCAATTCGGGCAGTTCGTAGATGACCGAGGCATCACGCGCAACATGGTCTCCTCATCCGTCATCGCCACGGTGCCGCAGGCCAAGGAGGCTGCCGAGCAGTACGGGCGAGAGGCTCGCTTCGACTTTCTCGATGACCGGGCCGTGCACTGGATGCTCTTCCAACGGCGTGAGGACACAGCGAAAGGCGGCGCTCAAGGCTGTCTCCTTGCCCTTCCGGCTCTCATCTTCGGTTTCGGAGCCTGGCCTTTTTGGGATCTGGTGGCCTCTCAAAAGTCTCAGCAATTTCAGATCGCATTCGTGACCCTGGATGCGCTGCTACTGACGGCTACCGTCGTGGGACTCTTTCTGTGGAGACTGCGGGGTTTGCGAGACAAGGGAATTCGGAATACGCGGTGCCGAGCTCGCCTTTATCGAAAGATCGTAGGCATGGCCCGGCGGGGTGGCGCCGACATTCCGCGCCTTTATCCCTACTACGGGATGTATCTCACATCGCGAAAGTTCTTTCCGGATGCACCAGATTGCCCCATCCCTGAACAGGAAAAGTCTCCGTGACGATTCAGCCTGACCTCTCTCCCTTGGTTCCGGGACAGGCTGCGCCGCCTGCCTTGCATTCCGGAGACATTCACGTCCGATGGGTGGTGCCGGAAATTTTCCACGACCTTCCCGTCCGTGAGACTGACGATGAAAAAGCGGTGGAACTGCTCGAAGAGCTTGTGGAAAGATGCCTCCCCGGCGTCGGTGAGGACGGCAAAACGCAATTCGGGGTCATGTGTGCGCTTTGCGTCGACGCCTTGCTTGCCGCCGGCGCCGAGTATGCCGCGATCTGCGTGACCGCTGTCGACGAAGTGCCCTGCACTGCGACCTTCTACGCTTCTCTCCTCGACAGTTCGGATGCCGGGAATGTTCAGGGTATGCTCAAGGCGTTCGTGTCGGCTCTTCGTCGGACTGGCATGGATGAGGTTGCCGAGATCGAGCTACCCTGTGGGGCTGCCGTCTCGTGTATCGGCACACGGGAGGAGAGTATCCCTGGTGACCTGATGGAGTCCGGTGAAAGCCTGACCTATCCGACCTCATACATTCGTGTTTACGTTCCCCTCCCCAACGGCACGTCCCTGGTGATGGAGATGGCGACACCCACCATGGCCGGCTGGGACATCTTTTCCACCATTTTTGGCAATCTCGTCAGCAGTATCCGACTCTTCCATGCTGACGGATCACCTCTGATCACTTCTGAGGTGGGGGCGTGACTGCTTTCGAAACTCCACCCTCGGACTATAGGCTGCTCGTACCTCGTGACTGGTTTCGTGTAGATCTCACCCAAGAACGCTGGCGCCGTCAGTTGAAGACTTTCGTGGACAAGGAATCAGCGGGCAGCGGCACGCCGCCGAACGCAGTACGCAGTATCTGGTCAACCCTGCGCAACACTGCTGAGAAGGGTGTCGCCCAAGGTGCGCTGGAGTTCTTTCTCAAGACGGAGTCTCCGGGCGGCTCTGCCCTGCCCGCCTCCCTTCTGATCTCGCTGGCGCAGACGCGCCCCGGACTTGCGCCTGAGCGAGACGAGTTGGCTCAGGCGTTGGCTCGGCGCACGAGCCCCGGCGGCAAGGTGCAGTGCATTGAACTGCCGGCGGGCCGAACGGTCCGTGCCGTCACGGAGACGACCATGGACTACCACGTGCGCATGCCCGGTGGCGTCGGCTACTTGCATTTGGCCTTTGGCATGCCCTTGAGCGGTACCAAGGGCGTCATGGGTGAACTCTGCGATGCCATGGCCCATTCGCTGCGGTGGGTCTGAGGCATACCAGGCGGCGACCACGGGTTTGAGTGTCGTCCGTTGTCGCGGGGTGTTTCAGCCGCTCAACGATTCACTGCCTGGATCTCCTGGACAGTGACGGCCTGTTCGCTGCCGAAGGTGCCGTCGGGGAGGTTGCCCCCGGCTCCGCCTGTGCCGGTCCAGTTGATTTGCCGGGTGACGGTTGCCTTCAGCTTGTATGTTGCGCCGCCAGAGGGCCGCAGGTACTTGATGCCCCACGGTGGGGTCTGGTTGGCCTTGCCTCTGGCGTAGGGCTCACCGATCGAGTGGTCGCTGTTGAGCGTGCAGTCGCTCGTTCGCGCTCCTCGGGGACCGATGAACGTCGTGCTGCCGCGACCCCGTCGGTGACCAGTTGAGCGCGGCGTGACCGGTCTGCGGCTTCGTGAGTAATTCGTGCAGGGGTCGTGGGCGCCTGATGGTCTCGGGGTCGGCGGACTTGGCGGTGCGGTATGCCGGGTGGGTCGGGGATTTGCTGCCGCGCACTCGTGGGGGCTGATGAGCCCGTCGTCAACCGGGCGGGTCCGGCGTCGCGTTGCAGACAGGTAACGTCAAGTCGGCTGTGACTCATGGGGCCTGGCTCGCCTTGAGGGGCTTATGTGCGGCTGATACCGTGCGATGGCTTGACACTCGCCCCCGCGCCGGATAGTCGCGACATCACCCGGATCGCTGGTGAAGTGTCCGGGTTTGCAGCCTATGCAAAGACCTTGTCAGAACGTGGCAGACGACATCTTGGGTGTACGGGGAGCGGTTGCGTGAAGATCCAGGAGCGTACGGGGGCGGGCGCGGGACGTGCCGCGGCTCCGGCTCGGCCGTCGGTCGGTGACCGGCTTCCCACGGCGCCTCGCGAGCGCAAACCGGCGCTTGCGGCCCTGGCGGTGCTGCTCATCCTGGTGGGCGCGCTGGGCGCCACGATGCTCGTGCTGCAGGCCGGGGACCGGATCGAGGTCGTCAAGGTGACGAAGGAGATTCCGGCCGGAGAGTCCGTCACGTCCAATGACGTGACCTCGGTGTTGGTGGCCGCCGACGACTCCATCAACTACGTCCAGTGGTCGCAACTGGACGCCCTGAAGACCCTCAAGGCCAAGTCCACGATCTACAAGGACACGGTCGTGATGGGCCAGATGTTCGCCGAGAAGAGCAGCCTTCCGGCCGGCAAGGCCTCCGTCGGCGTCGCCCTCAAGGAGGGGCAGTACCCGGCGAACATCAAGAACGGCGACGTCGTCGCCGTGTACCGCGTCGGTGACAACGCGTCGAGCTCCGGCTCCGGTTCCGGCGGGAGCAGCGGCTCCGCCGGCTCCACCTCCGGCGGCAACCTCATCGTCGACCGTGCGCGCGTCAGCTCCAAGAGCGACAACAGCGACGCCGCCGTGAGCACCGGCAGCCTGTCGCTCACCCTTCTCGTCGACCAGTCCGACGCCGCCGCCGTGGCCCAGGCCGCGTCCGCGGGTTCCGTCGCCGTCGTCGTCGTTCCCGGCAACTGAGGGCGGCAGCGCACCCATGGCCCTCATCGCACTGGCCGCCGACAAGGGTTCGCCCGGCGTCACCACCGCCGCGGTCGCGCTGGCCGCCGTCTGGCCGCGGCGCGTGCTGCTCGCCGAGACGGACCCGGCCGGCGGCGACCTCGTGTACCGAAGCGCCGCCGCGCACGGCGGGCCGCTCAACCCGAACGTCGGCATGCTGTCCATCGCTGCGACGGCGCGCCGCGGGCTCGTGCCCGACCAACTCTGGGATCACGTACAGCCGTTGAGTGGCGGCCTGGAGGTCCTCGTCGGACTCGGCATCGCCGAGCAGGCCGCCGGTCTCGCCGGGCTGTGGCCCACCCTGGGTCACGCCTTCGCCTCGCTCGCCGACTCCCCGAACGCGCCCGCCGACGTCATCGCCGACTGCGGTCGAATCAGCGGGGACACCCCCGCCGTGGAACTGTTCCCGCACGCCTCCCTCGTCCTGCTGGTCTCACGCACCGAGCCGGAGGCCATCGCGCGCGTCCGCGACCGCGCCGCCGCGCTGGCCGCGAAGCTGCACGGCGGCCCGCGCGGTGCCGCGAGCCTGGCGACCCCGGTGGTCGGCGTCGTCCTGGTCGCCGACCCGAACACCGCCGGCAAGGTCTCCGGCCAGGTCAACGACATGCTGGTGCACGCCCAGACCGGTGCGCGAGTCGTCGGCACCATCGCCGACGATCCGGCGGGCGCCGACCAGTTGGCCGGGCGCAGGCGCGGCCGCCTCGACAAGTCCTTGCTGATCCGCTCGGCCCGCAAGGTCACCGCCGACCTGTACCAGCAGTACGGCGCCGCCTGGGCCGTATCGGCACAGGCGCACCAGGCGCACCGGATGCACCAAGCCCAGCAAGTCCACCAAACGCAGCAGCAGGCCCACCAGGCTCATCAAGCACCTCAGGGCCAACAGGCGTACCAAGATCAGCACGCCCGCCAGAACCACCAGCCCCGCCACCAGCCCCACCAGGACCAGATGAACGGTCAGCCGGAGGCCGGGCGATGACCGCTGTCGACCACCAGCTGGTCAAGCGGTTCCGACAGGACGCCGGTGACCGCATCGCCGAGCAGCGCCGCCTCGACCAGGTGGGCGGCGTCACGCCGATGTCCAGCGAGGACGAGCGGCAGTACGCCCGCGCGGTCATAGCCCAGATCCTGGAGGAGTACGCCCGCGCCGAGATCAACGCGGGCCGTACGCCGCTGGACGCCGAGACCGAGGAACAGTACGCGGCCGCCGTGCACGCGGCACTGTTCGGCGTCGGTCGGCTCCAGCCGCTGCTCGACGACCCGCAGGTCGAGAACATCGACATCAACGGCTGCGACCAGGTGTTCGTCGGGTACGCCGACGGGCGCGAGGTCAAGGGCGAGCCGGTCGCCGAGACCGACGAGGAACTGATCGAGCTCATCCAGGTGCTCGGCGCCTACTCGGGTCTGTCGTCCCGCCCCTTCGACTCCGCCAACCCGCAGCTCGACCTGCGGCTGCCGGACGGTTCGCGTCTGTCGGCCGTCATGGACGTGGCCCGCCGGCCCGCGCTGTCCATCCGCCGGGCCCGGATGGGCAAGGTGTTCATCTCCGACCTGGTCGGCAACGGCACGCTCGCGCCGGAGCTCGGGCACTTCCTCGCCTGCGCGGTCCGTGCCCGCAAGAACATCATGATCGCGGGCGCGACGAACGCCGGAAAGACGACGCTGCTGCGCGCCCTCGCCAACGAGATCCCGCCGCACGAGCGGCTCATCACGGTCGAGCGGGCGCTGGAGCTCGGACTCGACACCTTCCCGGAACTGCACCCCAACGTGGTGGCGTTCGAGGAGCGGCTGCCCAACTCCGAGGGACAGGGCGCCATTTCCATGGCCGAGCTGGTGCGCCGGTCCCTCCGCATGAACCCCTCCCGCGTCATCGTCGGCGAGGTGCTCGGCGACGAGATCGTGACCATGCTGAACGCGATGTCGCAGGGCAACGACGGCTCGCTGTCCACGATCCACGCCAACAGCTCCAGCGAGGTCTTCAACCGCATCTCCACCTACGCGCTGCAGGCGTCCGAGCGGCTGCCCATCGAGGCCAGCCAGATGCTGATCGCGGGCGCGGTGAACTTCGTCGTCTTCATCCAGCGGCGCAACAACTTCCAGACCGGCGGCCGGCTTCAGCGCATGGTGACCTCGGTCCGCGAGGTCAACGGCGTCGACGGCCGCGTGCTGTCCAGCGAGGTGTTCGCCGAAACGCCCGACGGCCGGGTCGTGCCGCACGCGCCCATAGCCTGCCTGGAGGACCTCATGGCGCACGGTTACCAGCCCCACGGAACCTGGGGGTGACCATGACGTTTGCCGCACTGGCCCCGCTGGGCTCCATGGGGGGCCTGTTCTCCACCACCGTCCTGTACTCGATCGGTTCCGGCATCGCCGTCGGCGGCGGCCTCGCCCTGCTGGTCGTCGCCGTACGCGGACTGCCCGCCAAGCCCGAGCACGAGAAGCAGCGGGCGAGCCGGCGGGTGAGCGAACTGCTCCGCTTCGCCGGGCAGCGCGGCTCCCTCGCCGCCCTCGTCGGCCTCGCCGTCCTCCTGCTCACCCGGTGGGCGGTCGCCGGCATCGCGGCCGGTGTCCTCGTCTTCTTCTGGGACCGCCTCTTCGGCGGTGCGGCGGAGGAGCGGGCCGCGATGCGCCGTGTGGAGGCGCTGGCCTCCTGGACGGAGTCGCTGCGCGACACGATCGCCGGCGCGGTCGGCCTGGAGCAGGCCATCCCGGCCTCGGCGCGCGCCGCCGCCCCGGTCCTGCGCCCCCATCTGGACGCCCTGGTCGACCGGCTGCGCGCCCGGACTCCGCTGCCCGACGCGCTGCAACTGCTCGCCGACGAGATCGACGACGCCTCCGCCGACATCATCGTCGCCGCGCTCATCCTCAACGCCCGGCTGCGCGGGCCCGGTCTGCGCCAGGTCCTCGGTGCCCTGGCCAAGTCGGCGCGCGAGGAGGTCGACATGCGCCAGCGCGTGATGGCCCAGCGGGCCTCGACCCGGCGCTCGGTGCAGATCGTCGTCGCCGTCTCCGTCGCCTTCGTGCTCGGCCTGTCCGTCTTCAACCGCGACTTCGTGTCGCCGTACGGCACCCCGGCCGGCCAGCTGGTCCTCGCGGTCGTCTGCGGTCTGTTCGCGCTCGGCTTCTGGTGGCTGCGCAAGCTGTCCACGATCGAGACGCCGGAACGCTTCCTGGTGCGGGACGAGGCGGCGGTGCAGTTCGTCCGGCCGCGCACGCCCGCCCAGCAGGAGGAAGGGGTACGCCGGTGAACCTGACGATGCCGGTCGTGGTCGGAGCGGTCCTCGGCCTCGGCGTCTACGCCCTCGTACGCGCCCTGATGCCGTCCAGGCGGAGCGCGGTCGCGCAGGTCGCGCGGATCGACGCGATGCGGGCAAGGGGGGCCGCGTACGAGACGCGGCACCAGGCCCGGGAGGAGACGGGCCGCTTCGGCGCGTTCCGCGCCCAGGTCGGCGCGCGCGTCGCCGAGTTCTACCTTCAGCAGGGCTGGGAGCAGCGCTCGCTGCGCGCCGATCTCGCCGTGCTGGAGCGCGGCTGGGAGAGGTTCCTGGCGACGAAGGTGCTGTTGTCGGTGGCGGGGCTGTTCTTCGGCCCGCTGCTGTTCGCCGTGGTCTACACGACGGGCTTCGGGCGCAGCCCGGTGATCCCGGTCTGGCTGGCGCTGCTGTGCGCGGCGCTGTTCTTCTTCCTGCCCGACCTGGAGATTCGGCGGGACGCGGCCGACAAGCGCCGTGACCTGCGCCGGGTCATCGGCGCGTACCTGGACCTGGTGTCCATGAGCCTGGCCGGCGGCCGCGGTCTGCCGGAGGCGCTGATGGCGGCGGCCGAGGTGTCCGACGGCTGGGCGAACCAGCGGATCCGCAACGCCCTCGCCGACGCCCGTATCACCGGCATCAGCCAGTGGCAGGCGCTCGGGCAGCTCGGTGAGGAGCTGGGCGTGGAGGAGCTGAAGGACCTTTCGGCCTCCCTGGCCCTGGTCGCGGACGACGGCGCGAAGGTGCGCGAGTCGCTCGCCTCGCGCGCCGAGACCATGCGCCACCGCGAACTGGCCGAGATCGAGGGCAGCGCGGGCGAGAAGTCCCAGTCGATGCTCGTGGCCCAGCTGCTGCTGTGCGCGGGCTTCCTGGTGTTCCTGATCTTCCCGGCGGCCATGCGGGTGTTCCAGGTGTGAGCCGCCGCCGCCCCTGCCAACTGCCCTGAATTCGAGAGGAAACGACTGTCATGAACGGACGAGACTTCCACACCGGGATCCCGGCCGTGGACTTCCTGGTCACCTTCCTGGGCGGCCGCGTGCAGCGCGCCCGCTCCGGCGAACTGGACCGTGGTGCCTCCGCGGTCGAGTGGGTCATCATCTCCGCGGTCGTCGTGGCGATCGTGGGCGTGGTGGCCGCCATCATCAACTCCGCGCTGAGCGAGGGCGCCAACAAGGTGGGCAACTGCATCAAGGGCGCGGACGCGGGCAAGACCTGCTGACCGCGCGTACGGCGAGCGCGCGTACGACGAGCGCGCGTACGGCGAGCGCACGTACGACGCACGTACGACGAGGAAGCACAACGGGGTGGACGGGGATGCTGGCGGACGTGGGCGGAAGGGTGCGACGCGAGGTACGCCGCAGGGTGCGGGCCGCGCGTGAGACGGCGGCCGCCCGCGGCGACTCCGGGATGACCGCGATCGAGTTCGTGCTGCTCACCCCCGTACTGTTCTTCATGATCTTCGCGACGGTGCAGTTCGCGCTGTACTTCTTCGCCGACCACGTCGCCCAGGCGGCGGCCCAGGCCGGCGCCCGCAAGGCCCGCGCCACGGCCGACGAGCAACCCGGCGCCTGGCGGGGCGAGGCGCGGAACGTCGTCGACGCCTACATCCGCCAACTGGGCCCGCAGCTGGTGCTGTCGCCGGACGTGAGGATGCTGCAACCGGAGCAGAACACCGTGGGCGTGGAGATCTCGGCGCGGATCCCGACGGTGTTCCCGGGCTTGGACCTGACGGTGCACGCGCAGTCGTCCGGCCCGGTGGAGAGGTTCGTGCGGGAGGGCGGGAACTAGATGAACCGCTCTTCCCGCAGGTCTTTCCCGTCCGCCCGAGACGACAGCGGCCTGTCCACCGTGGAGGTCGTGATCCTCGCCCCGGTGATGATCCTGTTCATCCTGGTGCTGGTGGCCTTCGGCCAGCTCGTCGAGGGCCGCGGCGCGGTCGACGGCGCGGCACGGGACGCGGCACGCGCGGGCTCGATCCAGAAGGACCACGCGACGGCCATGGCCGAGGCGCGCAGGGCGGCGGAGGCGGATCTGGCGGACGTGTGCTCGGGTCCTGTCTCGGTGGTGCAGAAGAGCGCGGGCTTCGCCCCCGACACCCTGTTCACGGTCGAGGTCAGCTGCCAGGTGCGCGGCCTGGCGTCGCTGGGCCTGGACATCCCGACGAGGCTGTCCGCGAGCTTCAGCTCGCCGCTTGACCCCTTCCGGAGGTCGGCGTGAGGAACGTGAGCGCCGCCGCGGCGGACCGCCTGCGCACCTGGTGGTCCACTCGTGGGACGGCAGTGGACGACCGCGGTTCGGGTGCCGGCGCGGTCATCATCTTCGCGCTGGTCTTCCTCACCCTGTCCGCCTTCGTCATCGACGGGGGCCTGTCCATCTCCAAGCGCGAACGGGCCGCGGACATTGCCGAACAGGCGGCCCGCTACGCCGCCCAGGACATCGACCGCGAGGCCCTCTACGACAACCAGGGCGGCCCCGCTCCGATCAACTACGAGAACTGCGACGCCCGCGTGAAGGCCTTCGCCCGGGAGATGAGCATGACGGGCACTGACATCGCCGCGAGCCACTGCGTGGCAGCGGACGCCGACCAGGTCCAGGTCGAGATCCAGCTGACGTACTCGCCCGTCTTCACCGGCATGTTCTACGGCGGCAGCGTGGTCGTGCACGGTCGGGCCGTGGCCAAGAACGAGGTGGGGTGACGCCATCCATGAGTGATCAGCAAGCGGACATAGACAGGATCAAGGAGTGCTCCAGGGCGCTGAAGCGCATCCGTGACACCTTCGCCGAACGGGCCAACCCGGCCGAGGGGTTCGGCGTCGCGGAGATCGGCTCGCAGCGGATCCTCGACGCCTTCTCGAAGTTCGGCAGCAACTGGAAGATCCACCGACGAAAGCTCGCCGAGGAGCTGGAGTCGCTGCACGGCATCACCAAGACCGCGGCGGAGTCGTACGAGGAGATCGACCACGAACTCGCCGAGGCGCTGCGGAACTCGGACAAGGACGGGCAGAAGGGGGCGAAGAAGTGACGGGTCGGCCCGCCGCTCACCGCTGGTCGGTGCTGGACGAGACGTCCGATCCGATACCCGGTGACCCGTACGAGGTCGCGAGGCTCGGCCGGCAGTTGCGCAAGACCGCCGAGGCCATCGAGAAGGAGGCCCGCGAGATCAAGGCGCTGGCCTCCGTCGAGAACTGGAAGAGCAAGACCGCCACCGAGTTCCGGAGCGCGGCGGAAGGCGCGGGCGACAAGCTGCGCAAGGCCTTCAAACGCTACGACGAGGCCGCCACCGCCCTCGGTACCCAGGTGCGGGAGAACGTGTGCAGCAACGAGTACGCCTCCGAGCTGCGTCGCGCCCAGCAGATGGCCGACGACGCCCTGACCGACGCGGAGCAGGCCCACGGCGACCTCTCCTCGGCGCAGCGCTCCCTCGACGGACAGCCGGACGACACTCCGAAGGACGATCCGGACGCCAAGAAGTACAACCGGCAGAAGGAGCAGGCCTCTTCCAGCCTGAAGGCGGCGAAGGAGGCCCTCCGGACCGCGAAGGGGATCCGCGACCGGGCCGCGAAGGCGGCCGCCGAGGCGATATACGACGTCATCGAGGGCGACGGGCTGAAGGACGGCTGGAAGGACAAGTTCAAGAACTGGGTCCACGAGAACGCCGGCTGGCTCACGGAAGTCTCCAAGTGGGCGGGGCGTATTGCCTTGTGGGCCGGTGTGGCGGCACTCGCCCTCGGATGGATCCCCGTCATCGGACAGGTCATCGCCGCCGTGGCCAACGCGGTGGCCCTGCTGGCCAGCGTCGTGGCGCTCGCCACCGACCTGGTGCTCGCGCTGGGCGGCGAGGGGAGCTGGAAGTCGGTGTTCCTCGACGCCGTGGGCCTGGCGACCTTCGGTATCGGACGGGCGGCGATGGCGGGCGCCAGGGGAGCGGCGGCGGGTACCAAGGCCCTCGCCCGCAGCAACCTGTTCAAGAACGCCATCGCCTCGGGCATGAAGTCGAACAGGGCGTGGAACCTCGCCAACCGCGGAGCCCAGGGGGCGATTCGCGGAAAGGCCGCGGCCAAGGCCCTGGCGGGCATGCCGAAGGGGAAGCTGCCGTCGTGGAGCAACCTCAAGGAGGGGTTCAGCCCGGTCTCCATGTACCGGGATACCGTCGACGGTGTGAAAGCGATCGGCGGCGCGTTCTCCAAGCAGGCCTGGCGTGACGGGGCCCGCGGGCTGGCCGGACCCCGCTCGCTGGGCACACTGGACCCCGACCTCGCCAAGGCCGCGTCCGGTCTCAAGGGCATCGCACCGGACGCTCTGAAGATGCCGGACGTCGGCCGTGCGCTGGGCAACTTCTCCGGCCAGACCAACGTCTGGGCGGGCGCGACCGCGACCGGAGTGGTCGCCGGAGCCGAAGGGGCGTACGGAGCGGTGACAAGCCTCTACGACATGGTCACCCGATGATCCCCGAGCCCGCGCTCAGGCCAGCCGCCTCGCGTGGCCCGGGCCTGGAACTGTGCCACCGCTCACGGCTCTACCTGGACGGCGGTGACCTCGTCCTGCGGACCCGGACGCGCACGCGGCGTTTTCCGGTCGGAGGCGACGGGATCACACGTGCGGTCTTCCTCGACGTCCCCGGTGACGACAGGGAACGCATGGGGCCCACGATCGAGGGCTCGTGGGGAGAGGTCCAGCTGCAGGATCGCGACGGTGCGCTGGTCGGCTCCTTCGACATGGAGGACTGGCTGCCGGAGTCGCCCGCGATCCCGAAGCGATGGGTGGGAGGCGAGCAACTGCTCGACCGTACCGGTGTGGCCGCCCTGTTCAAGGACGCGGGTATTCCCCTGCACGTGGTGAATGATCGCAACGACTCGCTTGCGGTGCCCGGTTCACGTCGGCGCGGAGCCAAGTCCCTGTCTCCGGGGGGCGAATTCCCCCGGTGGTACTGGAGCCTTCGGGCCGTGGCCTTCGTAGTCTGGTTCGCCCTGTTCACCGTGGTCCTGTTCTCCGAGACGACAGAACCCTGGGTCATCCTGTCGCTGGCCGCCACCGCTCTCGTCGGCCCGGTGGCACGGCTTGTCGTGCGGGCGTGGACCCGGCTGCGTCTGCGGGGGTGCGTCCCTGTCGTACGGGAACGGATCCGGCCCACGCCCGTGGAAGGGCTGGGAACGACCGTCAGGTTCTGCCGGGACACGGAGGTGCGGGTGCAGGACCGCGATCTCGTCCTGCGCGCTCTCGGCGGGCGGGAATACTGGCTTCCGCTCACCGGTCCGCATGCCCTGACCTCCCTGGTGCTGGTGCGCGACCGGACGGGGCAGCCCCTCGGCGTCGAACTGAGCGGCCCGCACGACCAGGTGCGAGCCGTACTTCTGTGGCGGCTCTGGTTCGGCGGTGGAGGGGGCGCCGACGGCTGGTCCAGGCTGCGTCGGACCGCCGGGCTGACCGCCTCCGAGCGCAAGCTGGCTGGGAAGGGCCCGTGGCCCAAGGCACGAGGGACGCTCGGCACCGACCTGCTGCCCGACTCCGCGAGGACGGCACGCAAGCTGTCCCGCTTCCCCAGCACCATCGCCGGCCTGTCTTCCACCGCCATCATGGCGTTCGGCTCGTGGTTCTCCATCGTCCAGGGCCTGTGGATCGAGGACGCACACCCCCGGGCTGCACTGGCGGCGATCCTCGCGGGGGCGGTAGGCCTCGTCCTTCAGGCGGTGCCCTACGCCGTACACCAGTTGCGCAGCCGGCTCTGGCTGGAACGACCGGCGCCGGAACAGAAACCCACGGAGCGACCCGTATGAACCAGACCGAGGCGACGGAGACGACCGAGGAGGCGGCTCCTCCGGGCGACTACCGGCTGCTGCTTCCCGAAGGGTGGTTCCGGATCCTCCTGGAGCCCGAGCAGCGGGACAAGCCGATCAACGCCCTCGTGGAGCGCCAGTTCCACGGCATCGACAACGCGCCGCACCTGAAGGAGGAACTCCGCAGGGACCTGCGACGTCGCGCCGCCAAGGCGCACCGCAGCGGTGGCATCGAGCTGTACCTCAGCCTCCAGGAGGTCGGACCCTTCACCATTCCCGCCTCGCTGCTGGTCACCCTCGCGCCGCTGCGGCACCCCGAGCCGCTGCCGCTGGAAGCCCTGGCGCAGAGGTTCGCCGACGGCGGCGAGGGGTCGGTGAGCATCGAGGAACTGCGCTCGGGCCCCGCCGTCCGGATCCGCAGGCTGATACCGCAGAGCAACGACGAGGAGGGCACCGAGCCCCCGCACAACTCGCTCTCGGTGGAGTACCACCTCCCGGTCCCCGGCACCACCGCGTTCCTGCTGCTGACCTTCTCCACACCGCTCGAGGCGATCGCGGACGCGATGGCCGAACTCTTCGACGCGATCGCCGACTCGCTGACCTGGACGGAGTGACCGACACCATGCCCGACGACCTCTCGAACCTCGGCCTGGAGTTCTCGGAGGACTGGGTGCCCTTCCCCGCCGCCGGGAGCGTGGACCTGGACTCCTGGGCCAAGCAGCAGGGCGCGGAACTCGCCGAGCGATACGCGCAGGACGGTGAGCAGGGCGACGCCCGCCGCCTGGCCCGGAACCTCAAGCGCACGGTCGCCGACTGCTACACCCGCGACACACTGGCCTCCTTCGGCTGGTACATCAGCGGCCACGAGACGGTGGCGGCCATCATGGAACTCGACGCCATCCACCCCGACGAGACATTCCCCGAGGTCACCCTCCCGCTACTGGCCGAGCACATGACCGGCCACGACTTCGGCGAACCGGACGTACGCGAGGTACGGCTCCCCCTCGGCGACGCCGTCCGCATCCGGCAGAACCTCATCGGCGAGAAGAAGGGCTTCTTCGGCCCCCGCCCGGTGGTCCACACCGTGTTCTACGGCGTCCGCCCGGACGGCATGGAGACGGCCCTCACGATGCTGGTCTCCTGGACGGAACCGATCCTGGACGAGGCGGCCGAGCAGATGGCCGACAACATCGCGAAGACGCTCTCACTCTGACCGCAACCGCCGGTACGCCGCGATGCGCCGGCGCATGAAGACCCTGGAGGCTCCGAGCGCGAGCAGCAGAGCCGCGACCGTACCGGCCGCGACCCGCAGTCCTGCAGCGTGCAGCTCACCGTTCACCAGCAGAACGAGAAGAACGACGAGCGGGATGCCGATGAGCCACGGCCGCAGCGGCTGCCGCCGTATCGCCCCGTAGTAGTCGACGGCGATCCTGGCGTGCAGCAGCCTCACCTCGCGCCGTGCCTCCGGCAGCGTCAGCACCGGCACGGGCCAGGAACGCATCCCGGGCAGCCGACCGCCGTCGGGGGCATCGGGAAACCGTTCCCTCGTACATGCGGCCCGCTCACGGGCACCGGGCGGGCGCCGGAGGACGAAGAACGGCGTGCCGGACTCTCGCAGGTCCGGATCCAGGCCGTCGTAGCGGTAGCCGTACTGCTCGGCAAGGTACGCGAACTGCGCGAACTTCCGGAGTGACGGCCACGGGATCTCTGTCGTGTACGACGAGTGGCCGTGCTCGGTGTCCTGCCTGGTTTCATCCAGCAGCTTCTTGAGGTGCCGCCGCAGACTCAACCCTCTCCGTTCACCGCTTTGAGGGAGTCGAGGAAGGTGGAGAAGGCTGCGGCCGGGAAGGAGAGGGTGGCTCGGGCGGGGACTTTTGAGTCGCGGACGGCTATGTGGGTGGGGCGGTGCGCGATCTCTACGCAGGCGTTGCCGTCGCCGCCGCCGGAGTAGGACGACTTCCGCCAGGTGTCGGGTGTGGTCATGGTGTGCCTCACAGCTCCTTCGCCAGCCTATGGATGAAGTCACGCGAACGTGTGGGCTCGAGTGACACCGCCTCTACCCTACGAAAGAGGGTTCGAAAGCGCCTGAGTTGGGCTTCGGCGTCGATGAACACCGTGCCGTGGGGCCCGTCGCGTACCACGGTGTCCAGCTGGGGGACTTGGCCGCCGGCGTACACCATGGCGCTGCCCGCTCCGGCGAAGCCGTCGAGAGCGAACGGGATGACTCGCACCGTGACGTGATCGGCTTCTGAGAGCTCCAGGATCCGGACGAGCTGGGCACGGGCCGTGGCGGGGTCACCGACCTTAATGCGCAAAGCGGCCTCGTGGATGACGGTCTCGTACGGGATCGGGTGGGTGCGCTCAATGATGATCCTCCGCTTCATGCGGTGCTCCACCCGGCGCTCCACCTCACCCTCCGGAAAGTCCGGGTTGACGTAGGAGAAGAGGGCGCGGGCGTAACTTCTCGTCTGCAGAAGACCGGGAACATGCAGGAAGTCGACGTCCCATCGACAACTGGCGTGGTGCTCGAGCTCGGAAAGGTCCAGGAACGAGTTGGGCAGGAAGCCCCGGTACTCCTCCCACCAACCGCGTGTCCGGACGGTCGCCATGTTCACCAGAGCGTTGATCAACTCCTGGTCTCCACAGGCGTAGTGAGCCGCGACCAAGCGCAGGCGAGCCTCGCTGATGCCGGCGATCCCGGCCTCGATCTGACTCACTCGTGCCGGGTCGGTTCCGATCAGTGCTGCGGCGTCACGTCCGTTGAGGCCTGCCGCCTCGCGCAGCTTTCGTAGCTCGGCGCCGAGACGCTCCTGGCGTGCAGTCGCCTGCTGCCTGCGTGGCATGGCTTCCTCCCTGGGGCCAACTGCCCAGCAACGGTGTCTCGTTCGAGCGGCAGATTACGCAACGGCTTGCGCCGGACCAAAATTGGCCCCTACCGTCGGTGACGCGACGCACACGCTGCGGCAAACCGGGGACCCGGAAGCGCACCGCTCCGTCCTGCCACGACGGCTGCGGCAAGGCCACCGCCCGGCACCGCCGCCATCCCACCCCGCCTCACGTCACTGGAGTGGCCCATGCCCGAAAACGAACCGTGGGAGTACACCCTGTACATCCCGAACGACCCCCGCGCCGTCACCATCTCCCGCCGGACCCTCCGACTGATCCTCACGATGCACGGCCTCGTCCGCCTCGTCGACACGGCCGAACTACTGGCAACGGAGCTGGTCTCCAACGCCGTACGCCACACCAAGGGGCCGGCCGCCCTGCGGGTGCGCTGGTCGGTGGGCGTGCTGCGGATCGGGGCGTGGGACACCGACCCCGCGCCGCCCGAGCCGCCGGCGCGGCTGGAGCAGGTCACCGAT
The DNA here is from genome assembly GCF_042896465.1 of Streptomyces sp. NPDC001292. Taxonomy (NCBI): domain Bacteria; kingdom Bacillati; phylum Actinomycetota; class Actinomycetes; order Kitasatosporales; family Streptomycetaceae; genus Streptomyces; species Streptomyces sp. NPDC001292. The sequence goes on from NZ_JBIAXG010000017.1 coordinate 22,814, forward strand.
CTGGAGGAGGGGCGCGGACTCGCCCTGGTCCGGGCCTGCGCCGACCTGTGGGGCTGGCAGCCGCTGTCCAGGGAGGGCAACCGGGGCAAGTACGTGTGGTGTGACCTGGTCGCGGCTTAGCTCGTTGATCACATCGGATGGAAAGGAGGGCGGATGGTCAGCTCGTCGCACGAAGGTCTGCACCAGATCTGCCAGAAGGACCCGGCGGGTTTCACGCGCACGCTTCAGCGTGTGCTGCACATCCCGAAACGTGCCGCTCGTCGCCGACGAGGCGGAGGCCCGGCGGGATGTCTTTCTCGCGGCGTTCTCGGCGATGACGCATAGGGCCAGGGTGCCGCTGCCATACTGAAACCGCTGGCGGCAGCCCTGGTGACCACCGATACCGACAGCGCGGGAATGCTCGCACAGTTCGTCGAGTCGTGCCTGGTCGATGTCCAGGCCAAGCAGATCTGGAAGGAGCTGATGATGCCGGTCAACTACTTCTTCCGGCACGAGGTCGCCGAGAAGGTACGGGAACAGGCTCGCGAAGAGGGCATCGAGGAGGGTGTGGAGAAGGAGCGTGCGTCGATGGTCCTTCGGATCCTTGATGGCGTGGCATCCCCGTACCGGACTCCGTACGCGATCGTGTGAAGACGTGCTCCGACCTGGACCAGCTCGAGATCTGGGCCCGGCGGGCCGTCCACGCCACGATCGCGGAGGAGTTGTTCGTGGACGGCGGCGACGGGTCGTCCTGACAACGGCGGCCGACCCCGGGTGGTTCAGCGGTTGATCGACTGGATTTCCTGGACGTTCATGTCCTGGGTCGTCTCGAAGGTGCCGTCGGGGAGTTTGCCCTTGGCGCCGCCGGTGCCTTGCCAGGTGATCTGCCAGGTGATGGACGCCTTGAGGCGGTACGGCTGGCCGTTCGTGGCGCGGAGGTATCTGATCCCGCAGGGCGGGGTCTTGTCCGCGTTGCCCTTCGCATACGGGGTCCCGATCGAGCCGTCGTCGTTGAAAGTGCAGTTGCCGGATGACGGGTAGGTCTCGGCATCCTCCGTGCCAGGGTTCAGGTGGAGGGTGACTGGCTTGGCTGTGGTCTCGGCCCACAGGCCGGTGTTCGGGAGCTCGGCCCTGACCTTGACCTCCTTGAAGGTGCCCTTGTCCAGCCAGGCCCAGGTCGGGAGATTCACCGTGGACTTCGCCTGCGGTTTGAGCTCGATCTCCGTCTCGGGGACCTTGACCTTGTTGTAGGCGTACTCGGCGAGGGTCTGGGGGGTGGGGGTGTTCGGGTCGTCCGGGAGTTTGCCCGCGTCGACCCAGAACATGATGCGGCCGCAGTCCCAGGAGGCCGGGTCGGCGGGATCGGGTGCGACGCCGCGCCAGAAGTAGCCGTCCTTGCCGAGGTTGTAGTCCTTGTAGCCGTCGGCGCTGCTGTTGGTCGGTGAGTGCAGGTCGAAGTTGTCCGCGGGTTTGCCGTCGCGGTAGTGGTCCGTCCACAGTCCCTTGCCGAACCACGATTCGTGGATGCCGACGTCGCCCCCGCCGTCCGAGTCCACGAACTTCTTGAGCCCCGCCGGAGTGAAGGCCGGTTCGTACCAGCAGGCCGGTGGCTTCCAGTTGGGGTCGACCGTACCGAGGTTGCCCTGCTTGCCCCCGCCGTTTCCGCCGCTCACGTAAGTGATCCGGATATGGGAGACGGAGGCCGACAGGCTCCCGTCGCCACCGGCGTCCCCTTTGGTGCTGCTCTTGCCGTCGTCCTTGGTGTCACCTTCGCCGAAGGCCTGTGCTGACGTGGAGGAGAGGGCGACCGCCACGGCCGATGCGAGAGCCGCAGTCACGATGCCGATGGGCCGCAACATCAGGAGCAACCGCCCCTCTTCGAGGTGGTGGACACGGTCTGCCACACACCCTGTCCGTTCTTCTGCATCGTGACGGTGTAGGCCACCTTGGGGTCGGAACCCACGGGATTGCCCACGACCTTGCCCGTTTCCCGGTTCTGCGTACGGGCGTTGGTTTCATCCGTGCAGTAGGCGAGCTGAGCCTTCGTGTTCTTCGCGAAGAGCGAGACCTTGGGGCCAAACACGGGGAGCGCGCCGATGACGGTGACGTTCTTGCTCGTGTACGACTTGATCCACTCGCGGTCCTGGGAGAGGCCCGCCTCGGTGTCGTAGAAGGCGAGGGCCCTGCTGTCCGGGTCGTTCGCGATGATCGCCGCGTAACCGGCCCGCAGCTGCTCCTTGCCGTCGTTCAGGACGGCCTGCTGGTCGGGGTCGCTGCTCGTCCAGTTCTCGAAGGTCAGCCGGAAGCTGCTCGGGATGGTGACCTCGGGGCGCTGCGCGTCGGCGGCTGAGGATGCCGAAACCGTAGGCGTAGCCGCCCCCGTCTCCACCCCCTTGATGTCATCGGACTTGGCGTCCCCGCCCCCACCGCACGCGGTGAGCATGACGGTCGCGATGGCGGTGAGCGCGGTGGCGGTTGCGGGTAGGGCGCGGCGGGCCACGGTGGATCTCCCCCGGAAGACGACGACGTGTGCAGCGGACAACGAAGCTATCAGGGGTGACAGGGGAGGATCTGGGTGGTCGGCGGGGGATTGTGGGGGAAGTCGAGAGGTACGGCGCGGCTGTTGTGAACGGCGTGGGGGTGTCCGAGGTTGAGGGGCGGAAGCTGTGTCGCCCCCGTCAATAGGATCTCTGTAGGCTCAGTACGTCCCCTATACCGCACCCACTTCACACACCATCAGGACACCCGCCATGCCGCGACGCCGTAGTTCAAGCTCGACGGGAAACCCGACGGGAGGCTCGACGGCCCCGAGGAACCGGACGCCGCAGCCGGTGCGGGTACGGCGGCGTACGGTCGGGGACTTCGTGAAGGCGTTCCTCGCCTTCCTGGCCCTGCTCGTCCTGCTCGTCGGCGTGCCGCTGGCGCTGGCCACGCAGATCGGATGGCCGCTGCCGCACGGCGTGCCGAGCCTGGACTGGCTCCAGCAGGAGATCACCGTCCAGACCTTCCTGAACATCCTGACGGTCGTCGTCTGGCTCGCCTGGGCGCAGTTCACCGCCTGTGTGCTCGTGGAGATGAAGGCCGCGCTCTCCGGGGTCGGGGTGCCCGGGCGGGTGCCCGGGGCCGGCCCCAGTCAGCTGCTCGCGCGGCAGCTCGTCGCCGCGCTGCTGCTCGTCGGGGCCACGGCCGCCAGCCTCACGCCGGGCCTGTCGCAGCTCGGGCACGGCCTGGAGGGGAACCAGAAGGGGACCGTCGCCGCCGCGCAGCAGACGCCGGGCGGGCTGTTCGGGCAGCAGCGGGAGCAGGCCGCGAACGCCGCGGCGGCCGTCGCCGAGCAGGCCGCGAGCGCCGCCGCGCAGGCGGAGGCCAAGCAGGGCGAGACGAAGTACTACCGGATCCAGCCGCCCGAGGGACGCCACCACGACTCGCTCTGGGAGATCGCCCAGCGGCACCTCGGTGACGGGCGCCGGTACAAGGAGATCTACGAGCTCAACAAGGACCGGGCCCAGCCCGACGGCTCCCGGCTGTCCGAGGCCAGCCTCATCCGGCCCGGCTGGATCATGGAGATGCCCGCGGACGCGCACGGCGGCGAGCTCGTCGAGATGCCCGACGGCGCGCCGGGCGTCTCCGAGCAGGTGCGGCAGCAGATCCACGACTACGCCAAGACCGGCGAGCACGCCCAGGGCGGCGGCCATCAGCAGGGCGGTGGCTCCCACGCCTCCGTTCCGGCCCAGCGGCCCGCGCCCGACGCCGGGCAGGGTCAGCGGCAGCACCACGACGGCGGCACCGCCGCCACCCCCGCCTCCTCCGGGCGTTCCTTCGGACTGCCCGAAGCCCTCCTCGGCGCCCCGCTCCTCGCCGCCGGTCTCCTCGGCGCACTAGGTCACCGGCGTCGGCAGGCGCTGTGGCAGTCGGCGCTCGGTGCCGTCGGCGGGCGGCGCGGCATGGAGCCGCCGACCCCGACCGGGGACGCGCTGGACGTGCAGGACGCGCTGCTGGTGGGCGCCGACCCCGAGGGCGTACGGCGGCTCGACCGGTCCCTGCGCGGGCTCGCCGCCGCCCTCGCCGCCGAGTCCCGGCCGCTGCCCGTCGTCTACGCCGCCTGGCTCACCGGAGGCGACCTGCACCTTCAGCTCGCGCAGCCGGCCGGCAAGCCCCCCGCGCCCTGGCAGACCGGGCAGGACGAGACGTTCTGGATGCTGGCGCGCGCCGACGCCGAGCAGTACGAGGACGCCGGCACCGCCGCCCCGTACCCCGGGCTCGTCAGCCTCGGCACCATGGACGACTCACGCCTGCTGCTCAACCTGGAGGCGGTGCCCGGCATCGTCTCGCTGAGCGGCCGCGCCGCCGACCGGGCCGCCGTGTTCGCCTCGGTCGCCGCCGAACTCGCCACCAACGGCTGGTCGGACCGTATGACCGTGACCCTTGTCGGCTTCGGCCAGGGCCTCACCCCGCTCGCCCCCAACCGCCTGCGCCACCTGGACGGTATCGAGGCGCTGCTGGAGACCATGGAGGCCGAGACCCGTCAGCGTCGCGGCGCACTGGGCGCCGCCGGGCACGACTCCGTGCTCACCGGCCGCACCGGGCCCGCCCAGCACACGCGTTGGGCCCCGCACCTGGTGCTGCTGGCCGCCGAGCCCTCGGCCGAGGACGCCCGCAGGCTCGCCGAACTCGCTGCCGACGCCGCCCGGTTGGGCATTGGCTACCTCGTCGGCACCGAGTCCGGTGAACTGCCCGGCGCCGCCTGGGAGATGGAGATCACCGGCGAGGGCAGGCTGCTCGCCCCGCTGCTCGGGCTCGAACTCGACGCCCAGATGTTGCCGCCCGCCGAACAGCGGGCGGTGGTCGAGCTGTTCGTCGAGGCCGACCCGGAGAGCGGGCCCGACGGGCCGGTGCCCACCCCGCCGTTCCTCGTCGACATCAGTGAGCAGGGGCGGCCCGCGGTGTACGCGCGGCTCGTGGGCCCGTACGAGATCATCGGTCTCGACACCCCGGACGACGAGCGCAGTGCGCTGCTGCACGAGGCGCTGGCGCTGCTGCTCCTGCACCGGGAGGGTGTGCATCCGCGGGTGCTGTCCTCCGCGCTGTGGCCGCGCGGGGTCACCGACGACGTGCGGGACGCGCTCGTCGAGCGGCTGCGTTCCTGGCTCGGCACCGACCCCGACGGCACCCCCCGGCTCGGTACGGACGACTCCGGGCGGCTCACCCTCGCCAAGTCCGTCGTCTCCGACCTGGACGTGCTGCGCTCGCTGTACCACGAGGCCACGCAGGGCAAGGGCGCGGACAGCCGGGCCGTACGCGGCCGGCTGCTCACCGACGCGCTGGTGGTGGTGCGCGGACCGCTGCTCGCCGACCGGCCCGAGGGCCGCTACCGGTGGCTCACCCACGAGATCGTCGACGCCCAACTGCCCCTCATCGTCGCGGACATCGGGCTCGCCCTGGCCTCTTTCCACCTGGAGAAGGGCCGCGCGGAGAAGGCGATCGAGGCGCTGGACGCCGCGCTGCGCACCGCCCCGGCCGACGAGCGCCTGTGGAACGAGCTGCTGCGCGCCACGCACGCCACCGGCGACACCGCCCGCCTCGAGGCGCTCGCCGCCGACCTCGTCGGCCGCGGCGGCTCCCGCGGCCTGCCGCCGCGCACCGAGGCCCTGCTCGACGAACTGCTGCCGGCCTGGCGCACCGCCGTCGCCGCGGGATGAGCACCGTGCCGACAGCCGGGCTGCCGCTGGTCGCCGCCGCCGCGCTGTGGGGCGCGGTGGCGGGCGCGTCGCTGCCGCGTGCCGCGTACCGGTTCTCCGTGCCGTCGGGGGAGGCGTGGCGGGGGCGCTGCCCGGGCGGGCATCCGGTACGGGGCTGGATCGGGCGCGGGCGGTGCGGACAGTGCGCCGCCACCCCTGCCGGTGACCCGGCAGCCACTCTTGCCGGTGGCCCGGCCGTCATCCCTGCCGGTGACCCGGCAGCCACCCCCGCCGGCGACGGCGCCTCGTACGGGCCCCGCACCCTGCCGGCAGCCGTCGCCACCGCCCTGGTCTGCGCCGCGCTCGCCGCCGCCACCGGTGCGCGGCCCGAACTCGCCGTCTGGCTGCTGCTCGCGCCGGTCGGCGTGCTGCTCGCGGCGGTCGACTTCCGGGTGCGGCGGCTGCCCGACGTGCTGACCCTGCCCCTCGCGGGCGCCGCCCTCGCGCTCCTCGGCCTGGCCACCCTGGTCCCCGGGCACGCGGGTCACTGGCCGACCGCGCTGTACGGCGCGTTCGCGCTCGGCGGCGGCTACTTCGTGCTGTTCCTCGTCAACCCCGCCGGCATGGGCTTCGGCGACGTGAAACTCGCCCTCGGGGCGGGCGCCGTCCTCGGCTGGTACGGCTGGCCCACCGTCATGCTGGGCACCTTCGCCGGGTTCCTGTTCGGCGCGCTGTACGGCGGCGCGCTCGTCGTCGTACGGCGGGCGGGACGCAGGACGGCGATCGCGTTCGGGCCGTTCCTGCTCGCGGGGGCGTTCACGGGCGTCCTGATCGGCGCGTACGCAACCTGAGGTCCGTGCCGCGAAACGCCTGGCGTAGGCTGGTTCGGTCTGTCCACAACCCCTTACGAACCTTGCGAAAGGGACGCCGGTGACCGAGAAGGCCGACCTTCAGTCCGTCCTCGACCGTGCCGCCGCGGGCGGACGGATCACCCCCGAGGAAGCGCTCGACCTCTACCGTCACGCGCCGCTGCACGCGCTGGGCGCCGCCGCCGACGCCGTGCGCCGCCGGAGGTACGCGGGCACCGAGCACATCGCGACGTACATCATCGAGCGCAACATCAACTACACGAACGTGTGCGTCACCGCGTGCAGGTTCTGCGCCTTCTACGCCGCCCCCAAGGACACCGCGAAGGGGTGGACCCGTGACCTCGACGACATCCTGCGGCGCTGCGCCGAGACCGTCGAGCTCGGCGGCACGCAGATCATGTTCCAGGGCGGCCACCACCCGGACTACGGCGTCGAGTACTACGAGAAGCACTTCAGCGCCATCAAGGAGGCCTTCCCGCAGCTGGTGATCCACTCGCTGGGCGCCTCCGAGGTGGAGCACATGGCGCGGATCTCGGGCGTGTCGGTGGAGGAGGCCATCACCCGCATCCACGCGGCCGGCCTGGACTCCTTCGCCGGCGCCGGCGCCGAGTTGCTGCCGGAGCGGCCGCGCAAGGCCATCGCCCCGCTGAAGGAGTCCGGGGAGCGCTGGCTGGAGATCATGGAGACCGCGCACCGGCTGGGCGTGGAGTCCACCTCGACGATGCTCATGGGCACCGGCGAGACGAACGCGGAGCGGATCGAGCACCTGCGGATGATCCGTGACGTGCAGGATCGCACCGGCGGCTTCCGGGCGTTCATCCCGTACACCTACCAGCCGGAGAACAACCACCTGAAGGGCCGTACGCAGGCCACCCTCTTCGAGTACCTGCGGATGATCGCGATCGCGCGCCTCTTCCTCGACAACGTGATGCACATCCAGGGCTCCTGGCTGACCACGGGCAAGGAGGTCGGCCAGCTGACCCTGCACTACGGCGCCGACGACCTGGGCTCGATCATGCTCGAGGAGAACGTCGTGTCGTCGGCCGGCGCCAAGCACCGGTCCAACCGGATGGAGATCATCGAGCTCATCCGGAAGGCGGGGCGGGTTCCGGCGCAGCGGTCGACGACGTACGAGCACCTCGTCGTCCACGACGACCCGGCGAACGACCCGGTCGACGACCGCGTGATGTCCCACATCTCGTCGACGGCGATCGCGGGTGGGACGGCCCACCCCGAGCTGAAGCTGCTCGCCTCCAACTGAGGTACGGGTGCTGACGATTCACGCGGCGGACGAGGTCCGCGCCGACTGGGACGCGAAACCGGTCGAGGGCGGCGCGGTCGCCGTCGAGGGCGCCCGGGTCGCGGCCGTGGGGACGCTCGCCGAGCTGGAACGGCGGTTTCCGTACGCGCGCGTGCGGCGCTGGCCGGGCGTGCTCGGACCCGCGCGCGTCCACGAAGGGCCGCTGCCGGACGCGCCGAGTCCGCGCGAGCGTGTCCACGCGGTCCTCAAGCTCGGCGCGACGGCCGTGCTCGCCGGGCACGCGGACGCGCCCGGACTGCGGGAGGCCGCCGCCCGGAACGACGTCGCCGTCCTTGCCGGACCCCGGCCGGCGGCGGTGGTGGAGGGCGGCCGTGCCGACCTCGCCGTCTTCGACGGCAGCGGCGCCTGCCTCGCCACCGTGTGCGCGGGGCGCCTGGTGCACCGCAGGCGCTGAGGCCGCCGCCCGTCCCAGCCTCCGAACGCCCGCCTCAGCCGCCGAACTCCCGGGCGAACGCTCCCGGTTTCTGCTTCACCCCGCTGCAGTCGGTCGCCGCGTCGTCCCGGGACGGGACGCCCTTCTCGCACTGCCGGTCGCGGAAGGTGGACCACATCGAGACCCAGGCGATCCGCCTCTCCTCGGCGAAGGAGCGCACCTGGGCCGCGTCCTCGAGCGTGAAGGTCTCGCCGGAGACGTCGTTGGCGCCGATCATCGAGGTGAGCGCCATGCCCTCCCAGGCGGCCGCGTCCGAGAGCCCGAAGACCTTCTTCAGCTGGGTGTGGGCGGCCTTCGCGGCGGTGAGGGCGTAGTCGCCCATGTCGCCGGTGTAGGACTCCGCGTAGTTCATCGTCATGAGGTTGACGGTCGAGACCTGGACGTCGTGCACGTTCGCGGACTCCAGCAGGGACAGGCCGTGGGAGTCCAGCCCGGAGGGCATGACGGGCAGCGTGAAGGACACCTCCAGCCCGGGGCGCTGCTTCTGAAGGCGTGCGATCGCCCGGGAGCGCAGGTCGACGGATGCGGAGTCGGTCAGCGTACGGCCCTCGATGTCGAAGTCGGCCTGCGCCGAGCCCGCCGCGTCCAGGGCCTTCCCGTACGCGTCCGCCAGCGCGGAGGCGTTGTCACAGGTGGTCGCCAGCTCCTTGCCGGAGGCCCCGCCGAAGGAGACGCGCACCGTGGCGCCCGACTTCCTCAGTTTCGCGATCCGGGACTTCACCTCGGCGTCGTCCATCCCGGACATGCCGTCCCACCGCGGTGCGCAGTCGCTGCCGCCGGAGATGACGAAGGCGAGGTTGTACGTCGTGGGCGAGCCCGCGGACTCGGTGGCCGTAGCCGTCGTGGCGCTCACGTACGGGGCGTACGAGGTGCTGGACTCCGGCGCCTTGGCGGCCGCGTCCGACGTGCCGTCGGACACCGAGGAGCAGCCCGTGGCGGCCAGGGCGAACAGGCAGGCGAGCCCGGCCGCCGGCGTCAGGAAACTCCTCATTGCGCATGCACCAGCCCTCGTGATGTCCGTCCAGGAACCGAGACACAGCCAAACACAGCGGGATCCCGGACCGGAGAGGACATGCCTCCGGTCCGGGAACCGCGTTCCGAGCCTGCCATCGAGAGCCGTGCCGCCGGGGCACTTCCGACAGGCGCCACCCCCGCCTGCCACAATGGGCCGGTGACCCGCGCATCCCTGGAGAAGCAGCCGCACGACGTCGCCTCGATGTTCGACGACGTGGCGGAACGGTACGACCTGACCAACGACGTGCTGTCCCTGGGGCAGGACCGGCGGTGGCGGAAGGAGGTCGCCAGGGCGGTCGACGCCCGGCCCGCGCAGAAGATCCTCGATCTCGCCGCCGGCACCGCCACCTCCTCGCTGCCCTTCACCCGCGCCGGCGCCTACGTCGTCCCCTGCGACTTCTCGCTCGGGATGCTCCGGGTCGGCAAGCGGCGGCACGCCTGGCTGCCGTTCACGGCGGGCGACGCGACGCGGCTGCCGTTCAAGGACGACACCTTCGACGCCGTCACCATCTCCTTCGGGCTGCGCAACGTACAGGACACCGAAACGGCCCTGCGCGAGATGTACCGGGTGACCCGGCCCGGCGGCCGGGTGGTCATCTGCGAGTTCTCCCACCCCACCTGGGCGCCGTTCCGCACCGTCTACACCGAGTACCTGATGCGCGCCCTGCCGCCCGTGGCGCGCGCGGTGTCCTCCAACCCGGACGCGTACGTCTACCTCGCCGAGTCCATCCGGGCCTGGCCCGACCAGCCCGCGCTGGCCGGGCTGCTGCGCACGGCCGGCTGGTCGAAGGTGGCCTGGCGCAACCTCAGCGGCGGGATCGTGTCCCTGCACCGGGGGTTCAAGGGCTGACGGCCGCGCCGACCGTCACACGGGACTGACCGCGTACGGATCGCCCGGTTCGTCGAGTTCGCGCTGGAGGCCGCCCGTGGGCGGTCGCGGGACGCGCGGCTCGCGGACGCCTCCGCCGCCCTCGCCCGTGCCGAAGTCGAACCACACGTACACCATGGAGTCCCGCGGCACCTCGGCACCGGGCTGCGGGTACTGGCGGACGACGTGGTCAACGACCGTGAGATGGAAGTCCGGGCGGTCCGGCGCGTTGAGGAGCAGGCCCTGGGCCCGGGCGGTCTCGCGCGCGTCCACGGCCATCAGCCCGACCAGGCGCGGCACGCGTACTTCGGGTGTCTTGGGTGTCATGTACACAGACGTCACCCCCAGCGGTACTGGCAGGGTAACCGGCCAGGGGTGTCACCCGGAAGCGGCGAGTGTCTTTCTGTGACAGTCGATTACCCAGGGTAATCGTTCGCGTGTCACAGCTCCAGCCGGTAGCAGTGCCCCTGCCGCTGCGACACCGGCGTCACGAAGGTCTGTGCCAGGCGCATGCCGAGGCGCTCGGTGACCGCGATGGACCGCTTGTTGCGGGCGTCGACCATGGCCACCACGCTCGTCAGGCCGGCCGCGCGCAGCCGCTCCAGGGTCATGTGGGCGGCCGCCGTGACGTATCCGCGGCCCCAGTGCTCGCGGCCGAGCCGCCAGCCGATCTCGATCTCGCCCGTGGGGCCCCAGTCCCGCTCCCACGGCTGGGCGCCGGTGAAGCCGATGACCCGGCCGGTCTCGTCGAGCATCGTCCACAGGCAGAAGCCGCGTTCGGCGTCGTGCCGTCGCTGACGGGCGGTGAGCTCCTCGTAGACGGACAGCTCCGCGGGGCTGCCGCCCTGGAACTCCATGACGTCCGGGTCGGCGAAGATCCGGTGCCAGGCGACGGCGTCCTCATCGGTGGGGACACGCAGTCGTACGACGGGGAGAGCTCGGTTCACGAGGGCAGCCCTTCAGCCGGGTGATCAGTTCTGCTGCATAGACTGCCCATGTCCAGTGCCGGTCGGCACGCAGATTCCGAACCTTGGGGAGATCCCGCCGTGACCGTGACTGAGCCCCTCTCCGAGAACACCGCCGATGTGATCGTCGTGGGCGCGGGGCCGGCCGGGTCCACCACCGCCTACCACCTCGCCCGGGCCGGACTCGACGTACTCCTGCTGGAGAAGACCGAGTTCCCGCGGGAGAAGGTCTGCGGCGACGGCCTCACCCCACGCGCCGTCAAGCAACTCGTCGCGATGGGCATCGACATCTCCGAGGAAGCCGGCTGGCTGCGCAACAAGGGCCTGAGGATCATCGGCGGAGGCGTCCGCCTCCAGCTGGACTGGCCCGACCTCGCCTCCTTCCCCGACTACGGACTCGTGCGCAAGCGCGACGACTTCGACGAGCAACTCGCCCGGCAGGCGCAGAAGGCGGGCGCGCGGCTGTACGAGCGCTGCAACGTGGCTGCGCCCCTCGTCGACGACCGCACCGGCCGCATCACCGGGGTCAGGGCCAAGCTGGGCGAGGAGAAGCGCGAGGTCACCTTCCACGCGCCGCTCGTCGTCGCCGCCGACGGCAACTCCACCCGGCTGTCCCTGGCGATGGGCCTGCACCGCCGTGAGGACCGCCCGATGGGCGTCGCGGTGCGCACCTACTTCACCAGCCCGCGCCACGACGACGACTACCTGGAGTCCTGGCTGGAGCTGTGGGACCGGCGCGGCCCCCAGGACCGGCTGCTGCCCGGCTACGGCTGGATCTTCGGCATGGGCGACGGCACCTCCAACGTCGGCCTGGGCGTGCTCAACACCTCCGGGTCCTTCAAGGAACTGGACTGGCGCGAGGTGCTCAAGGCCTGGTGCGCGTCGATGCCCGAGGACTGGGGCTACACCCCGGACAACATGACCGGCCCGATCCGCGGCGCCGCCCTGCCCATGGCCTTCAACCGCCAGCCCCACTACACGAGGGGCCTGCTGCTCGTCGGCGACGCGGGCGGTCTGGTCAACCCCTTCAACGGCGAGGGCATCGCCTATGCGATGGAGTCCGGCCAGCTCGCCGCCGACGTCATCGTCCAGGCCCACTCCCGGGCCACCCCGGCGCAGCGCGAACTCGCCCTGCGGCGCTACCCGCGCGTCCTGAAGGACACCTACGGCGGCTACTACACGCTGGGCCGCGCCTTCGTGAAGCTCATCGGCAACCCGAAGGTCATGCAGATCGCCACCCAGCGCGGGCTGACCCACCCGCTGCTGATGAAGTTCACCCTCAAGCTCCTGGCCAACCTCACCGACCCGACGGGCGGCGACGCGATGGACCGCATCATCAACGGCCTGAGCAAGGTGGCCCCGAAGGCGTGAGCACCCGCGGGGACGACAGCGGGGCCGGCTCGTGAACGAGCCGGCCCCGGCCGCGTCATAGGGGGTGAAGCGGGCGAATCGGGAACGCCGGAAGGGCCGCTGCCCCCGAGCGGCTGCGGCCCTTCAGTCCGTACGGCAGTGCGCGGGCGTCCTCAGAGCACCCGGACCGCGCCGCTCGGCGGGTCGTAGGACAGCGGACGCTCGACGACGCCCGTGGACGGGTTCTGCGCACCGACGAACATACCGTTGCCGACGTAGACACCCACGTGGTACGCGCTGCCCGCGCCGCCCCAGTAGAGGATGTCGCCCGGCTGGAGGTTGGACAGCGACACCTGGGTGCCGGCGGTCGACTGGTCCTGGGAGACGCGCGGCAGACTGATGCCCACCTGCTTGAAGGCGGTCTGCACCAGACCGGAGCAGTCGTAGGCGGACGGGCCGGTGGCGCCGGAGACGTAGGCCTTGCCGACCTGGGCCTTGACGAACGAGACCACCGCCGCGGCCGAACCGGTCGCCGTGGACACGCTCGTGGAGGTGCTGCCGACGCTCGCCGAGGCGGTGAGCGTGGGCCGCTCGGCCGTGCGCGAGGCACGCTCGGCGGCGGCCTCGGCGGCCTTCTTCCGGGCGGCCTCGGCGGCCCTCTTGCGGGCCTCCGCCTTCTTCTTGGCGTCGGCCAGGTCCGCCCTGGCCTGCTTCGCGGCCTTCGAGGCGGCCGCGTCGCGCTCGGCGCCCAGCCGGTAGTTGGCGGCGGCCTGCTCCGTGGCGTCCGCCGACTGGGCCACCTGGGCGGCCAGGTCGGAGGTCAGGGTGGGCAGTTCGAGGGTCTGGGTCACCGGCTCGGCGGCGTTCGCCGACGAGGCCGACGTGCCGGCCACTGCCAGGGTGCCGAGGACGCCGCCGGCAACTCCGGCCCGCATCGCGACTCTCGACGCGCTACGGCGGGGCTTGCGGTGGCTGCGTATGTGAGCGGTGTGGGACATGAGAACAACCGGTACCAGGGGCTCCTTCATATCTTCAAGAAACGTGTGGTGCGCCACATTTGCTCAACGGGGCGGCCAAATCCCATGGCCGAGGTTCCTTATTGACGCCGTAACGGACATTGCGGGCGCACGTGATCATGCCTTTGATCATGGTCTTTCGCTGTTACGCCCGAATTGCTCTCGACCTACCATCCGTGTGGATCGTTGGCCAAGCCCGGCTCTCAGGGTTCTCTCGCGGACGTGATGGAGGTCACGGAACGGTCACCGTCCCGCAGCGCGTCCGCGCGGTTGACTCACAGGTCCCATTTGTCACTTGAGCCCCATTAGGCAAAGTCCGCCCGAGCGGCCTCGTGCGTCACGGCCTCCGGCTTGTGAACGGGTGAACGTGTCCACATCCCGCGTCGCCGTCCCCCTGATGTGTGAAAAGCAGGCCCATATCAAGGCCTTGACACTGTTCGCCACTTTGCGCCGGACGCCGGGCATCTGATAGTGCACACCCCCTCCGACCTGCAAATACGAGGTAAAATGTGACCAGTAGTGATCACACAGGTGCTTCGCGTGCGAAGATCACCGCTCATCCGACTTGATGATCGTTCGTCAGGTGGTGGAGATCACAAAGCTCAAGCAATACCCCGTGTCGCAGATCACAGAGCGTCGGGCATAAGATGCGAGGCAGTTGGGCTTGTGACCTGCTTCACATGTTCTCGATCTTGGCCGGACGAGCCGGGGACGGGGGGACGGACGAGGCAGCCGTGAGCCCAGCGACCGCCAGCAGTCAGTGCCGACTGAGAGGAGCGAGGAGCGGTGAACGCGTATGCGCCCATCCTCGTACTGGGAGCCCTCGGGGCAGGCTTTGCGATCTTCTCCGTGGTCATGGCCACGCTGATCGGACCGAAGCGGTACAACCGCGCCAAACTCGAGGCGTACGAGTGCGGTATCGAGCCGACCCCCACGCCGGCCGGCGGCGGGCGCTTCCCCATCAAGTACTACCTGACGGCGATGCTCTTCATCGTCTTCGACATCGAGATCGTCTTCCTCTACCCGTGGGCCGTCAGCTTCGACGCCCTGGGTGTTTTCGGGCTCGTGGAGATGCTGCTCTTCGTGCTCACCGTCTTCGTCGCGTACGCGTACGTATGGCGGCGCGGCGGCCTGGAATGGGACTGAGGGGCCTTTAACGACATGGGACTCGAAGAAAAGCTGCCGAGCGGCTTCCTGCTGACGACCGTCGAGCAGGCCGCGGGCTGGGTGCGCAAGGCGTCCGTCTTCCCGGCCACCTTCGGCCTCGCCTGCTGCGCGATCGAGATGATGACCACCGGCGCCGGCCGCTACGACCTGGCGCGCTTCGGCATGGAGGTCTTCCGCGGTTCGCCCCGTCAGGCGGACCTGATGATCGTGGCCGGCCGGGTCAGCCAGAAGATGGCGCCGGTCCTGAGGCAGGTCTACGACCAGATGCCCAACCCCAAGTGGGTGATCTCGATGGGCGTCTGCGCCTCCTCGGGCGGCATGTTCAACAACTACGCGATCGTCCAGGGCGTCGACCACATCGTCCCCGTCGACATCTACCTGCCGGGCTGTCCGCCCCGGCCCGAGATGCTGATGGACGCGATCCTCAAGCTGCACCAGAAGATCCAGTCCTCCAAGCTCGGCGTGAACGCCGAGGAGGCCGCCCGCGAGGCGGAGGAGGCGGCGCTCAAGGCCCTGCCCACGATCGAGATGAAGGGGCTGCTGCGATGAGCGACGGACACGGCAAGGGCGTGAACGGGTCCGCGAACGGGGTCAACCCCGAGAAGGACCTGTCCGCCGAGAACCTCCCCGGCCGGCGCGGCCAGGGCGGCGAGGAGATCCGCGTCCAGCGCGGCATGTTCGGCGCCAACAACGGCGGCGACACCTCCGGCTACGGCGGGCTGGTCCGCTCGGTCCGGCTCCCGGGGCCGACGAGCCGTCCCTACGGCGGCCCGGGCGGATGCTTCGACGAGATCGCCGACGAACTCGAGGGCGCGCTGGAGGAACAGGGCCTCCTCCCGGAGAACGCGATCGAGAAGACGGTCGTCGACCGCGGCGAACTGACCTTCCACATCGAACGCGAGCACCTGGTGCGCGTCGCCCGTACCCTGCGCGACGACCCCGCCCTGCGCTTCGAGCTGTGCACCGGCGTCAGCGGTGTCCACTACCCGCACGACAAGGGCCGCGAGCTGCACGCCGTGTACCACTTGCGCTCGATCACCCACAACCGGCTGGTTCGCCTCGAGGTCAGTACCCCGGACGCCGACCCGCACATCCCGTCCCTGGTCTCCGTCTATCCGACCAACGACTGGCACGAGCGCGAGACCTACGACTTCTTCGGGATCGTCTTCGACGGCCACCCGGCCCTGACGCGGATCATGATGCCGGACGACTGGCAGGGCCATCCGCAGCGCAAGGACTACCCCCTCGGCGGCATCCCCGTCGAGTACAAGGGCGCCCAGATCCCGGCTCCGGACCAGCGGAGGTCGTACTCATGAGCACGCACACCCCGTCGTCAGCCTCCGCACGCGAGACCACCGAGGGCACGGTCTACACGGTCACCGGTGGCGACTGGGACGAGGTCGCCCGGTCCGCGGCCCGCGCCGACGACGAGCGCATCGTCGTCAACATGGGTCCCCAGCACCCGTCCACCCACGGCGTGCTCCGCCTGATCCTGGAGATCGACGGCGAGACGGTCACCGAGGCCCGCTGCGGCATCGGCTATCTGCACACCGGCATCGAGAAGAACCTCGAGTTCCGCACGTGGACGCAGGGCACCACCTTCGTCACGCGCATGGACTACCTGACGTCCTTCTTCAACGAGACCGCCTACTGCCTCGCCGTGGAGAAACTCCTCGGCATCGAGGACCAGATCACCGAGCGCGCCAAGATCATCCGGGTGCTCCTGATGGAGCTGAACCGGATCTCCTCCCACCTGGTGTGCATCGCCACCGGCGGCATGGAGCTCGGCGCCACCACGATCATGATCTACGGATTCCGTGATCGTGAAATGATTCTCGACCTCTACGAGCTCATCACGGGCCTGCGGATGAACCACGCGTACATCCGCCCCGGCGGACTCGCCCAGGACCTGCCGCCCGGCGCGGTGGACCAGATCCGCGAATTCGTGAAGAAGATGCAGAAGAACCTCCCCGAGTACGACAAGCTCGCCACCGGGAACCCCATCTTCAAGGCCCGTATGCAGGACGTCGGCTACCTCGACCTGGCCGGCTGCATGGCCCTCGGCGCCACCGGCCCGATCCTGCGCTCCACCGGCCTGCCGCACGACCTGCGCAAGACCCAGCCCTACTGCGGCTACGAGACGTACGACTTCGACATCCCGACCGCCGACACCTGCGACTCCTACGGCCGCTTCCTGATCCGCCTGGAGGAGATGCGCCAGTCGCTCAGGATCGTCGAGCAGTGCCTGGACCGGCTGGAGCCGGGTCCGGTCATGGTCGCCGACAAGAAGATCGCCTGGCCCGCCCAGCTCGCCCTGGGACCGGACGGACTCGGCAACTCCCTCGACCACATCAAGAAGATCATGGGCACCTCCATGGAGGCCCTGATCCACCACTTCAAACTGGTCACCGAGGGCTTCCGCGTCCCGCCGGGACAGGCGTACGCGGCGGTCGAGTCCCCCAAGGGCGAACTCGGGGTGCACGCCGTCTCCGACGGAGGCACCCGCCCCTACCGGGTCCACTTCCGGGACCCGTCCTTCACCAACCTGCAGGCGATGGCGGCGATGTGCGAGGGCGGCCAGGTCGCCGACGTCATCGTCGCCGTCGCGTCCATCGACCCCGTGATGGGAGGCGTCGACCGGTGACCACCAGTTCTTCGGAGCGGGGCGTCAGCCTGGGCATGCCCGAACTGCCCGCGCCCGACTACCCGGACGACGTCCGCACCCGGCTCGAGCGGGACGCGCGCGAGATCGTCGCCCGCTACCCGGACTCCCGGTCCGCCCTCCTGCCGATGCTGCACCTGGTGCAGTCGGAGGAGGGGCACGTCACGCGCACCGGGATGCGGTTCTGCGCGGACACGCTCGGCCTGACCACGGCCGAGGTCACCGCGGTCGCCACCTTCTACACCATGTACCGGCGCAAGCCGTCCGGCGACTACCAGGTGGGCGTCTGCACCAACACCCTGTGCGCCGTGCTGGGCGGCGACGCCATCTTCGAGGCCCTCCAGGAGCACCTCGGCGTCGGCAACGGCGAGACCACCGACGACGGCAAGGTCACCCTGGAGCACATCGAGTGCAACGCCGCCTGCGACTACGCGCCGGTCGTGATGGTCAACTGGGAGTTCTTCGACAACCAGACCCCGGCGAGCATCAAGCGCCTGGTCGACGACCTGCGCGCGGGGCGGCCGGTGACGCCCACGCGCGGCGCGCCCCTGTGCACGTTCAAGGAGACCGCCCGGATCCTGGCGGGCTTCCCCGACGAGCGCGAAGGGGCGACGGAGTCCGGCGGCAGCGCGGGACCCGCCTCGCTGGTGGGCCTCCGCCTGGCCAGGGGAGAGGCCGCACCCGCGCGCGTGGTCCACCCGCGCGACGGCGGACCGCACGACGCCGGTCCGCACGACGCCGCCGTGCACCAGCCGTCGCCGACCGAGCACCTGAGCTCGCACGACGCGCCGCAGGAGACATCCGCATCCGATCCGTCCCATCCGGCGGGACCTGTCGGAGAGGAGGGGGAGGGATGACCTTGGCACCCGAGAATGGGGGCACCGCCCGCCCGAGCGGAGTCGAGGGCGGGGGAGAGAGCAGCCCCGAGAAGCTGCTCGCACCCGTGCTGTCGGCCTTCTGGGACGAGGACAGGTCCTGGACGCTGGACGTGTACCGGAGGCACGAGGGGTACGAGGGACTCCGCAAGGCGCTCGCCATGTCGCCGGACGACGTGATCGCGTACGTCAAGGACTCCGGTCTGCGCGGGCGCGGCGGCGCCGGGTTCCCGACGGGAATGAAGTGGCAGTTCATTCCCCAGGGTGATGGCAAACCGCACTATCTTGTTGTCAACGCCGACGAATCGGAGCCCGGGACCTGCAAGGACATCCCGCTCCTCTTCGCGAACCCGCACAGCCTCATCGAGGGCATCGTCATCGCGTGCTACGCCATCAGGTCGTCGCATGCCTTCATCTATCTGCGGGGCGAAGTCGTCCCCGTACTGCGGCGGTTGCACGCGGCCGTGCGCGAGGCCTACGCGGCCGGCTACCTCGGCGAGAACGTCCTGGGCAGCGGCCTCGACCTCGAACTCACCGTGCACGCCGGTGCCGGCGCGTACATCTGCGGTGAGGAGACCGCGCTGCTGGACTCGCTCGAAGGCCGCCGCGGTCAACCGCGGCTGCGTCCCCCCTTCCCCGCCGTCGCGGGCCTCTACGCGTGCCCGACCGTGGTGAACAACGTCGAGTCCATCGCGTCGGTTCCCGCGATCCTGCACAACGGCAAGGAATGGTTCAGGTCGATGGGCAGCGAGAAGTCCCCCGGCTTCACGCTCTACTCGCTCAGCGGCCATGTCGCGAGCCCCGGCCAGTACGAGGCCCCCCTCGGCATCACGCTGCGTCAGCTGCTCGACATGAGCGGCGGCATGCGCCCCGGGCACCGGCTGAAGTTCTGGACGCCGGGCGGCTCCTCGACGCCGATGTTCACCGACGAGCACCTCGACGTGCCGCTCGACTACGAGGGAGTGGGCGCCGCGGGCTCGATGCTCGGCACCAAGGCCCTCCAGTGCTTCGACGAGACGACCTGCGTGGTGCGGGCGGTGACCCGGTGGACCGAGTTCTACGCCCACGAGTCCTGCGGCAAATGCACGCCGTGCCGTGAAGGAACGTACTGGCTGGTGCAGTTGCTGCGGGACATCGAGGCCGGCAAGGGCGTCATGTCCGACCTCGACAAGCTGAACGACATCGCCGACAACATCAACGGCAAGTCGTTCTGCGCCCTCGGCGACGGTGCCGCCTCGCCGATCTTCTCCTCCCTCAAGTACTTCCGCGAGGAGTACGAGCAGCACATCACGGGCCGGGGATGCCCCTTCGACCCGGCCAAGTCCACGGCCTGGGCCGATCGCACGGAGGTGAACGCATGACCGTGACCACCAACGCTCCCGCGGGCGGGGGAGAGGCGGCGGTCCCGCCGGAAGATCTCGTGACGCTGACGATCGACGGGGTCGAGATCAGCGTGCCCAAGGGCACCCTGGTCATCCGGGCCGCCGAACAGCTCGGCATCGAGATCCCCCGGTTCTGCGACCACCCCCTGCTCGACCCGGCCGGTGCCTGCCGCCAGTGCATCGTCGAGGTCGAGGGCCAGCGCAAGCCGATGGCCTCCTGCACGATCACCTGCACGGACGGGATGGTCGTCAAGACCCAGCTGACCTCGCCTGTCGCCGAGAAGGCCCAGCACGGTGTGATGGAGCTGCTGCTCATCAACCACCCGCTGGACTGCCCGGTCTGCGACAAGGGCGGCGAGTGCCCGCTGCAGAACCAGGCCCTGTCGCACGGCAACGCCGAGTCCCGCTTCGAGGGGAAGAAGCGGACCTACGAGAAGCCCGTGCCGATCTCCACGCAGGTGCTGCTCGACCGGGAGCGGTGCGTGCTGTGCGCCCGCTGCACCCGGTTCTCCAACCAGATCGCCGGCGACCCGATGATCGAGCTGATCGAGCGGGGCGCGCTCCAGCAGGTCGGCACCGGCGAAGGCGACCCCTTCGAGTCGTACTTCTCCGGCAACACCATCCAGATCTGCCCGGTCGGGGCGCTCACCTCGGCGGCGTACCGCTTCCGCTCCCGCCCCTTCGACCTGGTCTCCTCGCCGTCGGTGTGCGAGCACTGCTCCGGCGGCTGCGCCACCCGCACCGACCACCGGCGCGGCAAGGTCATGCGACGGCTCGCCGCCGACGACCCCGAGGTCAACGAGGAGTGGATCTGCGACAAGGGGCGGTTCGCGTTCCGGTACGCGCAGCTGAAGGACCGGCTGACCACGCCCCTGGTGCGCAACCCCGAGGGTGAGCTGGTGCCGGCGTCCTGGCCGGAGGCGCTGGAGATCGCCGCCCAGGGCCTGCTCGCCTCGCGCGGGCGGACCGGTGTCCTCACAGGCGGCCGGCTCACCGTCGAGGACGCCTACGCCTACAGCAAGTTCGCGCGCGTGGCGCTCGACACCAACGACATCGACTTCCGCGCGCGTGTGCACAGCGACGAGGAGGCCGACTTCCTCGCCGCCCGGATCGCCGGCCGCGGCCGGGACCTCGACGGCAGCGGTGTCACGTACACCGCGCTGGAGAAGGCGCCCGCCGTGCTGCTCGTCGGGTTCGAGTCCGAGGAGGAGGCCCCCGGCGTCTTCCTCCGGCTGCGCAAGGCCTGGCGCAAGCACGGGCAGAAGGTGTTCGCGCTGGCCACGCACGCCACACGGGGCCTGGAGAAGACGGGCGGCACCCTGCTGCCGGCCGCGCCCGGCACCGAGAACGAGTGGCTGGACGCGCTGGCGGGCGGCGTCGGACTGGAGGACGACGGCACCCGGGCCGCCGAGGCCCTGCGGGCCGAGGGCGCGGTCATCGTCGTCGGCGAACGGCTCGCCGGAGTCGCCGGTGGCCCGACCGCCGCCGTGCGGGCCGCCGCCGCGACCGGCGCACAGCTGGTGTGGATCCCGCGCCGGGCCGGCGAGCGCGGCGCCGTCGAGGCCGGCGCGCTGCCGTCGCTGCTGCCGGGCGGGCGTCCGGCCACCGACCCGCGCGCGCGGGAGGAGGTCGCCGCGCTCTGGGGCGTCACCGAACTCCCGCACCGCTACGGCCGCGACACCGGGCAGATCATCGAGGCCGTGGCGGGAGGACAGCTCCAGGCCCTGCTCGTCGCCGGCGTGGAGGTCGCGGACCTGCCCGATCCGGCACGTGCGCGTGCGGCACTGTCCGAGGCGGGTTTCGTGGTGTCGCTCGAGCTGCGGCCCAGCGAGGTCACCGAACACGCGGACGTGGTCCTGCCCGTCGCCGCCGTCGCCGAGAAGGCCGGCTCCTTCCTCAACTGGGAGGGCAGGGTCCGCTTCTTCGAGGCCGCGCTCAAGCCCGACCAGATGACGCGCACCCTGTCGCCCTCCGACGCGCGCGTGCTGCAGATGCTGGCCGACGCCATGGACGTCCACCTGGGCCTGCCGGACCTGCGGACCGTGCGCACGGAGCTGGACCGGCTGGGCGCCTGGACCGGACCGCGCGCCACCGACCCGGTGCGCAGCGCGGGCCCGGCGCCGCGGCCGGCCGCCGGGGAGGCCGTACTCGCGGGGCACCGGCTGCTGCTCGACCAGGGCCTCCTCCAGGAGGGCGACGAGGCGCTCGCCGGGACCCGGCACGCCGCACGCGCACGCGTGTCGGCCGCCACGGCCGCCGAGGCGGGCGTCGCGGACTCCGCCGTGCTCGCCCTGACCGGTCCCGCCGGGACGGTCGAACTCCCGCTGGAGATCACCGAGATGCCCGACCGGGTGGTGTGGCTCCCGCTGAACTCCGTCGGCGGGGGCGTCGCCTCCGACACCGGGGCGCTGCCCGGCTCCCTCGTCCGCATCGGCCCGGCGACGTCCTCGACCGAGGCCCCCAAGGAGGTGGAGGCATGAGCCCGTACCTCGCCGCTGAGAACCTGTCGATGTTCGGCACCGATCCCTGGTGGCTGGTCGTCGTCAAGGCGGTGTTCTGCTTCGCCTTCCTGATGGTGACGGTGCTGTTCTCCATCGTCTGGGAGCGCAAGGTCGTCGCCTGGATGCAGCTGCGCATCGGCCCCAACAGGAACGGGCCCTGGGGCATGCTCCAGTCGCTCGCCGACGGCGTGAAGCTGATGCTCAAGGAGGACGTCGTCGTCAAGCGCGCGGACAAGGTGGTCTACGTCCTCGCGCCGATCGTCGCGGCCATCCCGGCCTTCATGGCGATCGCCGTGATCCCCTTCGGACCGGCGAACAACGAGATCTCGATCTTCGGTCACCGCACCGCGATGCAACTGACCGACCTGCCGATCGCGGTGCTCTACATCCTCGCGGTCGCCTCCGTCGGCATCTACGGCATCGTGCTGGCGGGCTGGAGCTCCGGATCGACCTACCCGCTCCTGGGCGGCCTGCGGTCCTGCGCGCAGATGATCTCCTACGAGATCGCCATGGGCGCCGCGTTCGCCTCGGTCTTTCTGTACTCGGGCTCGATGTCGACCTCGACGATCGTCGAGCAGCAGCACGACCGCTGGTACATCCTGCTGCTGCCGGTCTCGTTCGTCCTCTACATCGTCACGATGGTCGGGGAGACCAACCGCGCGCCGTTCGACATGCCGGAGTCCGAGGGCGACCTGGTCGGCGGCTTCAACACCGAGTACTCGTCGATCAAGTTCGCGATGTTCATGCTCGCCGAGTACGTGAACATGGTGACGGTCTCCGCGGTGTCGACCACGCTCTTCCTGGGCGGCTGGCGGGCCCCCTGGCCGATCAGCACCTTCTGGGAGGGCGCCAACCACGGCTGGTGGCCGCTGCTCTGGTTCGTGATCAAGGTCCAGCTGCTGCTGTTCTTCTTCATCTGGCTGCGCGGCACGCTCCCGCGGGTCCGCTACGACCAGCTGATGAGGCTCGGCTGGAAGGTCCTCATCCCGGTCTCCGTGGCCTGGCTGATGCTCGTCGCGACCGTCCGGGTCCTGCGCAACGAGAACTACGGCTTCGCCGACATCGCCCTCTACGTCGCCGGTGCCGTGCTGGCGGTGCTGGTCCTGTCCTTCGTCGCCGACATGTTCCGCGAGCGGACGAAGAGCGCCGAGAAGCCCGAGGCCCAGCCGGCCGCCTTCGACGCGATGGCCGGCGGATTCCCCGTACCGCCGCTGCCGGGGCAGGAGCTGCCGCCGGTGCCGCGGCGCCGCTCGCGCCGCGAGCGGGAGTTGATTGTCAGTGGCGGGTCGGACACTGCCAGTGACGGACCTCTGGATGGAAAGGAGGCGTCCGATGGCTGAGGAGCCCAAGGAGACCAAACCCGGTTTCCTGAACCCCGTGGCCGGCTTCGGCGTGACCTTCAAGGCCATGTTCAAGAAGCGGCTGACCGAGCAGTACCCGGAGCAGAAGAAGACCACGGCTCCGCGCTTCCACGGACGGCACCAGCTCAACCGCCATCCGGACGGCCTGGAGAAGTGCGTCGGCTGCGAGCTGTGCGCCTGGGCCTGCCCCGCCGACGCCATCTACGTGGAAGGCGCCGACAACACCGACGAGGAGCGCTACTCGCCGGGCGAGCGGTACGGCCGCGTCTACCAGATCAACTACGCCCGCTGCATCCTGTGCGGCCTGTGCATCGAGGCGTGCCCCACCCGCGCGCTGACGATGACCAACGAGTTCGAACTGGCCGACTCCAGCCGCGCCAACCTCATCTACACCAAGGAGCAGCTGCTCGCCGGTCTCGAAGAGGGCATGGTCGACACGCCGCACGCCATCTACCCGGGGACGGACGAGCAGGACTACTACCGGGGCCTGGTGACGGAGGCCGCGCCCGGCACGGTGCGCCAGGTCGCCGTCTCCAGGGGAGAACAGGGTCACATGTCAGGCCCTTCGGGCCCGGCCGAAGAACAGGGGGCTGACGCATGAGCGCGCAGCTCGCCGCCTACTCCACCTCCGCCGGAGAGGCCTTCCAGTTCTGGGTGCTCGGCACCGTCGCGGTGATCGGCGCCCTGTGCACCGTCTTCATGAAGAGGGCCGTGCACAGCGCGCTGTGCCTGGCCGCCACCATGATCGTCCTGGCGGTGTTCTACCTCGCCAACGGCGCCTACTTCCTGGGCATCGTGCAGATCGTCGTCTACACCGGCGCGATCATGATGCTGTTCCTGTTCGTGGTGATGCTCGTCGGCGTGACCGCCGCGGACTCCCTGAAGGAGACCATCAAGGGCCAGCGCTGGCTGGCCCTGTTGTGCGGGCTCGGCTTCGGCATCCTGCTCGTCGCCGGCATCGCCAACGCCTCCCTGAAGGAGTTCAACGGCACCGGCAGGGCCAACGCGGGCGGCAACGTGGAGGGCCTGGCGTCCCTCATCTTCACCCGGTACGTCTTCGCCTTCGAACTCACCGGCGCGCTGCTCATCACGGCCACCGTCGGCGCCATGGTGCTCACCCACCGGGAGCGCACCGAGCGGGCCAGGACCCAGCGCGAGCTGGCCGAGCAGCGCGTGCGCGAGGGACGGCACGTACCGCCGCTGCCCGCCCCCGGCGTGTACGCCCGGCACAACGCCGTGGACATCGCCGGACTGCTGCCCGACGGCACCCCGTCCGAGCTCACCGTCAGCAAGACGCTGCGCGAGCGCGGGCAGATCCGTGACGTCTCGGCCGAGGCACTCAACGACCTCAAGGCCCTGGAGCAGCGCGCCGCGGAACGCCTGGAGCGCACCGCGATCGAGCCGACGGCCTTCAAGCGGCCCGAGGAGGCGTCGAAGTGAACCCTGTGAACTACCTCTATCTCGCCGCCCTGCTGTTCACGATCGGCGCCACCGGCGTGCTGATCCGGCGCAACGCCATCGTGGTCTTCATGTGCATCGAGTTGATGCTGAACGCCTGCAACCTCGCGCTCGTCACCTTCTCCCGGATGCACGGCAACCTCGACGGCCAGATCATCGCGTTCTTCACGATGGTCGTCGCCGCAGCGGAGGTCGTGGTCGGGCTCGCGATCATCGTGTCGGTGTTCCGTTCCCGCCACTCGGCCTCGGTCGACGACGCCAGCCTGATGAAGCTGTAAGGGGTCGGAAGAATCGTGGAGAACCTGATTGCGCTGCTGATCGCGGCGCCCCTGCTCGGAGCGGCCGTCCTCCTGGTCGGCGGCCGGCGACTCGACGCCGCCGGCCACTGGATCGGCACCCTGCTCGCGGCCGTCTCCTTCGTGATCGGCCTGGTCCTCTTCGCCGACCTGCTCGGCAGGAGCGCCGACCAACGGACACTGACCCAGCACCTGTTCAGCTGGATCCCGGTGGCCGGCTTCCAGGCGGACGTCACGTTCCGGCTCGACCAGCTGTCGATGACGTTCGTCCTGCTGATCACCGGCGTCGGCTCGCTGATCCACCTGTACTCGGTCGGGTACATGGAGCACGACGAGCGGCGCCGCCGCTTCTTCGGCTACCTCAACCTGTTCCTCGCGGCGATGCTGCTGCTCGTCCTCGCCGACAACTACCTGTTGCTGTACGTCGGCTGGGAGGGCGTCGGTCTCGCCTCCTACCTGCTGATCGGCTTCTGGCAGCACAAGCCCAGCGCGGCGACCGCGGCGAAGAAGGCCTTCCTGGTCAACCGGGTCGGCGACATGGGCCTGTCCATCGCGATCATGCTGATGTTCGCGACATTCGGCACCTTCGCCTTCGGGCCGCTGCTCGGCACCCACGGCGAACCGGGTCTCGTGGGCGGCGCCACCGAGGGCAAGCTCACCGCCATCGCGCTGATGCTGCTGCTCGCCGCCTGCGGCAAGTCCGCCCAGGTGCCGCTGCAGTCCTGGCTCGGGGACGCGATGGAGGGTCCGACCCCGGTCTCGGCCCTCATCCACGCCGCGACCATGGTGACGGCGGGTGTCTACCTCATCGTCCGCTCCGCGGCGATCTTCAACGCGGCGCCGAACGCGCAGCTGGTGGTCACCGTCGTCGGCGCGGTCACGCTCCTGTTCGGTGCGATCGTCGGTTGCGCGAAGGACGACATCAAGAAGGCGCTGGCCGGTTCGACCATGTCGCAGATCGGCTACATGGTGCTGGCCGCGGGCCTCGGCCCCATCGGTTACGTCTTCGCGATCATGCACCTGGTGACGCACGGCTTCTTCAAGGCCGGGCTGTTCCTCGGCGCCGGTTCGGTCATGCACGGCATGAACGACGAGGTGGACATGCGCAAGTACGGCGGGCTGCGCACGTACATGCCGGTCACCTTCATCACCTTCGGCCTCGGCTACCTCGCCATCATCGGCTTCCCGGGCCTGTCCGGCTTCTTCTCCAAGGACAAGATCATCGAGGCGGCCTTCGCCAAGGGCGGCACCGAGGGCTGGATCCTCGGCGGCGCGGCCCTGCTGGGCGCGGCCATCACGGCGTTCTACATGACGCGCGTGATGCTGATGACGTTCTTCGGCGAGAAGCGCTGGCAGCCCGACGAGAACGGCAACGAGCCGCACCCGCACGAGTCGCCCAAGGTGATGACGATCCCGATGATCGTGCTGGCCGTCGGCTCGGCCCTGGGTGGCGCGTACTTCAGCATCGGCGACCGCTTCCTGCACTGGCTGGAGCCGGTCACCGGGCACAGCGAGGGCAACTCGCCGCTCAGCGCGTGGACGGTCACCGGCGCGACGATGGTGTGCCTGCTCGTCGGCGTGGCCATCGCCTGGGCCCAGTACGGCCGCAAGCCGGTCCCGGCCGTCGCCCCGCGCGGGTCGCTGCTCACCCGGGCCGCCCGCCGGGACCTGCTCCAGGACGACTTCAACCACATCGTCCTGGTCCGCGGCGGCGAGCACCTCACGCGGTCCCTGGTGTACGTCGACCACACCCTGGTCGACGGAGTCGTCAACGGCACGGCGGCCTCGGTCGGCGGCCTGTCCGGGCGGATGCGCAGGCTGCAGAACGGCTTCGCGCGCTCCTACGCGGTCTCGATGTTCGGCGGTGCGGCGCTCCTGGTCGCCGCGACCCTGCTGATGAGGGCGGTCTGATACCGATGTCCTTTCCTCTGCTGACAGCGACGGCGGTGCTCCCGGCCCTCGGGGCCATCGCCACGGCCGCCGTGCCGGCCGCCCGGCGCACCGCCGCGAAGTGGCTCGCGCTGGTCGCCTCGCTGGCCACGCTGGCGCTGGCCGTCACCGTCCTGGTCCGCTTCGACCCGGGCGGCGCCCGTTACCAGCTCACCGAGTCCCACTCCTGGATCGCGTCCTTCGGCGTCAGGTACGAACTGGGCGTGGACGGCATCGGGGTGGCGCTGATCGGGCTGACCGCCCTGCTCATCCCGTTCGTGATCCTGGCCGGCTGGCACGACGCCGACCCGCTGGAGACCGGAAGCCGCCGCTGGCGGCCGACGCAGGGCTTCTTCGCGCTGATCCTGGCCGTCGAGGCGATGGTGATCATCTCCTTCGAGGCCACCGACGTCTTCCTCTTCTACATCTTCTTCGAAGCCATGCTGATCCCGATGTACTTCCTCATCGGCGGCTTCGGGGACCGTGCCCACGAGCACGGCGAGGAGGCGGCGTCGACCCAGCGGTCGTACGCGGCGGTGAAGTTCCTCCTCTACAACCTGACCGGCGGTCTGATCATGCTGGCCGCGGTGATCGGGCTGTACGTGGTCGCCGGGAGCTTCTCGCTCACCGAGATCGCGCAGGCGCGCGCCAACGGCTCGCTGCACATGGCGACCGACGTCGAACGCTGGCTGTTCCTCGGCTTCTTCTTCGCCTTCGCGGTGAAGGCGCCGCTGTGGCCGCTGCACACGTGGCTGCCCAACGCGATGCAGGAGTCCACCGCGCCGGTGGCCGTCCTCATCACCGCGGTCGTGGACAAGGTGGGCACCTTCGCGATGCTCCGCTTCTGCCTCCAGCTGTTCCCGGAGGCGAGCAAGTGGGCCACACCCGCCATCCTCGTCCTCGCCCTGATCAGCATCATCTACGGGGCGCTGCTCGCGGTGGGCCAGCGGGACATCAAGCGCCTGATCGCGTACGCGTCGATCTCGCACTTCGGCTTCATCATCATGGGCATCTTCGCGATGACCAGCCAGGGCCAGTCCGGGGCGACGCTCTACATGGTCAACCACGGCCTGTCGACGGCCGTGCTCATGCTGATCGCCGGCTTCCTGATCTCCCGGCGCGGCTCCCGGCTCATCTCCGACTACGGCGGTGTGCAGAAGGTCGCTCCGGTGCTCGCCGGCACCTTCCTGATCGGTGGCCTCGCCACCCTGTCCCTGCCGGGACTCGCGCCCTTCGTCAGTGAGTTCCTGGTCCTGGTCGGCACGTTCACGCGCTACCCGGCGATCGGCATCGTCGCCACCTTGGGCATCGTGCTCGCCGCGCTGTACACGCTCGTCCTGTACCAGCGGACGATGACCGGTCCCGTGAAGCCGGAGGTCTCGGCGATGCCGGACCTGCGGGTGCGGGAGCTGGTGGTCGTGGCCCCGCTGGTCGTGCTGCTGATCTTCCTGGGTGTCTATCCGAAGCCCGTCACGGACATCGTCAACCCGGCGGTCAAGCAGACCATGTCCGACGTACACCAGACCGACCCGAAGCCCGCAGTGGAGGCGGCCAAGTGAGCGGAGCAGCCGTCCACAGCCTGTGGACAACCGCGGCCGACCCGATCTCGAAGATCGAGGCGCCGAAGATCGAATACGGGCAGTTGTCGCCCACCCTGATCGTCGTGGGCGCGGCGATCGTCGGAATGCTCGTCGAGGCGTTCGTCCCGCGCAGGTCGCGCTATTACGCACAGGTGTTCGTGTCCGTCGTCGCGCTCGCGGCCGCGTTCGCCGCGGTCGTCGCGCTCGCGGTGGACGGATACGGCACCACCAAGGCGCACATCGCGGCCATGGGGGCCATCTCCGTCGACGGACCCTCGCTCTTCCTCCAGGGCACGATCCTGCTGGCGAGCCTGGTCGCCCTGTTCACCTTCGCCGAGCGGCGACTGGATCCGGCGGCGCACGGCAACCGCGTCGACTCCTTCGCCGCGCAGGCGGCGGCCGTACCGGGCGGTGAGAGCGAGAAGGCCGCGGTCAAGGCCGGTTTCACCACCACCGAGGTCTTCCCGCTCCTGCTCTTCGCGGTCGCCGGCATGCTGGTGTTCCCCTCGGCCAACGACCTGCTGACCCTGTTCGTGGCCCTGGAGGTCTTCTCCCTGCCGCTGTACCTCCTGTGCGCGCTGGCCCGCCGCAAGCGGCTCATGTCGCAGGAGGCCGCGGTCAAGTACTTCCTGCTGGGCGCGTTCGCCTCCGCGTTCACCCTGTTCGGCATCGCGCTGCTGTACGGGTACGCGGGCTCCGTGTCGTACGCCAGGATCGCGCAGGTCGTCGACGGCAACGTGCCGAACGTCGACCCGGCGCTCGCCAACACCATGGGCAACGACGCGCTGCTGCTCATCGGCGCCGCGATGGTCGTGATGGGTCTGCTGTTCAAGGTGGGCGCGATCCCGTTCCACATGTGGACGCCGGACGTCTACCAGGGCGCTCCGACCCCGGTCACCGGGTTCATGGCGGCGGCGACCAAGGTGGCGGCCTTCGGCGCGCTGCTGCGGCTGCTGTACGTCGTCCTGCCGGGTATGCGCTGGGACTGGCGGCCGGTCATGTGGGCCGTCGCGATCGTCACCATGCTGGGCGGTGCGATCGTCGCGATCACGCAGACCGACATCAAGCGGCTGCTCGCGTACTCGTCGATCGCCCACGCGGGCTTCATCCTCGCCGGTGTCATCGCGACCTCGAAGGACGGCGTCTCGTCCGTGCTGTTCTACCTGGCCGCCTACTCCTTCGTGACGATCGGCGCGTTCGCCGTGGTCACGCTGGTGCGGGACGCGGGCGGCGAGGCGACCCACCTGTCCAAGTGGGCGGGGCTCGGCCGGCGTTCCCCGCTGGTGGCGGCCGTGTTCGCGGTGTTCCTGCTGGCCTTCGCGGGCATTCCGCTGACCTCCGGCTTCGCCGGGAAGTTCGCGGTGTTCAAGGCGGCGGCCGAGGGCGGCGCGGTGCCTCTGGTCGTGATCGGTGTGATCTCGTCGGCGGTCGCGGCCTTCTTCTACATCCGCGTCATCGTGCTCATGTTCTTCAGTGAGCCCCACCCGGAGGGCCCGACGGTGGCGGTGCCGTCCCCGCTCACGATGACCGCGATCGGTGTGGGCGTGGCGGTCACGGTGGTCCTCGGCGTGGCCCCGCAGTACTTCCTGGACCTGGCGAACCAGGCGGGAGTGTTCGTGCGCTGAGGCAGCGCGGAACGCGGTGGCCCGGCCCCACCAAGGGGCCGGGCCACCGCGTTCCGGCGTGCTCGGGCCTACTTGCCCTTGCCGTGGCGCGTCCTGATCTCGGTGAGGTCCAGGTCCACGGAGAACGGGGCCTCCACCTTCATCCGCCCCCTGAAGATGCCGACGCTGGTGTAGGAGCCGGTCGTGGGTTCCAGTTCGAAGACATGCACGGCGGCGCGGCCGTCCTCGTTCTCGACCCGCCAGTAGTGGGGGATCTTCGCCCGCGCGTACTTGAGCGGCTTGGTCTCGCGGTCCCGGGAGACGGAGTCCTCGGAGACGACCTCCACTGCCAGGATCACGGCCTCGGCCGGGAACCTCGTCTGCCCCGGGCCGTCGTCCACCACGTCTCCTCGTACGACAACCGCGTCGGGCTCGGGCCTGTTCTGACGGTCGATGTCGATGGTGAACTCGCGAAAGACCTCGTAGTCCTCCGGTGCCAGCGACTGCAAGTGCCACTTGAAGAAGTCGACGGCACGCTCATGGAAGGCGGTTTGCGGGCTCACGAAGACAAGGCTCCCGTCGATCAATTCCGTGTGCGGAGGCAGATTCGGGAGGCGGTCCAGGTCGTCGGCGGTCCAGCCGCCTTTCGGCGGGGTCGGCCAGGTGGGCTCGGACGCCTTCGGTGCGACGCTCATCAGTACTCCCATGGGACGGAGTCTCGCCGGTCGGTTCAGACTATCGGCCCGAAAGGGACGAGTCTCCTGCGTACGTGTGAACGAGGTCGTGTCGTTGACCGGGGGAGGTGGCGCAGGCCTGTGGACAACTCCGGGGCTGTCCGTGAGGGCGCCTATCGTGGAGGCAGTGGTCGTGGAGCGAGGTGTGGGGGACGAGACGATGGGCGGGACGGGTGGTGGCACCGGCATGGCAGTGACGGAGAGCGAGGCGCTGGCGACGCTGCGCCGGGTCTTCGGGTACGAGGACTTCCGGGGTGAGCAGGAAGCGGTCGTCGAGCACGTGGTGGCGGGCGGTGACGCCGTCGTGCTCATGCCGACCGGTGGCGGCAAGTCGCTGTGCTACCAGCTTCCGGCCCTGGTCAGACCCGGTACGGGCGTCGTGGTGTCGCCGCTCATCGCGCTGATGCAGGACCAGGTGGACGCGCTGCGGGCGCTGGGCGTGCGCGCCGGGTTCATGAACTCCACTCAGGACTTCGACGAGCGCCGGGTGGTCGAGGCGGAGTTCCTGGCCGGCGAGCTCGACCTGCTCTACCTGGCACCGGAGCGGCTGCGCCTGGAGGCCACGCTCGACCTGCTCTCCCGCGGCAAGATCTCCGTCTTCGCCATCGACGAGGCGCACTGCGTGTCCCAGTGGGGCCACGACTTCCGCCCCGACTACCTGGCACTGTCCCTGCTGGGCGAGCACTGGCCGGACGTGCCGCGGATCGCGCTCACCGCGACGGCCACCCGCGCCACGCACCAGGAGATCACCCAGCGGCTGAACATGCCGCAGGCCCGGCACTTCGTGGCCAGCTTCGACCGGCCCAACATCCAGTACCGGATCGTGCCCAAGGCCGACGCCAAGAAGCAGCTGCTGTCCTTCCTGCGCCAGGAGCACCCGGGCGACGCGGGCATCGTGTACTGCCTGTCGCGCAACTCGGTGGAGAAGACGGCCGAGTTCCTCAGCCGCAACGGCGTCGAGGCGGTGCCGTACCACGCGGGCCTGGACGCGGGCACCCGCGCGGCGCACCAGTCCCGCTTCCTGCGCGAGGACGGCCTGGTCGTGGTCGCCACCATCGCCTTCGGCATGGGCATCGACAAGCCCGACGTCCGGTTCGTCGCCCACCTGGACCTGCCCAAGTCGGTGGAGGGCTACTACCAGGAGACGGGCCGTGCGGGCCGGGACGGCCTGCCGTCGACGGCCTGGATGGCCTACGGCCTGAACGACGTCGTACAGCAGCGCAAGCTCATCCAGTCCGGTGAGGGCGACGAGGCGTTCCGCCGCCGGGCCCAGGCCCACCTGGACGCGATGCTCGCCCTGTGCGAGACGGCCCGGTGCCGCCGCGGCCAGCTCCTCGCCTACTTCGGCCAGGAACCGGGCCCGGCCGGCTGCGGCAACTGCGACACCTGCGTGACCCCGCCCGAGAGCTGGGACGGCACGGTCGCGGCCCAGAAGGTGCTGTCGACGGTGGTGCGGCTGAAGCGGGAGCGGGGGCAGAAGTTCGGCGCGGGCCAGATCATCGACATCCTGCTCGGCAAGCGCACCGGCAAGGTGATCCAGTTCGACCACGACCAGCTGTCCGTGTTCGGCATCGGCGACGAGCTCACCGAAGGCGAATGGCGCGGTGTCGTACGGCAGTTGCTGGCGCAGGGACTGCTCGCGGTCGAGGGCGAGTACGGCACGCTGGTGCTGACCGACACCAGCGCGTCGGTGCTGCGCGGCGAGCGGGAGGTGCCGCTGCGCAAGGAGCCGAAGAAGCCGGCCGCGTCGCGGGCTTCGGCCGCCCGGGACGACCGCCGGTCCAGGGCGGCGGCGCCCGAGCTGCCCGAGGAACTGCTTCCCGCCTTCGAGGCCCTGCGCGCCTGGCGCGCCGAACAGGCCCGCGAGCAGGGCGTCCCGGCGTATGTCATCTTCCACGACGCCACGCTCCGGGAGATCGTCACGATCTGGCCGACGTCGGTGGCGCAGCTCGGCACGGTCGGCGGCGTCGGCGAGAAGAAGCTGGTGACGTACGGGGAAGGCGTGCTCGCGGTACTGGAGTCGCTGGCCGGGTCCTCCGGCGACTCCACGTCCGGGACGGGGACGGCCGGATCAGCAACGGCCGGGACGGGGACGGCCGGGACGGGTGAGCCGGAACCGGTGGAGGACCTGCCCGAGCCGGAACCGGACGACTGGATATAGCCGGATACGGGCGGGCCGCGCCGGTCACCGCGCCGATGCGGGCCCGCTGCTCAGCCCAGCGCCGTCAGGCCCGGGGCGAACGTGATCAGGAGCGGGAGGAGGGGCACCAGGGCCGCCACCGCCGTGGTCAGCGCCCGGCGTCTGCGGTCCAGCCGCGGTGGGGGCTCCAGCAGGCGGTCCACCCGCTCGCTCAGCAGGCGGTTGCTGGAGGCGCAGGACAGTACCCCGCGGTGCTGGTTGAGCTCGATCAGCGCGAGGGCCGTGGTGAGGTGGCCGTGGCGGCGGGACGCCGTGTCGTCGGCGGCCAGTTCGACCAGGCGGTGGGTCTGCTCGCAGAAGTGCGTGAACAGCGGGATGTGCGGAAAGCCGGTCGCCAGCGCGGTCGACAGATGCAGTAGCCAGTCGTGGTGGGCGCGGGCGTGTCCGCGCTCGTGCGCGAGGACGGCGTCGAGCTGGTGGCCGGTGAGCCGGTGCAGGGCGCCGGTGGTGACGACGAGCTGGGGCGGGTGACCGGGCATCCACCAGGCGTCGGGGTACTCGTCCTCCAGCACCAGCAACGGTCCGCGGGCCGCCGGAAGGCCTGCGGGCAGGTCGGGGGCGCGTTCGCGCAGATGCGCGCGGGCCAGTCCGCGCCGGCGGCGGGCCTCGACGAACTCGCGGGCGAGCATCGCGGTGGTCCAGGCGGCGCCGCCGGCCAGCAGCAGGGTGAGACCGGCGGCCCAGACCGGCGCCACCGACAGGTCGTAGGCGGCCGTCACGGCCGGCGGCGCGGGGGCGAAGACCCGGTCGTGAACGGTGCTGAAGACGGCCGCGGTGCCCAGCACGAGCCCCGCGAGGCAGCACAGCAGGACGGTGGCGACCAGGCACTGCCACACCCACAGCGCGACGACGGGCTCCCGTTCGGGCCACCCCGACCGGGCCAGCGCGCGGGGGACCGGCACGGCGAGCGTCAGTGCGACGACGCTCAGCAGGAGCAGGCAGGCGGTCATGCCTCGGACTCCGGATCCTCGTCGGAGGTGGGCGGGTGTCGGGGTCGTGCGGTGAAGCGTGCTGTGCGGCAGGCCGGCGCGCCGGGCGCGCACGGCCTGCCGCCAGTATGACGGCCTCGGGTACCGGGAGTCAGGGGTCCGCGACCATCAAATCCCCGCGGGGCAAGGGCCGCAGGGCCTCCGCTCAGCCCGAAACGACCCGCCCCGTCACCTCCCCGAGCCCCACCCGTGCGCCGTCCGGGCCCGGCGCCCAGGCCGAGAGCGTCACCACGTCGCCGTCGTCCAGGAAAGTCCGCTTGCCGTCGGGGAGTTCCAGCGGCTCCCGGCCGTTCCAGGTCAGCTCCAGCAGCGAGCCGCGCTCGTGCTCGGCGGGTCCGCTCACCGTGCCCGAGCCGTACAGGTCGCCCGTGCGCAGGGACGCGCCGTTGACCGTCATGTGGGCGAGCTGCTGCGCGGCCGTCCAGTACATGGTGGAGAAGGGCGGCTCGGACACCACGTGGCCGTTGATCGCGACGGAGATCCGCAGGTCGTAACCGCCGGGCTCCTCCGCTGAGTCGTCGAGGTAGGGCAGCAGCGGGTGCGTCCGCCGCGGCGGGGCCACCCGCGCCTCCTCCAGCGCGTCCAGCGGAGTGATCCACGCCGACACGGACGTGGCGAAGGACTTGCCGAGGAACGGCCCGAGCGGGACGTACTCCCAGGCCTGGATGTCGCGCGCCGACCAGTCGTTCAGCAGACACACCCCGAAGACGTGCTCGCGGAAGTCGCCGAGCGCGACCGGCTGCCCGAGCCGCGAGGGCACGCCCACCACGAAGCCGACCTCCGCCTCGATGTCCAGCCGGACCGAGGGGCCGAACACCGGCGCGGGGTCCGTGGGAGCCTTCCGCTGGCCCGACGGGCGCACCACGTCCGTGCCGGAGACCACCACCGTGCCGGAGCGGCCGTGGTAACCGATCGGCAGGTGCTTCCAGTTGGGGGTCAGCGAGTCCTCGGCGCCCGGGCGGAAGATCTGCCCCACGTTCCGGGCGTGGTTCTCCGAGGCGTAGAAGTCGACGTAGTCCGCGACCTCGAAGGGGAGGTGCAGGGTCACCGAGGACAGCGGGTGCAGGAAGGGCGCGACGGTCTCCCGGTGAGCCGGCACCGTCACCCACGACGTCAGCGCGCGCCGCACGTCGGACCACGCGGTGCGGCCCGCGGCCAGCAGCGGGTTCAGGTTCGGCTGCGCGAGCAGGCCGGCGTACGGCGAACCGAGCGCCCGCGCCGCCGCCCCCGCGTCGAGCACGTGGTCGCCGAGCCGGACGCCCACGGTCCTCTCCGGCGACCCGGCGCGGGAGAAGACGCCGTAGGGAAGGTTGTGCGGGCCGAAGGGGTCGCCCTCGGGGACCTCGAAGGGGGGCATGGGGTACTGCCTTCCTTTCCGAAATTCCATGTGATCGGGCCACACGTTACGGGGGCGCCGCATGTCTTGGGCAGTGTCTAAAGAGTTTGCAATGTCCGAATTGGTCTTGTGGGAGGGGGTAATTCCGGCTTAGCGTCCTCTGGGGGCGCGGACGGGGTGGGTCCGCTCCATAGGGGGACACGTGGGGGGACCCGTGGCCAGGAACGCCGTCAGTGTGCCTTTCCGGGCCGACCGTGAGGTACCGGGCCTGATCGTGAAGTTCGGCGACTACCCGCTGCACCACGGTGGGGTGGGCGCGATCCGCAGCCTGGGCCGTCTGGGCGTGCCCATGTACGCGATCACCGAGGACGCCTACACGCCGGCGGCCTCCTCCCGTTACCTCAAACGCGCCTTCGTCTGGCCGACCAGAGGCACGGAGGGCGCGGACCGTCTGGTGGAGGGCCTGCTGCGCATCGGCCGCCGCATCGGCCGGCCCACCGTCCTGGTGCCCACCGACGAGGAGGCCGCCGTCCTGGTCGCCGAGCACCAGGACGAACTCAAGGGCCACTTCCTCTTCCCGCCCGTCGCCCCCGGTCTGCCGCGCCGTCTGGCCAGCAAGCAGGGCCTGCACGAGCTGTGCGTGGAGCACGGCATCCCGAGCCCGGCGGCCGCCTTCCCGCAGTCGTACGACGACATCGTGGCGTTCGCCGAGAAGACCCGCTTCCCCGTGGTGGCCAAGAACCGCGAGGCGTTCGTCCGGCGCAGAAGCCCCGCGGTGAACGGCACCACGAGGATCGACAGCCGCGAGGGCCTGCTTGCCCTGGCGCGCGACTGGGGCGAGCGACCCGGCGTGATCCTCCAGGAGTATCTGCCGCGGGAGGAGGCCGAGGACTGGATCGTGCACGCCTACTTCGACCGGGACTCCACGCCGCTCGCGATGTTCACCGGCGTCAAGGTCCGCTCCTGGCCGCCGCACGCGGGCATGACGGCGAACGCGTACGTCGTCGACAACCCCGAACTCGCCGACCTCACCGCACGGTTCATCAAGCAGATCGGCTTCACCGGCATCGTCGACCTCGACCTGCGTTTCGACCGGCGCGACGGGCAGTACAAGCTCCTCGACTTCAATCCGCGCATGGGCGCGCAGTTCCGGCTCTTCGAGAGCGAGTCGGGCGTGGACGTCGTACGTGCCATGCACCTCGACCTGACCGGGCGCCCCGTCCCGGAGGGCGAGCAGCGCTCCGGCCACCGGTACGTCGTGGAGAACATCGACCTGCCCGCCCTCCTCGCCTACCGCCGCAGCGGCTACACGACACCGCACGCGCCGGTGAAGGCGAGCGGCACGGAGCTGGCCTGGCTCGCGGGGGACGACCCGCTGCCGTTCGTCACGATGCTCGCGCGCTTCGTGCGGCCGGGTGCCAGGCACCTCTATCAGCTGTGGCGGACCAACCGCCGTGGCGGCACCACCGGTTAGGGCAGCGCACAACCGTATGCGGGCGGCCCGTGCCGCCGCCCGAGCAGGCCCACGAGTGACACGAAGTGACGCGAGCACGTCCTGGGGAGGGACTTCGTGAACCAACCGGTGGCAGTCATCGGTGCCGGGCCGTTCGGCCTGTCCACCGCCGCCCATCTGCGCGCCCGGGGCATCCCGGTCCGCGTCTTCGGCGAGCCCATGGTCTCCTGGCGCGACCACATGCCCGCCGGGATGCTGCTGAAGTCGACCCCGGCCGCCTCCGGCATCGACTGCCCGCAGCGCGGCCACAACCTCGCCGACTACTGCGCCGCGGCCGGCATCAAGCCGCTGGTGACCGACGAGGACATCATCCCGGTGGAGACCTTCATCGCCTACGGCGAGTGGTTCCAGCGCAGGCTGGTGCCCGAGCTGGAGCGGGTGCGGGTGGTGTCGGTCGACCGGCGGCCGGGCGGGGGCTTCGAGCTGAAGCCGGACTCCGGGGAGCAGTTCACCGCCCGGGCGGTCGTGGTGGCGACGGGACTGTCGGGCCTGTCCCATCTGCCGCCGGAGCTGACCGCGGCGGTGCCGGACGGCCCCACGCCCACCGGGCCGCTCTCGCACAGCTCCCAGCACCACGACCTGAGCCGGTTCGCCGGCAAGGAGCTGATCGTCGTGGGCGCCGGCCAGTCCGCGCTGGAGACCGCGGTGCTCGCCGCGGAGGCCGGCGCGCGGGTGCGGGTGGTGGCGCGGGGCCGCGGCAGCGTCGCCTTCGGCGCCCCGCCCTGGGAGCAGCCGAGGTTCCGGCCCGAGTCGCCCTTCGGCCGCGCCTGGTCGCTGTGGGCGCTGAGCTACCACCCGCAGCCCTTCCGTCACCTCCCGGCCGGGGTGCGCCACCATCTGGTCCGCCGGGTCCTCGGCCCGCTCGGCGCCTGGTGGCTGCGCGAGCGCTTCGAGTCGGCGGTGCCGGTCCACGAGGTGAGCGGCATCGTCCGCGCCGAGGTCACGGGCGGGCGGCCGGTGCTGACGGTGCGGACCCTCGCGGGCGAGACCCGGGAACTGGCCGCGGACCACGTCATGGCGGCCACCGGCTACCGCGTCGACATCGCCGCGATGGGCTTCCTCGGCCACGAGCTGCGCACCGGACTCGCGGTGAGCCGCGGCGCCCCCAGGCTCGGCGCGGGCTATGTCTCCTCGGTACCCGGCCTCTACTTCACGGGATTGCCGGCGGCGGCCTCGTACGGGCCGGTGATGCGGTTCGTGTGCGGCACGGAGTTCGCCTCCCCGCGGCTGGCCGAACACCTTGCTGCGGCGCACGGTTGAGCGCCACCTCGCCTGCCGCGCGAAGGGCCCGTATCAATAAGGGAGTTGAGGAGAGGACGCCAGGAGCGCGGTGGTCGCCGCGGTCGTCCGGTTCCGGTCGAGTCGGCGGGCCGGAGCATCCGTATTCTCTGATCATGGCCGCCCTCGCATATGCCCTCATCGCCACTGACCTGGACGGAACGCTGCTGCGCGGCGACGACACCGTGTCCGAACGGTCCCTCGCCGCGCTCGGGAGGGCGGCGGCCGCCGGTGCCCGGCACCTCGTGGTGACCGGACGGCCGGCGCCGCGGGTGCGGCAACTGCTCGACGTCCTCGGCGCCACGGGGCTCGCGGTGTGCGGTCAGGGCGCACAGCTCTACGACGCCGGGAGCGACCGCCTGCTGTGGTCGGTCACCCTGGACCGGGAGCAGGCCGAGACCGCGCTCGGCAAGATCGAGGCCGAGGTGGGGGAGGTGTACGCCGCGGTCGACCAGGACGGAGTCGAGGGGCTCACGCTCATCGAGCCGGGGTATCTCATGCCGCACCCGTCGCTGCCCGCCGTGCGGGTCGAACGGCGCGACGACCTGTGGCGCGCGCCCATCAGCAAGGTGCTGCTGCGTCACCCGGTGCTGTCCGACGACGAGCTGGCGGCGGCGGTCCGCGGCGTGGTGGGGTCCCTCGCCACGGTCACCATGTCGGGCCCCGGGACCGTCGAACTCCAGCCGTGCGGCATCACCAAGGCGACCGGACTGGCGCTGGCCGCCGAACACCTGGAACTGGGCCGCGAGAGCGCCCTCGCCTTCGGCGACATGCCCAACGACATCCCGATGTTCCAGTGGGCCGCCCGGGGGGTCGCCATGGCCAACGCCCACCCCGAGCTCAAGGCGGTGGCCGACGAGGTCACGATGTCGAACGAGGACGACGGCATCGCCGTCGTCCTCGAACGACTGTTTGTCTAGCCGGTGTGTGGGCCGGCCGTGGTTCGGTCAGTACGCGCCGAAGACGTTGTCGATGGAGCCGTACCGCTTGGCCGCGTAGTTGCAGGCGGCCGTGATGTTGGCGACCGGGTCGTAGATGTCCCAGGACGTGCCGTTCACGTGGTACGCCCGGAAGGTCGGGTCGATGACCTGGAGCAGACCCTTGGACGGGATGCCCATCCTGGCGTTGGAGTCCCAGAGGTTGATGGCACGCGGGTTGCCGGAGGACTCGCGGATGATGTTGCGGTGGATCCCGTTGTAGGAGCCCGGGATGCCGTTCTCCGCCATGACCGCCAGGGAGGCCCGGATCCAGCCGTCGAGGTTGTTCGCGTAGCCGTAGCTCGCGGCCGTCCGGACGGTGGACGGGGTCGCCGCGGACGCAGTCGTGGCGCCGAGCAGCGGCACGGCGAGGACGGCTGCGCTCGTGCCGGTGACGGCGAGGGCGCGGACGAGGCGGGCGGTGCGGGAAGAACGGCGCTGACCGTTTGCAGGCATGGGGGATTTCCTCTCCGTCGCCTGCGAGGTGAGCTGTCGGGTTCGGGCGGGGAGGTGCCCGGCCGTGCCCCGAAGGGCACGGCTTCACCCCGAGCCGTTCCGGTGCGGCGTACGACGTAGGACGTACGTGCCCGGCCCGGCGGCTTACCTGGGTCCCCCGCTCCTGCCATGGTTCATTCGGTCGTTGGGATTACGGGCGGCGGCAGGATTCGGCGTCCGCTCGTTGGCCGGGAACGTATGCGAGAGCACATGTCCCGAACAAGTGCCGGAATCACACATTGCCCTATTTGACCTTGGTCCGGGGTGTATGTGGTGCTTGATCCTTTGCGCCTGCAAGCCTCAACTCGGCGGCCAGTAAAGGGAATGTGAAGGAGTGCGGGAGATGATACGGACGGAGGGTGACGTGACCCAACTCACGGTTTGGGTGCCCGAAGGGCAATTGCCGCTAAAGAGAATTGAAACCCCAATAGGGGTGAATCGGACTTCAAGTGTGAGTGCGGGTGGGCCGTGTGGCGGAGGCGTGATGGTGGTCACGTCGGGTGATGTGGCCTGGCCCGTATAGGTGGGCGACATCGGTGATCGAAACGTGACCGGATACGCTGACTTGAGTGAGGGCAGCGACCTATCGACAAACCGTGTAATCCCCAGCAGACACCAGCAGACAGGAGACCCCTCGTGACCGTCGTCGGGCCATTCGGGCTGAGCGTGCGGGACCAGGCTCTCGAAGCCGATGTCCAGGCCGGATTGGCGGCTGTCGAGGAAGGGCTGCTCGAAGCCACCAAGAGCGAGGTCCCGTTCATCACGGGGGCCGCCCAGCACCTCGTCAAGGCCGGCGGGAAGCGGTTCCGGCCGCTGCTCGTGATGCTCGCGTCCCAGTTCGGGGACCCGTACGCACCGGGCGTCGTGCCGTCGGCCGTGGTGGTGGAGCTGACCCACCTGGCGACGCTGTACCACGACGACGTGATGGACGAGGCCGCCGTGCGCCGCGGGGTGGCCAGCGCCAACACCCGTTGGGGCAACTCGGTCGCGGTCCTGACCGGTGACTTCCTGTTCGCCCGGGCTTCGCAGATCCTCGCCGACCTCGGCCCGGAGGCCGTGCGGGTGCAGGCCGTGGCGTTCGAGCGGCTGGTCACCGGGCAGATCCTGGAGACGGCGGGTCCGCAGGACGGCCGGGACCCCGTCGACCACTACCTGGACGTGCTCGGCGGCAAGACCGGGTCGCTGGTGGCGGTGTCGTGCCGGTTCGGCGCGATGATGTCCGGCGCCGACGAGACCGTCGTGGACGTGCTGACGCAGTACGGCGAGCGGCTGGGCGTCGCCTTCCAGCTGGCGGACGACGTCCTGGACATCGCCTCCGACTCGCACGAGTCGGGCAAGACGCCCGGCACCGATCTGCGCGAGGGCATCGCCACGCTGCCGGTGCTGCGGCTGCGCGAGCGCGCGGCCCGGCTGGGGCTGCCCGAGGACATCGCCCTGTGCGAGCTGCTGGACTCCGACCTGAGCGACGACGCGCGGCACGCGGAAGCGCTGGCGGCGCTGCGGGCGCACCCGGCACTGGAGCAGGCCCGCCGGGACACCGTGCGCTACGCCGAGGAGGCTCGGGCCGCGCTGGCTCCGCTGCGGGAGTGCGACGCGAAGGCCGCACTGCTCCAGCTGTGCGACGCGGTGGTGCACCGGGCCGGCTGACGCCTGTCCGGTTCCGCGATGTCACCGGACGCCTTCGCCGGGCGGCCCTTTCCGAGCGGCGCCCTCCAGACCTACCCCTACGGGGTGGGGGAGGCATCGCCCTTTGTGTGTCATACCGCAGGCGTACACGGAGTTGGCTCCGGGGTCTGACGCTTCCGCCCGGCGGATTTGGTCAGATGGAAACCACGGACCACACCACTCCTCACCGATCTGGGTGAGAATGGCGGCTGAGGGTGACACCCCAGTGCAGAAGGACAGCCGCCGCCGATGACGGAGGTAGGGCACACATGGCACCGAACGAATCCGAAGCCCACGACCTGCGCGCGGGGCGCCGCAAGGCCGCGCGCTACGTCGTCCCGGTCACGGTGGTGGGGGTGGCGGCGGCGACCATCGGGCTCGTCCCGGCACTCGCCGCGTCCGGCGACCCCGACCTGCCGAAGATCACCGCACAGCAACTCATAGAGAAAATCGCCGAGTCGGACGTCCAGCAGCTGTCCGGCACGGTCAAGATCAGCACCGACCTGGGTCTGCCGAACCTCGGCGGCCTGGAGAGCGGCCTGGCCTCGGGCGCGGCCAGGGGCGGTGACGGTTCGTCGGCCGACCCGACGTCAAAACTGCCCGAGCTGGCCTCCGGCACGCACACCCTGCGCGTCGCCGCCGACGGCGAGGACCGGCAGAAGGTCTCGCTGATCGAGAACGCCGCCGAGTACAGCCTCATCCACAACGGCAAGGACGTCTGGGGTTACGACAGCAAGTCGAACGAGGTCTTCCACGGCACCGCGGCCGACGGCGGCAACAAGCACCGGGACGAGGTCCCCGCCACGCCCAAGGACTTCGCCGACGAGGCCCTGAAGTCGGTCGACGACACCACCTCGGTGAAGGTCGACGGCACCGCGCAGGTCGCCGGCCGCGACGCCTACAAGCTGGTCATCCAGCCGAAGCACGCCTCCGGCACCACGGTCGGCGCGATCAGCATCGCGGTGGACGCCAAGACCGGGATGCCGTTGAAGTTCACGCTCACCCCGGCGAGCGGTGGCGCCGCCGTGGTGGACGCGGGCTTCACCCAGATCAGCTTCGCCAGGCCGGCCGCCTCGACCTTCGACTTCACCCCGCCCAAGGGCGCGAAGGTCACCGAGGAGAAGGACGCCGGGAAGGACACCGGAAAGGGCGCCGAGCGGAAGGGCGGCCAGGGCCGGCAGTTCCACGAGCCCGGCGCGTCGGAGAAGGGTCTGGCCGAGAACGGCCCGAAGGTACTCGGCAAGGGCTGGAACTCCATCGCCGTGTTCGACTCCGGCAACAAGGGCGGCATCCCGTCGTCCTCCGGAAAGGGTGATCTGAGCGGGTTCCTCGGCTCGCTGGGCGACCAGGTCAGCGGCAAGTTCGGCAAGGGCACGGTCTTCTCCACCCGCCTGGTCAACGCGCTGATCACGGACGACGGCAAGGTGTACGTCGGCGCCGTCACCAAGGACACGCTGGTGAAGGCGGCGAACGCCGGGCGGTAAGGACACGACGGACAGGAGAATCGAGGGAGCCGATGGACGAAGGGGATGACAGCGTCATCCACACGCGCGGGCTCACCAAGCGCTACCGCGGCGGACAGCTCGCCGTCGACGGTCTCGACCTGGCCGTCCCGGCGGGCAGCGTCTTCGGCTTCCTCGGTCCGAACGGCTCGGGCAAGACGACCACCATCCGCATGCTGATGGGTCTCATCGAGCCCACGTCCGGCACGGCGCGGGTGCTGGGGCGCCCCATGCCCCGGTCCTCGCGCACCGTGCTCCCGCAGGTCGGCGCGCTCATCGAGGGCCCGGCCCTGTACGGCTTCCTCTCCGGCCGGGACAACCTGCTGCGCTACGACGCCGCCGACCCGACCGCCGACCCCCGCACCCGGCGAACCCGGGTCGCGGCCGCCCTGGACCGGGTGGGCCTGACGGCTGCGGCGGGCAAGAAGGCCAAGGCCTACTCCCTGGGCATGAAGCAGCGCCTGGGGCTGGCCGCCGCGCTGCTCCAGCCGCGCAGACTGCTCGTCCTGGACGAGCCGACCAACGGTCTCGACCCGCAGGGCATGCGCGAGATCCGCTCCCTGGTCCGGGAGCTGGCCTCCGACGGCACGACCGTCTTCCTCTCCTCCCATCTGCTGGACGAGATCGAGCAGGTGTGCACCCATGCGGCGGTCATGGCGCAGGGCCGGCTGATCACCCAGGGAGCCGTGGCGGAGCTGGCCGCCGGGGCGCGCGGCCGGCTGGTGGTGACCACGCCCGACACGGGGGAGGCGGCTGGGGTGCTGAAGGAACAGGGCGTCGGCGACGTCGTCGTGGGCGAGGACCGGGTGACCGGAGACCCACCGGAGCGCGACCTCGCCGACGTGAACGCCGCGCTGGTGACGGCGGGCGTTCGCGTACGCGGCTTCGGGGT
Organism: Streptomyces sp. NPDC001292; assembly: GCF_042896465.1. Taxonomy (NCBI): domain Bacteria; kingdom Bacillati; phylum Actinomycetota; class Actinomycetes; order Kitasatosporales; family Streptomycetaceae; genus Streptomyces; species Streptomyces sp. NPDC001292. The sequence continues at coordinate 66,703 of NZ_JBIAXG010000017.1, forward strand.
CGAACGGGCCTCGCTGGAGGACGCGTTCGTGGCACTCACGGGGGAGGGCTTCGATGTCGCGGGCTGACGTCTCGCCAGGGCAGGCCGCGGACGTGGTCGTCCGCGCCCCGGGTCCGCTGTGGACCTTCGGACTGCTGCGCAGCGAGCTGGTGACGACCTTCCGGCGCTGGCGCACCCTCGCGCTGCTGGGCGTACTGGCCGGCGTCCCGGTCCTGGTCGGGGTGGCCGTCAGGATCGAGACGAGGGACGGTTCGTCCGTCGGCGGCGGGGGCGGCGGGGGCGGCGAGGGACCGGCGTTCATCACGCAGGTCACCAACAACGGACTGTTCCTGGTCTTCACCGCACTGGCCGCCACCCTGCCGTTCTTCCTGCCGATGGCCGTGGGCGTGATCGCGGGCGACGCCGTCGCCGGGGAGGCGAACGCCGGCACCCTGCGCTATCTGCTGGTCGCACCCGCCGGCCGTACCCGCCTGCTGCTCGCCAAGTACGCCACGACGATGGCCTTCTGTCTGGTCGCCACCCTCGTGGTCGCCGTCTCGGCGCTCGTCGTGGGCGCGCTGCTGTTCCCGCTCGGCGATCTGACGACCATCTCCGGCACGCGGATCAGCTTCGCCGAGGGACTGGGCCGGGCACTGCTGATCGCCTTCGTCGTCGCCGCGTCCCTGCTCGGCCTCGCCGCCCTCGGCCTGTTCGTCTCGACGCTGACCAACAGCGGGATAGCGGCGATGGCCACGACCGTGGGCCTGCTGATCACCGTTCAGATCCTCGACCAGGTCCCGCAGCTGCACGCGATCCAGCCGTACCTCTTCCCCCACTACTGGCTGTCCTTCGCCGATCTCATGCGCGAGCCGGTCTACTGGGACGGCCTGCTGAAGAACCTGGAGTTGCAGGCCCTCTACGCGGCGGTGTTCGGCTCGGCGGCCTGGGCGCGGTTCACGGCGAAGGAC
>NZ_JBIAXG010000017.1:67746-154508 GCF_042896465.1 Streptomyces sp. NPDC001292
GACATCACGGCGTAGTCGCCGCCCGCGCGGTTCCCGCCCCGGTGAGACGGGCCAGCGGCTCGCTCCCCCGCGGCGGCGCTCCGCTCAGGTCGCCCACGGCGAAGGACATCACGGCGTAGTCGCCGCCCGCGCGGTTCCCGCCCCGGTGAGACGGGCCAGCGGCTCGCTCCCCCGCGGCGGCGCTCCGCTCAGGTCGCCCACCCGCCAGGCCTCCACCCACGGGACGCGGTAGACGTCGATCACGGACTCGATCGGCTTCACCCGCTGGGCGAGCCGCCGCGGCAGCCGGCCCGGCGCGTCCGCGACGAGCACCACGGCGTCCAGGTCGAGTCCGGCGGGCGCCTCGCCCCTGCGGAACACCTCGAGGACCCGGGTGACGGCGTCCAGCCCCGCCGCGTGGGTCCTGGCGACCAGCAGCACCGACTCCGGAGCGCCGGGCCCCGGCCAGGCGCGTCCGCAGTCGTGACCGCCGTAGACGGCCGCGAGCGTGGTCGTGCCCGCGCCGCCGTGGGTGGCCAGCCAGGAGAACCGGCGGGGCGTGACGGGCCGGCCGACTGGCCGCTCGGGCCTGCCCTCCCACCCGCCGGGCTCGGCGCGGGCGTCGGTCACCGGCCCGCGGACTCAGATCTCCGGTCCCTGTCGTACATCTGTCCGCATCTTCGTCCCCCTCCCGCGTCATCCCGACGATCCTCGCCCGCGAGACGTTACCCGCGTCACAGGAGCGCGGTTCCTGGTGCGAGTCTGTGACGTCGTGGTGACGCGGGGAGGGCAGGCGGCCAGAGAGACTCGAATGCATGCGAACGACCGGATGGCACTCATCCGAGTGAGGGAGCCGATGTCTCGACTGAGCCGCGGGAAGAAGCGGGAACACGAGCGCGCCGCGCAGCCGGCGGCACCCGTGGCGACGCCGGTCGCCGTCCATGTGCCGGCTGACGGCGCCGGCGCCTCGGTCGGCGGCCTACCGGTCCACCCGGCTCCCGGCGAGGAGATCCAGCAGGCCGTACTGAACCACCTCCACCGCATCGCCCTCGCCTCCGGCCACCCCGTCCTCGCCACGGTCACCGACGAGCGCATCGGCTACGTCGTCCCCCTCCAGGTCCACACCGACGGCTCCAGCACGTTCGCGGCGGACCCCGTGCGCACGGCACCGCCGGACCCGCCGGCCGACGTACCCGGACCGGCCCCGGCCGCGCCCCCGCGCCCGGAGGACGACAGGGTGACGCACGTACTGAGGCAGGTCCCGGAACCGGCCCGCGAGCCCGACGGGGCGGCACCTGCGTTCCCGGCGCAGGAGTTGCCCGGATCCGGGCCGCACGGCGAGCCCAGGAGCGGTGAGAGAACACCGCACAGCGAGAGCGCGCCCACCTTCCCGTTGCGGGCGGTTCCCGAGTCGCAGGCGCCGTCCACCGAGGCGGCACCGACGTTCACGCTGCGGGAGCTGCCGGAACCGGTGGGTGACACGCCGCTCGGTACGGCCGTCGCCCCCACGGGGGTGTTCGGCCCGCCACCGGTGATGGACGCGAGCCCGGCCGACGCGAACGCGCAGCCGGACCCGGTCGCGCCCGCCGTGACTTCCCACCAGCACCAGCACCAGCATCCGGACCCCGACCCGGTCGGACCCGACCCCAGGCCCACCCCCGCCCGCGGGTTCGACGCCGTGGCCGAGGCGGTGCTCGGGGAGGATCCCAGGACCGCGGCCGGTGAAGCGGGCGTCGTCCTGCTCGCCGAACCCCTGGCGCGCGTGAACGAGGCCGTGAAGGAGGGCCGGATCGAGGAGGCGGCGGCCCTGGCCGAACGCACCGCCGCGGACGCGTCCGGCACGCTCGGCCCGGAGCACCCCGAGGTGCTGCGGGTGCGCGAACTCACCGCCTACATCGCCTACCTGGCGGGCGATCCGCTCCGTTCCTTCGGCATCTCCCTCGCCCTCGCCCGCATCCGCCACCGCGCCCGGGACACGGCGGCGGCCTACGGCGACGTGCAGAGCGCGGCCGCCGCCTGGCGCGCGGTCCGCGACCCCGAGCAGGGCCTGCGGCTCGGCCGCGACCTGATCGACCTGTGGACCGAACTCACCGCCGAGGACGGCCCCGCCGCCGACGAGATCGAACAACTGGAGTCCGCCCGCGCCCGCATGGGCCGCCTGGCCGAACGGGCCCGCAACGCGACCCCCCCGTCCGCGAACTGACCCCGCGTCCTACGCCACGCAGAACACGTTGCCCTCCGGATCCTCCATCACCACCCACTCCCCGGCGGGCTCCCGCACGTGCCGCACCACGCGCGCCCCGAGCCCCTTCAGCCGCTCCACCTCGTCCGCGCGCCGGCCCTCGCCGGGGTGCAGGTCGAGGTGGAGCCGGTTCTTGCCGGCCTTGGCCTCCGGCACCCGCTGGAACAGCAGCCGCCTGCCCAGACCGGTGCCGCGCTCCTCGTCGTACGGGTCGTCGGGGTGCCGTACGCCGATCAGGTCCCGGAAGGCCGGGCGGCCGTGGAACTCGACGGTGGCCTCGCCCGGCAGCGCCCCGAGCTCCAGCAGCCGCTCGACCAACGCGCTGTTGTCCTCCACCTCGTAGTGCAGCGCGGCGGCCCAGAAGCCGGCCTGCGCGTGCGGGTCGGTGGCGTCGACCACGAGCTTCCAGTGCAGCGGTGCGGGCGCGGGGCCCGGGGGTGTCCGAGTCATGTAACCACTTATAGTGGTTACATGAGTGCGCGTGCCAGGGAAACGCGGGAATCCGCCACCGGTCTGACGCTCGTCTCGTGCGACGGAAAGCCCTACCGCTTCGATCCGGGGGCGCTGTGCCTGGAGTTGCTGACGACGGGCGGCCCGGGTGCCTTCGCCCGCTACGAGGTGCTGCACACCCCAGCCGACCTGGTCGCCTGGGCCGACCGCAGCAGGCTCGCGCCGGGGTTGGAACCAGCGGTCGGTGAGGACGAGGTGGAGCGCGCCCGTGCCTTCCGTGACGCCCTGTTCCTGCTGACCGCCGACCGCGCGCACGGCCGTCCGCTCCAGCCCGGTCATGTGGCCACGGTCAACGAGACGGCGGCCGAACCGCCCCTCGTCTCCCGGCTCACCCCGGCCGGCACCCGGGTCTGGGCGCCCGGCGCCACCGGCGCGCGACTGCTGTCGACGGTGGCCCGGGACGCGATCGACCTCTTCAGCGGCCCGTACGCCGACCGCATCCGCGAATGCGGCGCCCACGACTGCTACTTGCTGTTCGTCGACACCTCACGTCCGGGCCGGCGGCGCTGGTGCGCGATGGGGCACTGCGGCAACAGGGAGAAGGTGCGAGCCCACCGCGCCCGCACCACTCGCCCGCCCGCGCCGGACCGCCCGCCCGGCACGGATTTCGTCTAGTGCCGTGCCGGCGTCGCGAGCCGGTGAACCCTTCCGGTCACAGCACCAGCGGCCGGCACCCGCGGCAGCGGCTACGCGTCCACCGGGTCGGCCGTCGCCGGCGCCGCGGTCCTGGGGGCGGCGAGCCGGGCCCTGAGCTGTGCCGCCCGCCGGGCCGTGCGCAGCCCGTCCCAGGTCAGCAGGGTCAGGGCCAGCCAGACCAGGGCGAAGCCGGCCCAGCGCTCGGCCGGCATGGACTCGTGGAAGTAGGCGACCCCGAGCAGGAACTGGAAGACCGGGGCCATGTACTGGAGCAGGCCCAGGGTGGACAACGGCACGCGTATCGCGGCCGCGCCGAAGCAGACCAGCGGCAGCGCGGTGACGATGCCGGTGGAGGCGAGCAGGGCGGCGTGCCCTGCTCCCTCGGCGGCGAACGTCGAGGTGCCGTGGGCGCCCAGCCACAGCAGGTAGCCCAGGGCGGGCAGGAACTGGACCGCGGTCTCGGCGGTCAGCGACTCGATGCCGCCCAGGTTGACCTTCTTCTTCACCAGGCCGTAGGTGGCGAAGGAGAAGGCGAGGCAGAGGGAGATCCACGGCGGGCGGCCGTAGCCGACGGTGAGCACGACGACGGCGGCGGCGCCGGTGCCGACCGCCGCCCACTGCACGGGCCGCAGCCGTTCCTTGAGGAGCAGCACGCCCATCGCGATGGTGACCAGCGGGTTGATGAAATAGCCCAGGGAGGCCTCCACCACGTGCCCGCTGTTGACGGACCAGATGTAGACCCCCCAGTTGACGGTGATCACGGCGGCAGCGACCACGACGAGGGCCAGCTTGCGCGGCTGGCGCAGCAGTTCACCGGCCCAGGCCCAGCGGCGTACGACGAGCAGGGCGACGGCGACGAAGGCGAGGGACCACACCATGCGGTGGGCGAGGATCTCGACCGCCCCGGCGGGTTTGAGCAGCGGCCAGAAGAGGGGGACGAGGCCCCACATCCCGTAGGCGGCGATGCCGTTCAGCAGTCCTGTGCGCCGCTCACCCCTCGGCTTCTGGCTCACTGGTTCCTCCTTCGTGCCCGGCCGCGTGCCGTGCGACGGGCATCAAAGAAGGTAGCGCCACGCGCCCCCGCCTGTCATGTCCGTATGGCGAAACGGTCATGACGGGTGGGTGACGGTTTGTCCGGCGTCTGCTCCGGCGTCGCTCAGGCCTCGAGCGCGGCGGCGATCGCCTCCGAGATCGGGCTGGTGGGGTGCCCGATCAGGCGGGACAGATCGCCGGAGGTGACCACCAGCTCGCCCTTCTCGATGGAGGCGTCCACGCCCGCCAGGATCGCGGCGAGCGGCCCGGGCAGCCCGGCGCCGGTCAGGATGCCCGCGTACTCCTCGACGGAGACCGGGTTGGACGTGATACGCCTGCCGGTCTGCCTGCTCAGCTCTGCGGCGTACTCGGTGAAGCTCCAGGCCTCGTCCCCGCCCAGCTCATACGTCTTGTTCTCGTGGCCCTCGCCGGTCAGGACGGCGACGGCGGCGGCCGCGTACTCGGCGCGCGGGGCGGAGGAGATTCGGCCCTCGCCGGCGGCGTGGACGACGGCGCCGTGCTCCAGGGCGGGGGCGAGTTGCTCGGTGTAGTTCTCGTGGTACCAGCCGTTGCGCAGCAGCACGTAGGGCACCCCGGAGGCCAGCAGCGCCTCCTCGGTGCCGTGGTGGTCGTCGGCGAGGGCGGCCTTCAGGGTGCCGGGGGCGCTGGTGTAGGCGAGCAGCGCGACACCGGCGGCCCGGGCCGCGTCGATGACGACCCGGTGCTGCCGGACCCGGCCCTTGTCGAACTCGTTGCCGGAGATCAGCAGAACCTTGTCGCCGGCCGAGAACAGGCCGTCGAAGGTCTCAGGCGCGTTGTATTCGGCGACCGCGATCCGCACCCCGCGCTCGGCGAGGCCGGCGGCCTTCTCGGGGGTGCGTACGACAGCGGTGACGTGGCCGGCCGGAACCTTCTCCAGCAGCTGTTCCACGACGTGGCGGCCGAGGTGTCCGGTGGCTCCGGTGACGACGATGCTCATGACGGAAGTCTCCTTGTGGGGTGCCTGTGCACTAACGCTAGGAGATGTGCTAACTATTCGACAGTACCTACTTTGAAGTAAGGTACTGGCATGCCGGTAAGCACTGGAGGAGCGGCAAGGGACGCCGTCGCCGACGCGGAGATGTGCCCGTACCGACTGGTCCTGGAGCACGTCACCAGCCGCTGGGGCGTCCTCGTCCTGATCGAGCTGCTGGAGCGGCCCCACCGCTTCAGCGAACTGCGTCGCGCCATCGGCCGGGTCAGCGAAAGAGGCGTCAGCGAGAAGATGCTCGCCCAGACGCTGCAGACCCTGGAGCGCGACGGCCTGGTCCACCGCGACGCCAAGCCCGTGATCCCGCCCCGGGTCGACTACTCCCTCACCGGCCTCGGCCGGGAGGCCGCCGAACAGGTACGGGCGCTCGCGCTGTGGACCCAGGAGCGCATGGCGGACGTGGAGCGGGCCCGGCGGACATACGACGAGGCCCGGGCCGCAGGGACCCGGGCCTCGTGAGACGGAGCGGGCCGCTCAGCCGACGACGGTCCAGGTGTCCCCGCCGGCCAGGAGCGCGGCGAGGTCGCCCTTGCCGCGTTGTTCGATGGCGGTGTCGAGCTGGTCGGCCATCGCGGTGTCGTAGACCGGGCGGTCTACGGAGCGGAAGACGCCGATCGGGGTGTGGTGGAGGGTGTCGGGGTCGGCGAGGCGGGACAGCGCGAACGCCGTGGTGGGGGAGGCGGCGTGGGCGTCGTGGACGAGGATGTCGGACTCGTTGTCCGGGGTGACGTCCACGACGGACAGTTCTCCGGTGCGGGCGTCGCGGACGACGCCTCGTTCGCCTCCCCCACTCTCGGCTTCGCTCGAGCGGGAGGTGCCCCCAGCGCCGAAGCGGATCGGCTGCCCGTGCTCGAGGCGGATCAGTGCCTCCTGGGCCTGCTGGCGGTCCTTGAGGGCGTCGAAGGCGCCGTCGTTGAAGATGTTGCAGTTCTGGTAGATCTCGATCAGTGCGGTGCCGGGGTGGGCGGCGGCCTGGCGCAGCACCTCGGTGAGGTGCTTGCGGTCGGAGTCGATGGTGCGGGCCACGAAGGACGCCTCGGCTCCGATGGCGAGGGAGACGGGGTTGAAGGGGGCGTCGAGGGAGCCCATCGGGGTCGACTTGGTGATCTTGCCGATCTCGGAGGTGGGGCTGTACTGGCCCTTGGTCAGGCCGTAGATCCGGTTGTTGAACAGCAGGATCTTGAGGTTGACGTTGCGGCGCAGGGCGTGGATGAGGTGGTTGCCGCCGATGGACAGCGCGTCGCCGTCACCGGTGACGACCCACACGCTCAGGTCGCGCCGCGAGGTGGCCAGGCCGGTGGCGATGGCGGGGGCGCGGCCGTGGATGGAGTGCATCCCGTAGGTGTTCATGTAGTACGGGAAGCGGGAGGAGCAGCCGATGCCGGAGACGAAGACGATGTTCTCCCTGGCCAGCCCGAGTTCGGGCATGAAGCCCTGGACGGCGGCGAGGATCGCGTAGTCGCCGCAGCCGGGGCACCAGCGCACTTCCTGGTCGGACTTGAAGTCCTTCATGGACTGCCGGGCCTGGGCCTTGGGCACCAGGGAGAGCGCCTCGGCCGTGCCCGTGCCTTCCGTGGACGTCTCAGCCATCGATGGCCTCCTTGAGAGCCGTGGCGAGCTGTTCGGCCTTGAACGGCATGCCGTTGACCTGGTTGTAGGAGTGCGCGTCCACCAGGTATTTCGCCCGCACCAGGGTGGCGAGCTGGCCGAGGTTCATCTCGGGGATCACCACCTTGTCGTAAGCCCGCAGCACCGTGCCGAGGTTCTTCGGGAAGGGGTTGAGGTGGCGCAGGTGGGCCTGCGCGATGGACTCCCCGGCCGCGCGCAGCCGGCGCACCGCCGCCGTGATGGGTCCGTAGGTGGAGCCCCAGCCCAGTACGAGGGTGCGTGCCCCGTTCGGGTCGTCGACCTCGACGTCGGGGACCTCGATGTTGTCGACCTTGGCCTGGCGGATGCGGACCATGAAGTCGTGGTTGGCGGGGTCGTAGGAGATGTTGCCGGTGCCGTCCTGCTTCTCGATGCCGCCGACGCGGTGTTCCAGGCCCGGAGTGCCCGGGATCGCCCACGGGCGGGCGAGGGTCTTCGGGTCGCGCTTGTAGGGCCAGAACACCTCGGTGCCGTCGGCCAGGGTGTGGTTGGGGCCGCGGGCGAACCGCACGCTCAGGTCCGGCAGTTCGTCCAGTTCGGGGATGCGCCAGGGTTCGGAGCCGTTGGCGAGGTAGCCGTCGGAGAGCAGGAAGACGGGGGTGCGGTAGGTCAGCGCGATCCGGGCCGCCTCCAGGGCGGCGTCGAAGCAGTCGGCCGGGGTGCGGGGGGCGACGACCGGGACCGGGGCCTCGCCGTTGCGGCCGTACATCGCCTGCAGCAGGTCGGCCTGCTCGGTCTTGGTGGGCAGGCCGGTGGACGGGCCGCCGCGCTGGATGTCGACGACCACCAGCGGCAGCTCCAGCGAGACGGCCAGGCCGATCGTCTCGCTCTTGAGCGCCACACCCGGGCCGGAGGTGGTCGTCACCGCCAGCGAGCCGCCGAAGGCGGCGCCGAGCGCGGCGCCGATGCCGGCGATCTCGTCCTCGGCCTGGAAGGTCCGCACACCGAAGTTCTTGTGCCTGGACAGCTCGTGCAGGATGTCCGAGGCCGGGGTGATCGGGTACGAGCCCAGGAACAGCGGCAGGTCCGCCTGCCGGGAGGCCGCCACCAGGCCGTAGGCCAGGGCCAGGTTCCCGGAGATGTTGCGGTACGTGCCGACGGGGAAGGCCTTGGCGGCCGGGGCGACCTCGTAGGAGACCGCGAAGTCCTCCGTCGTCTCACCGAAGTTCCAGCCCGCCCTGAAGGCGGCGACGTTCGCCGCCGCGATGTCCGGCTTCCGGGCGAACTTCGTCCGCAGGAACTTCTCCGTGCCCTCCGTGGGCCGGTGGTACATCCAGGACAGCAGGCCCAGCGCGAACATGTTCTTGCTGCGCTCGGCCTCCTTGCGGGACAGGTCGAACTCCTTGAGGGCCTCGACCGTCAGCGTGGTCAGCGGCACCGGGTGCAGGTTGTAGCCGTCCAGCGAGCCGTCCTCCAGCGGGGAGGCGTCGTAGCCGACCTTCTGCATCGCGCGCTTGGTGAACTCGTCGGTGTTGACGATGATCTCCGCGCCCCGCGGCAGGTCGCCGACGTTCGCCTTCAGCGCGGCCGGGTTCATCGCGACCAGCACGTTCGGCGCGTCCCCGGGGGTGAGGATGTCGTGGTCGGCGAAGTGCAGCTGGAAGGAGGACACGCCCGGCAGGGTTCCTGCGGGGGCCCGGATCTCGGCCGGGAAGTTCGGCAGCGTCGACAGATCGTTCCCGAACGACGCCGTCTCCGACGTGAAACGGTCACCGGTGAGCTGCATACCGTCACCCGAGTCACCCGCGAACCGGATGATCACCCGATCCAGACGGCGCACGCCCTTCGTCCCGGCCGCCCTGCGCTGCTCTCCTACGACGGCTCCATCGGCCTGCTCCGCTGGACTGCTGACCTGGCTGGTCACTGAACTGGACCTCCTTCGAGGCGGCTGTGTGGGAGCGGCCTTCCCGAAGACCTTCCCGGCTTCAACCCTACGACCGTGAGGGTCGCCTTCCCTGCATCGTTCGCATGCTGGACGCGGCGGTGAGACGGTTCGCACGGTCCGACACAGTGTCGGACGATCACGAGTTCAGATAGGTGAGCACGGCCAGAACACGCCGGTGATCCCCATCACTTTGGGACAGTCCGAGCTTGAGGAAGATGTTGCTGACGTGCTTCTCGACCGCGCCGTCGCTCACCACCAGCTGCCGGGCGATCGCCGAGTTCGTCCGCCCCTCGGCCATCAGCCCCAGCACCTCCCGCTCCCGCGGGGTGAGCCCGGCCAGCACGTCCTGCTTGCGGCTGCGGCCGAGCAGCTGGGCGACGACCTCCGGGTCCAGGGCCGTACCGCCCTCGGCCACCCGCACCACCGCGTCCACGAACTCGCGCACCTCGGCCACGCGGTCCTTGAGCAGATAGCCGACCCCGCGGCTGGAACCGGCCAGCAGTTCGGTGGCGTACCGCTCCTCCACGTACTGCGAGAGCACGAGCACGCCCAGCGCCGGGTGCGCCTTGCGCAGCTGCACCGCGGCCCGGACCCCCTCGTCGGTGTGCGTCGGCGGCATCCGCACGTCCGCCACGACGACGTCCGGCAGTGCCTGCTGGTCGTGCAGCTCCGTGATGGTCTTGATCAGCGCCTGGGCGTCCCCGACACCCGCCACGACCTCGTGTCCGCGGTCGGTCAGCAGCCGGGTCAGGCCCTCCCTGAGCAGCACTGAATCCTCGGCGATGACCACCCGCACCCTGTCCTCCACGATCCTCGGCCCCCCACAGCCTCGCCCACGGCCTTCCGCGCGGCATGGTCCAGCATTCCAGTATTCGGACCGTGCCGCGCCCGGGTCAGGGGAAGTGAGAGAGGCGACCACACGTTTCGGCCTGCCGCCGCGACCGGTGTGGCCGCGGCCGGCAGGCCGCCATCAGCAGACCCCGGGCGCGCTCAGCGTCGCCAGGGCAGTTCCGCCGTCACCCGGGTGGGGCCCCCGGCCGGCGAGTCCACGACCAGGATCCCGTCCACCGCGTCCAGCCGCTCCGCCAGCCCGGCGAGGCCCGACCCCTTGGACACGTCCGCGTTCCCGACCCCGTCGTCCTCCACCTGGAGCATCAGCCGGTCCTCCACCCGCCAGACGTCGACGGAGGCGGACCGCGCCCCGCTGTGCTTGCTGACGTTCTGGAGCAGCTCCGAGACCGTGAAGTACGCGATCCCCTCGATGGCCGCCGCCGGCCGCTCGGCCAGATCGACCTCCACCCGCACCGGGACCGTGCAGCGCGAGGCGACCGAGGACAGCGCCGCGTCCAGGCCGCGGTCCGTCAGCACCGCCGGGTGGATCCCCCGCGCCAGGTCCCGCAGCTCCTGCAACGCGGTCTTCACCTCGCCGTGCGCCTCGTCCACCATCCGCGCGGCCGCCTGCGGATCCTCCGCCAGCTTCTCCTTCGCCAGCCCCAGATCCATCGCCAGCGCCACCAGCCGGGCCTGCGCCCCGTCGTGCAGGTCCCGCTCGATGCGCCGCAGATCCGCGGCGGCCGCGTCCACCACGACCCCCCGGTCCGACTCCAGCTCCACCACCCGCGCCGACAGCCGCGACGGCCCGAGCAGCCCGTGCACCAGCACCCGGTCCACCATCGTCAGCGCCCGCACGATCCACGGCGTGGCCAGCGTGAACAGCAGCCCCACCAGCGCGGTCACCGTGATCTCGAACGGGTTGTCCAGGTAGATGCCGTGCTGACCGTCGCCGTAGAGCTGGATGCCGCCCTGACCGGCCCACATGGGGAACACCCAGAACCACAGCGGATACGTCAGCAGGCTCCAGCCCAGCGTCCAGAGGACCAGCGAGACCGAGAAGGAGAACACCGCCCACGGGAAGTGCAGGATCGCGTAGACCAGGGCCCGCCAGGAGGTACCGCTCTTCAGCAGGGCCCCCGTCCAGGCCAGGACGCCCGGCTCCTTCATCCGCAGCGGCTGCGGCTCCGCCACCTCCAGGCCGAGCAGCCGGCGCGCCCGCGCCCGCTCCAGCACGCCGAACAGGCGGCAGCCGGCCAGCGCCGCCGCCAGCACCGGCACACCGAAGAACGTCACCAGCAGGCCCACGCCCAGCGACACCATCGTCACCGCGTACGTGAACAGCATGATGCCGATCGGCAGGTTCAGCAGCACGTACCCGAACTCGCGCCAGCTGCGGGCCTCGAACGGCGCCCGCAGCCCGGCCGGCAGCAGGTGCCGTTCCCGGCCGGTGCCACCGTCGTGGAACCCGCTGCAGGGCCCGTACCCTGGTGCGTCCTGCGATCGGTACTGGGTGGCCATCGGCGTCGTCCCGTCCCCTCGTTCCGCTGTTTCTTACGGCTGTCCCGCCGTACTCCCAGCGTGCTCGGCCGCGGGTGGCGGGACCATGGAGCACGTCGGCGTCTTGGGCGGGGGGTTTTCCCTACCTCCTGCCGGGGGCGCCCCTGCCGGAGGCGGCCGCGCCGGATCCGGCCGCACCCATGCCGCCCGGACCGGTGCCGTCCGTGCGGTCCCGCCACGGCAGCTCCGCCGTGACCGTCGTCGGACCGCCCGGCGGCGACTCGACGACGAACAGGCCGTCGACCGCGTCCAGCCGCTCGGCCAGACCGCGCATGCCCGTTCCGCCGTCCAGCCGGGCGCCGCCGCGGCCGTCGTCCGAGACCTGGATCAGCAGCCGGCCGTCGGTCCGCCAGACGTCGACGGAGGCGGACCGCGCCCCGCTGTGCTTGCTGACGTTCTGGAGCAGCTCCGAGACCGTGAAATAGGCGATGCCCTCGATGGCCGCGGCCGGACGCGACTCCAGGTCGACCGTCACCTGCACCGGCACCGTGCACCGCGAGGCCACCGCCGACAGGGCCGCGTCCAGGCCGCGGTCGGTCAGGACGGCGGGATGGATGCCGCGGGCCAGATCGCGCAACTCCTGGAGCGCGAGCTTCACCTCGCCGTGCGCCTCCTCCACCATCGCGGCGACGTTTTCGTCGGACTGTCCCTCCAGCAGCTTCTCCTTGGCCAGGCCCAGGCCCATGGCCAGATTGACCAGCCTTGCCTGCGCCCCGTCGTGCAGGTCCCGCTCGATGCGCCGCAGATCCGCGGCGGCCGTGTCCACCACGACGCCCCGGTCGGACTCCAGCTCGGCGATCCGCCGCTCCAGCTCGTCGGACGGCGACAGCAGGCCGCGCACCATCGCCCGGTCCACGTTCGCCAGGCCCCGCGCGAGGAAGGGCAGCACCGGCCAGAGCACGAAGAGCGAGGTCAGCGTCACCGTGAAGGTGAGCACGCCCCAGGGCAGCCGTATGAAGTGGTACAGCGCCGTGCGCCAGCCCACCGGGTCCTTCAGCGCCGTCCAGAGCCGGCCGGGCAGTCCCTTCGCGCGGTGCAGCGACAGCGGGCTCGGCTCGTCGATCCGCACTCCGAGCAGTGCCCGCGCCCGCGCCCGCTCCAGCCGGCCCAGCAGCCGCGAACCCATCAGCCCGAGCGCCAGCAGCGGGAAGCCGATCACGTTGAGCGTCAGCGCGCTGGCGGTCAGCAGCACCGTCACCACGTAGACGAAGCCGAACAGCGACACCGGCAGGTTCACCAGGAGATGCGTGATCTCCTTCCAGGTGGGCAGGTCGTAGGCGAAACGGGCCGGGGGCAGCCGGTCCTCGGCGCCGGCTGCCGCGGGTTCGGCGGCGGGGATGCGTGCGGTCATACGGGTCAGCGTGCCGCGCTGCGGCCGACGGCGCCATGAGGTGGGCCGCCCTGAGCCACTGGGGAAAACCCCACCTTCGCGTCCCGCGGTGTGACGGGCTGCTTACCGGCCCTTTATCAGGGCCTAGACTCCGGTGCGTACAGATCGTCGAACAGCCGAACAGCACGTGGCCGGGGAAACGGGTCCGACAGGGCCAGGGAGTGAGGAACGGACGGTGCGGGAGACGTTGCGGGGGTCGACCGCCGTCGTCGCGGCGGACTACTTCCAGTCGTATTCGGTCGTCGGACTGCTCGCCGTCGTCGGCGTGCTGTTCGTCGCCGTCGCCTTCGGTGCGGGACGCCTGCTGCGCCCGGTGGTCCCCACCCCGGAGAAACTGCTGACGTACGAGTGCGGTGTCGACCCCGTCGGCGAGGGCTGGGCGCACACCCAGGTCCGCTACTACGTCTACGCGTTCCTGTACGTGATCTTCGCCGTCGACTCGATCTTCCTGTTCCCCTGGGCGACGGTCTTCGCCGCCCCCGGCTACGGCGCGACGACGCTCGTGGAGATGTTCATCTTCCTCGGCTTCCTGGCCGTGGGCCTGCTGTACGCATACAAGAAGGGCGTCCTGGCATGGACGTGACCCCCATCACCCCCGCACCGGTACCGCTGCCGGAGCCGAAGCGGCTGGGCACGCTCGCCCGGCTCGCCCCGGAGCCGATGAAGGTCGTCCTGAACTGGGGCCGGCGCTACTCGCTCTGGGTCTTCAACTTCGGCCTCGCCTGCTGCGCGATCGAGTTCATCGCCGCGTCGATGGCCCGGCACGACTTCATCCGCCTCGGCGTGATCCCGTTCGCGCCCGGGCCCCGCCAGGCCGACCTGATGGTGGTGTCCGGCACGGTCACGGACAAGATGGCCCCGGCGGTCAAGCGGCTGTACGAGCAGATGCCGGAGCCCAAGTACGTCATCTCCTTCGGCGCCTGCTCCAACTGCGGCGGCCCGTACTGGGACTCGTACGCCGTCACCAAGGGCGTCGACCAGATCATCCCGGTGGACGTCTACGTTCCCGGCTGCCCGCCGCGTCCCGAGGCGCTGCTCCAGGGGATCCTGAAGCTCCAGGAGAAGATCGCGCGCGAGTCGCTGGGGGAGCGGTACGCGACCGCGGCGGCCCGTCCTTCGACGGCGGCGCTGCAGAGCGGGCTCGTGCGGCCGCCGGCCAGCGCGAGCACCGGCGAGGAGGACCCGCGATGAGTGGGACCGGCTGGCTGCCCGCGCCCGTCGAGGAACTGTTCGGGACCGGGGCCACGGCGGAGGAGGCCTACGAGGTCCTGACGGTGGACGTGCCGCCGGACACATGGGTCTCCGCACTGCTGACCGCCCGTGACGAGCTGGGCTGCACGTATTTCGACTGGCTGAGCGCCGTCGACGAGCCGGGCACGGGCTTCCGCGTGACGGCCCACGTCGTCGCCCTCGCCCCGGTGCGGCGTCTGCTGCTGCGTACGACGGTTCCGCACGAGGCGCCGGTCCTGCCCACCGCGGTGGACGTCTACGCGGGCGCGGCCTGGCACGAACGGGAGACGCACGAGATGTTCGGCGTCTCCTTCCGGGACCACCCCGCCCTGGACCACCTCCTCCTGCCGGAGACCTTCGAGGGACACCCCCTCCGCAAGGACTTCGTCCTCGCGGCCCGTGTCGCCAAGGCCTGGCCGGGGGCCAAGGAACCGGGCGACTCGGACCACGGCGGGCCCAAGCGCCGCCAGATGCTGCCGCCGGGCGTGCCCGACCCCAACGAGTGGGGCCCCCTGAAGGGCCAGCTCCCGCCCGCCCCGGCCCGCCCGGCGCGGGGCGCGGCCCGGGCGGCGGGCGACCGCCCGGCACGCCGTACACGCACCGCGGCGGAGGGCTCGACCGACACGACATCCCCCACCCCCGGAACCGCGCAGCCCCCGGCCCCCACCACCAGGCCCCGGCGGACGCGCAGTGCCAGCGAGGGCTCAGCAAGCCAGACGGCACACCGCAACGAGGGTGCGGCGGCGGAGGCCGGGGTGGCGGCCGGGAGCGCCGCGACCGCGCCGCAGGCCGCGGTGCCGAAGGCCGGGACGGCCGCGGAGGGCACGCCCGGAGACGCCGGCCGGCGCCAGGCGGTGGCCGAGGGCGCGGCGGCGCGGCGCGAAAGTGGGACGGCAGAGCGTGCGGAAGGTGCGGCGGCGGAGTCCGCGGCCGCGTCCGAGGGTGCGGCGGCGGAGTCCGGCGGCGGTGCCGA
This sequence comes from Streptomyces sp. NPDC001292, assembly GCF_042896465.1. Taxonomy (NCBI): domain Bacteria; kingdom Bacillati; phylum Actinomycetota; class Actinomycetes; order Kitasatosporales; family Streptomycetaceae; genus Streptomyces; species Streptomyces sp. NPDC001292. Next base: position 82,692 of record NZ_JBIAXG010000017.1, read on the forward strand.
GGCTTCGGCCGGCGCCGAGGGCACGGCCGGGCGGGACGGGGCCGTAGCCGGCGAGAGTGCCGCGCAGGACACGGGGGCCGGGGCCGAAGGCACGGCCGCGGACGCGCCGGTCGCGCCCCCCGCGGGGAGCCGGCGGGTGCGGAGTGCGGCCGAGGGGTCGGTGTCGCAGCGGGCGGGGGCCGCGCGGCCTCGCCGTGCGCGGAGTGCGAGCGAGGGATCGACGTCTCAGCGCGGGCAGGCGGCGGCTCCGAAGCCGCCGACGGCACCGCGCGGCTCGGACGCCCCCTGGCACCACGCCCGCCCGGCGTTCGACGAACCCGAACCGAAACCGGGGCCGGCCCCCGAGGACGACGACCCCGACGCCACGCGACCCCCCACCACCCCCGACGACCCGGAAGGAGGCCCGCGGTGAACGACGCCGTCGACGTCGCCCTGCGACTCCTGATCGTCTTCGCGGTGTTCCTGACCTTCCCCCTGATCGTGGGGCAGACCGAGCACAAGGTGATGGCGCACATGCAGGGCCGCCTCGGCCCCATGTACGCCGGCGGCTTTCACGGCTGGGCCCAACTCGTCGCGGACGGCGTGAAGTTCGCGCAGAAGGAGGACGTGATCCCGGCCGGCGCCGACCGCCGGGTCTTCCAGCTCGCCCCCGCCGTGGCCCTGCTGCCCTACCTCCTCGTGCTGCTCGCCATTCCGATCGGCCCCGGTGAGGGCGCCGTCGGCCTGGTCCTCGACGCGGGCATCTTCTTCGTGCTCGCGATCATGGCCATCGGCGTCCTCGGCTCGCTCATGGCCGGCTGGGCCTCCGCCAACAAGTTCTCCCTCCTGGGCGGACTGCGCACCGCCGCCCAGCTCCTCGCCTACGAGCTGCCGATGCTGCTCGCCGCCGCCTCCGTGGCGATGGCGGCCGGCACGGTCTCCCTGCCCGGCATCGTCCACGCCTTCCACTGGTGGTGGCTGCCCTGGCAGATCGTCGGCGCGATCGTCTTCTTCGTCGCCGGCCTCGCCGAACTGCAACGCCCGCCGTTCGACATGCCCGTCGCCGACTCGGAGATCATCTTCGGCGCGTACACCGAGTACACCGGTCTGCGCTTCGCCCTGTTCCTCCTCGCCGAGTACGCCGGGATCGTCGTACTGTGCGGACTGACCACCGTCCTCTTCCTGGGTGGCTGGCACGGCCCCTGGGGCGCCGACGGCCTCGGCTGGCTGTGGACGCTGCTGAAGACCGCGATCCTCGCCTTCGTCGTCATCTGGCTGCGGGTCACCTACCCGCGCCTGCGCGAGGACCAGCTCCAGAAACTGTCCTGGAGCCTCCTCGTCCCCCTCTCCCTCGCCCAGATCGCTCTCACCGGCGTCGTCAAGGTGGTGATCCAGTAGCCATGGCCCCCATCCCCGGCAGCGGCCTGGCCAAGGGCCTGGCCGTCACACTCCGCACGATGACGAAGAAGACCGTCACCGAGCAGTACCCGGACGCCCAGCCCCACCTGCCGCCCCGCACCCGAGGCGTCATCGGCCTGTTCGAGGAGAACTGCACCGTCTGCATGCTGTGCGCCCGCGAGTGCCCGGACTGGTGCATCTACATCGACTCCCACAAGGAGACGGTCCCAGCGGCGACCCCCGGCGGACGCGACCGCAGCCGCAATGTCCTCGACCGCTTCGCCATCGACTTCTCCCTGTGCATGTACTGCGGTATCTGCATCGAGGTCTGTCCTTTCGACGCCCTGTTCTGGTCCCCGGAGTTCGAGTACGCCGAGACCGACATCCGCGACCTCACCCACGAGCGCGACAAGCTGCGCGAGTGGATGTGGACCGTGCCCGCGCCGCCCGCCCTCGACCCCGGCGCGGAGGAACCCAAGGAGATCGCCGCCGCCCGCAAGACCGCCGAGAAGCTGGCGGCCGCCCAGGCCGAACCGCGGGAGGGGGACACATGAGCATCGCCGCCGCAAGCCACGGCTTCCTCTCCCCGACCGGCGTCGAGGTCGCCTTCCTCCTCGTCGGCCTGGGCACCTTCGGTGCCGCCCTCGTCACCGTCACCACCCGGCAGCTCGTGCACGCCGCCCTGTGGCTGGTGGTGACCCTCGGCGGCCTCGCCGTGGAGTACCTGCTGCTCACCGCCGAGTTCATCGCCTGGGTGCAGGTCCTCATCTACGTGGGTTCCGTCGTCGTCCTCCTCCTGTTCGGCCTGATGCTCACCAAGGCGCCCATCGGCCGCTCCCCGGACGCCGACTCCGGCAACCGCTGGGCCGCCCTGACCGTGGCCGTCGCCGCCGCGGGTGCCCTGGTCTGGGTGGTCGTCGACGCCTTCCGCACCACCTGGATCGACCTGGACGGCGCCGCCGCCGGATCGACGAAGGTCACCGGCGAGAGCCTCTTCCAGAACTGGGTCCTGCCCTTCGAGGCCCTCTCCGTACTGCTCCTGGCAGCGCTGGTCGGCGCGATCGTCCTGTCCCGCAGGGCTAAGGCGTCCGCTGCCGCCGCCCAGGCCCCTGCGGTCACTCCGGCCCCTGCCGCCACCCAGGCCCCGGGGACCCACGGCGACCCGGGCGCGAAGGAAGGTGTCCGCTGATGCACCTCGCCTATCCCGCCGTGCTCTCCGCCCTCCTGTTCTGCACCGGCCTGTACGGCGTCCTCGCCCGCCGCAACGCGATCCTGGTCCTGATGTCCGTCGAGCTCATGCTCAACGCCGTCAACCTCAACCTGGTCGCCTTCGACGTCTGGCTCAGCAGGGCCGCGATCGAGACCCTGCACTCCGGCCAGGCCCTGACCCTGTTCACCATCGCCATCGCCGCCGCCGAGATCGGCATCGGCCTGGCGATCGTCCTCGCCGTCCACCGCAACCGCGGCACCTCGGACATCGACCGGCTCCGCGACTCCGCCGAGAGCCCCGACGACTCCGACGACGGCCCCCACAGCGCCGCCGCGACCGCAGAGGCCGCTGAGAAGGCTGAGGCCACCGCGTGACCACGACCACCCTCGCCGTCCTCGTTCCGCTCCTTCCGTTCCTCGGCGCCGTGGCCGGCCTGCTGCTCGGCCGCACCGCGCCCGGCTTCGCCCGCCCGCTCGCCGTCCTGCCGACCCTCGCCTCCCTGGTCCTGGCCGTACTGGTCGCCGCGGACCAGGGCGGCGGCCAGGCCGTCGACGCCGCCACCGAGCTCACCCCCACCGGCTCGGTGCCCATCGAACTCGCCCTGCACATCGACGGCTTCGCCGCGCTCGTCGCCGTCCTGGTCGGTGTCGTCGCCACCTGCGTGCAGATCTACTCCATGGGCTACCTGCGCGACGACCCCCGCTACCCCTCGTACGCCGCGCTCGTCTCCCTGTTCACCTCCGCGATGCTGCTCGTCGTCTACTCGGGCGACCTGATCGTGCTGCTGGTGGGCTGGGAGGTCATGGGCATCTGCTCCTACTTCCTGGTCGGCCACTACTGGGAGACCCCCGAGGCCCGCGCCGCATCCATCAAGGCCTTCCTGGTCACCAAGCTCGGCGACGTGCCGTTCCTGATCGGCCTGTTCGCGCTCGGCACCGACGCGGGGTCCTTCCGGATCACCCAGGTCCTCGGCACCGTCGCGAGCGGCGGACTGCACCACCCGACCGTGATCGCCCTGCTGCTGCTCGCCGGTGTGGCGGGCAAGTCGGCGCAGTTCCCGCTGCACACCTGGCTCCCCGACGCCATGGCGGGCCCGACGCCCGTCTCCGCGCTGATCCACGCCGCGACGATGGTCGCCGCCGGTGTCTACTTCGTCGCCCGGCTCCTCCCGGTGTTCCAGGCCTCCTCGGCCGCGATGGTCGTCCTCGCCGTCATGGCCGCCGTGACGATGGCCGGCTCGGCGCTCGCCGCGCTCGCCCAGGACGACATCAAACGCGTCCTCGCCTACTCCACGATCGGCCAGCTCGGCTACATGACCGGCGCGCTCGCCGTCGGCGACCGCGGCGCGGCCGTCTTCCACCTCCTGTCGCACGGCGCCTTCAAGGCGCTGCTGTTCCTCGCGGCCGGCGTGATCATCCACGCCGCCGGCACCAACTCGCTGGCAGCCATGTCCCGCATGAGCAACCTGCGGGCCCGCGTGCCGGACGCCTACTGGACGATGACCGTGGCGCTCCTCGCGCTCGCCGCGATCCCTCCCTTCAGCGGTTTCTTCTCCAAGGAGTCCGTCCTCGGCGCCGCCGAACACGTCGCCACCGGCAACACCGGCCACGCCCCCGCGGCGGCGGGCTGGACCGTCCTCGTGGCCGGCCTCCTGACGGCCCTGCTCACCGGCGCCTACGCCATGCGCCTGTGGCTGCTGGCCTTCCGCGGCCGGGGCGCCGAGGCCCCCGACCACGGCAGGCAGCCTCTCGTCATGAACGCCGTACTCTGGGTGCTCGCCCTCCCGTCCGTCGCCTTCGGCGGCCTCGCCTTCCGCGTCCTGCCCGCGTGGTTCGACGGCCGCGACCTGACGCCCACGCTCACCACCTCCGTCCTCGGCACGGGTGTGGCCCTGGTCGGCGGCATCGCCATCTACGGCGCCCGACAGCACACCACCGCGCTCGCCGCCCGCGTCCCCCTCGGCGCCGTCGCCGCCCACCCCGAGGGTGACGCCGGGCTCGTCGAGGCCGAGGCCATCGCCGCGCACAAGCCCGCGTACGGAGGCATCGCCTACGCGCCCGACCCCGCCGACCCGGGACGGCTGCTGCTCGGCCCGCTGCACCGGCACGCGGCTGTCGGCTTCCACCTCGACGCCGTGTACGCGGCCCTCTTCGTCCGCCCGGTGCTGGCCGGAGCGAGCCTCGTCCGGTTCCTCGACCGGGAGGTCGTCGAGACCTACGTACGCGGCGCCGGAGCCGCACCCCGCCTGCTAGGCGCTGCGGTACGGCGCGCCCAGACCGGCAATGTGCAGACCTATGTGAGCGCGCTGCTCGCCGGCACCGTCGTCCTGGCGGTCGCCGCCGTCCTTCTGGCCACGGGAGCGTGAGCAGGCGTGATCGATATCAACGAGTCCGTGATGCAGTTCCTCCTGGCATTCCTCGTCGCCGGTCCGCTCCTCGGGGCGCTCGCCGCCCTCCTGCCCGCGCCGCCCGGACTGAAGGGGAAGTCACCCGAGCAGGCCGTGCTCCGGCACGGCGTGACCGTCACCGGCGCGATCCTCGCCGCCGCGATCGTCCTCGCGCTCGGCTTCGACCGCGCCCACCCGTCGAAGATGCAGGCCACGACCGACATCGGCTGGATCCCCGCACTCCACGTGCGCATCCACCTCGGCGTCGACGGCATTTCCCTCCCCCTCGTCGTGCTGACCGCGCTGCTGACCTTCCTCTGCGCGCTGTACTCCTACTTCAAGCCGCCCACGGGCCCCACCCCGAAGGCGTTCGTCGCGCTGCTGCTGCTCCTCGAGTCCGGCACCCTCGCGACCTTCGCCGTCCTCGATCTGGTGCTGTTCTTCCTTGCGTTCGAGATGGTCCTCATCCCGATGTACTTCCTCATCGCCCGCTGGGGCGGCGAGGGCCGTCAGGCCGCCGCCTGGCGGTTCATCCTCTACACCCTGCTCGGCTCGGTCGTCATGCTGCTCGGCCTGCTCCTGATCGGACTCAAGGCCGGCACCTTCGACATGGTGGCACTCGCCACTGACAACGGCCGGTCACTGACCGCGTCCGTGCAGGTCGTCGCCGTTCTGGCGATCGGTCTCGGACTCGCGGTCAAGACGCCGATGTGGCCGCTGCACAGCTGGCTGCCGGACGCGCACACCGCCGCCCCGACCGTCGGCTCGGTGCTGCTGGCCGGTGTCCTGCTGAAGATGGGAACGTACGGCTTCGTCCGCATCCTGCTGCCGATCGCTCCCGACGGCCTCCGGACCTTCGCGCCCTACCTCGCAGCCCTCGCCGTCGTCGGGATCATCTACGGATCCCTGGCCTGCCTCGCCCTCGCCCGGCAGGGCGCGAAGGGCGACCTCAAGCGGCTCATCGCCTACTCCTCGGTCGGCCACATGGGCTTCGTCCTGCTCGGCATCGCCACCATGACCCCCACCGGCGTGAACGGCGCCCTGTTCGCCAACATCGCCCACGGCCTCATCACCGGCCTGCTGTTCTTCCTCGTCGGCGCGCTAAAGGACCGCACCGGCACCACCGACCTCGACGCACTGGCCCTCCCGTCGCCCGACCGCCACCCCTCAACGAGCGGCTCCGCCGCGCCGAACCGATTCCAGTCCGGTGCCGCGCTGTACGGAAAGGCCCCGCGCCTCGGCGCACTGCTCGCCTTCGGCGCCGTCGCCTCGCTCGGCCTGCCGGGCCTCGCCGGGTTCTGGGGCGAGATGCTCGCCCTGTTCGGCTCGTTCCAGCCCGCCGCCGGCCTCAGCCGGCCCGCCTTCCTCACCTTCATGGCGATCGGCGTCTTCGGCACCCTGCTGACCGCCGCGTACATGCTCGTCGTGGTCCGCCGCGTCTGCATGGGTGCCGTACCGCGGCAGGCGCCACAGCTCGCCGACGTCCGGGGCTACGAGTTCGCGGCCTGGACCCCGCTCGTCGCCCTCACCGTCCTCGCCGGACTCTGGCCGAAGGCCCTGCTCGGACTCACCGACCCGGCCGTGCAGCAGCTCCTCGCAGGAGGCACCCGATGAGCGCCCTGGCCCAGACGGCGGCCGATTCGGTGGTCCAGTCCGTCGACTGGCTCGCCGTCGCGCCGCCCACCCTCACCGCGGTGGTCGCCCTCGTGGTCCTCGTCGCCGACCTCTTCGTGCCGGGGGCGCGCAAGCCCCTCCTCGGCTGGTTCTCCGTCGCCGGGCTCGCCGCCGCCGCGCTGCTGCTCCTGCCCCTCCTCGACGGCGACCGGGCCACCTTCTGCCAGACCGGCCACCCCGACGTCTGCAGCTACACCGCCGACCGCTTCACCCTCGTCATCCAGTTCCTCGTCCTCGGCGGCGCCCTCCTGACCGCCCTGCTGTCGGTCACCGGCCTGAAGGACGCGCGCAGGGCACTGCCCGAAGGGGAGTTCTGGTTCCTGCTGCTGGCCTCCGCCGCGGGCGCCGCGCTTCTGCCCGCCGCACGCGACCTGGCTACCCTCGTCGTCGCCCTGGAGGTCGCCTCCCTGCCCGCCTTCGCCCTCGTCGGCCTCCGGCACGGCGACCGCAGGTCCTCCGACGCGGCCCTGAAATTCTTCCTGTCCTCGGTCACCGCCACCGCCGTCAGCCTGCTGGGCGTCAGCTTCGTCTACGCCACCACCGGCACCCTCTACCTCACCCGGATCGCCGAACTCGTCCAGCACGTCGACGGCCAGCTCCACACGCTCGCCCAGACAGGCGTCGTCCTCACCCTCGTCGGCTTCGCCTTCAAGACGGCCGCCGTTCCCTTCCACTTCTGGGTGCCCGACACCTACGTGGGTGCCCCCCTGCCGATCGCCGCCTATCTGTCGGTCGTCGGCAAGGCCGTCGGCTTCACCGGACTGATCCTCGTCACCGTCGTCGCCTTCCCGTCGTACTCCGGCGCCTGGGGTCCGGCGACGGCCGTGCTCGCCGCGCTCACCATGACCGTCGGCAACGTCGGCGCCCTGCGTCAGCAGGCCACGCGCGCGTACAGCGCGGTACGCCTGCTCGCCTGGTCCTCCGTCGGCCAGGCCGGCTACCTCCTGGTGCCGATCGCCGCCGCCGGCTACTCCAGGGACCCGCAGAAGTCGATCGGCTCCACGGTCGCCTACGCGCTCATGTACGCCGCCGTGAACATCGGTGCCTTCGCCGTGGCCGCGGTCGTGGGCCGTACCAAGGAACGCAACCGCATCAGCGACTACCGCGGCCTGTACGCCGCGAACCCGCTGACCGCCCTGGTGCTGGCCTTCTTCCTGCTCTGCCTGGCCGGCCTTCCCCCGGGCGTCATCGGACTGTTCGCCAAGGTCACCGTGTTCTCCGCGGCCGTCGACGCCGGACTCGGCTGGCTCGCCGTCGTCATGGCCGTCAACGTCGTCATCGCGTTGTTCTACTACCTCCAGTGGACGGCCCTGCTGTTCCGCGCCCCCGAGGGCGAACCCGTCCGGCACCGTGTCCCGGCCCCCCTCACCGCCGCCCTCGCCCTGACGGCTGTCCTCGGCGCAGCCCTCTCCGGCGCCCCCCAGCTGGTGCTCCGCTTCGCCGGCACCGGCCTGTTCTGAGCACCCCGGCCTCGCCACGCGCGCTTGGGGAACGGCCCTGACGCGCGCGTGCCGCCCGGCGTCCGACTCACCCGGACGGCCCGCGCGCCGTCGCGCGCACCAGGGAACCCGTGGCCCCCGCCTGGCGTTGACCAATTCGGAAGGGTCCACTGGACGTGACACCACACGGCACCGGTGGAGTCGAAGCGCAGCAAGCGAAGGGTTCCCCTGCCGCACCACTTGGAGGGCGTACCGTGCACCGCCGGCACAACGGGCTCAGGACCGCAGTCCTCCTCGGGGGACTGTCCGCACTCATCATCCTTATCGGCAGTTTCTTCGGCCGCACGGGCCTCATCGTCGCGGTCCTCGTCGCCCTCGGCACCAACGCGTACGCGTACTGGAACAGCGACAAGCTGGCGCTGCGCGCCATGCGGGCCCGCCCGGTCAGCGAGTTCGAGGCCCCGGCCCTGTACCGCATGGTCCGCGACCTCTCCACCCAGGCCCGCCAGCCCATGCCCCGCCTGTACATCTCCCCGACCGAGGCACCCAACGCCTTCGCGACCGGCCGCAACCCCCGCAACGCCGCCGTGTGCTGCACGGAAGGCATTCTGCGCATCCTGGACGAGCGCGAGCTGCGCGGCGTCATCGGCCACGAGCTCAGCCACGTCTACAACCGCGACATCCTCATCTCCTCCGTCGCCGGCGCCCTGGCCTCCGTGATCATGTTCCTGGTGAACTTCGCCTGGCTGATCCCGATCGGCCGCTCCGACGACGACGAGGGCCCCGGCCTGTTCGGCATGCTCCTGATCATGATCCTCGGCCCGCTCGCCGCCTCCCTCATCCAACTGGCCATCAGCCGTTCCAGGGAGTACGAGGCGGACGCGTCCGGCGCCCGGCTCACCGGCGACCCGCTCGCCCTCGCCAGTGCCCTGCGCAAACTGGAGATGGGCACCCAGCAACTGCCGCTGCCCCCCGAGCCGCGTATCGAGACCGCGAGTCACATGATGATCGCGAACCCGTTCCGCCCCGGTCAGGGGTTGTCGAAGATGTTCTCCACACACCCGCCGATGGCGGAGCGCATCGCCCGACTCGAGCAGATGGCCGGCCGCCGGCTCTGAGACGACCAGGGACGAAGCGAAGCCCGGCCGGGGAGAGCCGGCCGGTCCGGCGGCTATGCCCGGCCTCACCCGTCGGGCGGGGCGCTCAGCGCCCGGCGAATCCGTCGTCCGTCCGCACCACCTCACGCCCGAGGGGCATGAGCGAGGCCGGGATGAGCTTCAGGTTGGCCCACCCGAAGGGGATACCGATGATCGACAGGAACAGCGGGATGCTGGTGATCAGGTGTCCCAGCGCCAGCCACCAGCCCGCGAAGACCAACCAGATCACGTTGCCGATGAAGGACCCCGCCCCGGCCCCCGGACGCTCCACGGCGTTGCGGCCGAACGGCCACAGGACGAATCCCGCGAGGCGCAGCGACGCGACGCCGAACGGGATGGTGATGATCAGGACGAAGCAGATCAGCGCGGCGATCAGGTAGCCGATCGCCATCCAGATGCCGCAGAAGACCAGCCACACGATGTTGAGCAGCAGGTTGATCACCCTCATGATCGGCATCCTCCAAGGTCGCTCCGACGGCACTGCCTGCTGACTCAAGTATCGGCGCGATCAGGGGATCAGGGGTGGGCCGCGGCTCCCTTGTAGCGTGATCGGGAACGTTCGGAGACGATCCCGCGGGGGCGCCGGCGCCGCACGCCTACCGCGCCGCCCACCGCCGCCGTACGCCGTACGAGGCCATGCCCGCCGCCAGTACCCCGCTGCCCACGGCCACCGAGACCCACGGCAGGGCGAACGCCAGCGTCACGCACCCCACGAGGCCCAGCGCCGGCACCGCGCGCCGGGCGGGAGCGGGATCCAGGGTCCAGGCGGAGGCGTTGGCGACCGCGTAGTACGCCAGGACGCCGAAGGAGGAGAAACCGATCGCGCCCCGGACGTCGACCGTCGCGGCCAGCACCGCGATCACGGCGCCCACGGCCAGCTCCGCCCGGTGCGGCACCTGGAAGCGCGGGTGCACGGCGGCCAGCACACCGGGCAGATGCCGGTCCCGGGCCATGGCCAGCGTGGTCCGCGAGACGCCCAGGACCAGGGCGAGCAGCGACCCCAGCGCGGCCACGGCGGCCCCGGCCCGCACCACCGGGACCAGTCCCGGCACCCCGGCCGCCCGCACCGCGTCGGCCAGCGGTGCCCCGGCGCGGCCCAGCCCGTCCGGCCCCAGCACGGAGAGCGCGGCCACCGCCACGCACACGTACACGGCCAGGGTGATGCCCAGGGCGAGCGGGATCGCGCGCGGAATGGTGCGCGCCGGGTCCCGTACCTCCTCGCCGAGGGTCGCGATCCGCGCGTACCCGGCGAAGGCGAAGAACAGCAGCCCGGCCGCCTGAAGCACACCGCCGGCGCCGACGGAACCGCCGATGGCCGCCCGGTCGGCGGCGGAGGCGCCGGAGCCCGGACACACCACGACCACCGCGGCCAGGACCGCCAGTACGACCGCCACGATCACACGCGTCAGCCAGGCGGACTTCTGGACGCCGCCGTAGTTCACCGCGATCAGCGCCACCACGGCCGCGACCGCCACCGCGTGCGCCTGTCCCGGCCAGACGTACGCGCCCACGGTGAGCGCCATCGCCGCACAGGAGGCCGTCTTGCCGACGACGAACGCCCAGCCCGCCAGATGGCCCCAGAACATGCCGAGCCGTTCACGCCCGTACACGTACGTGCCGCCGGAGGCCGGATACCGGGCGGCCAGCCGTGCCGAGGAGGTGGCGTTGCAGTAGGCCACCACGGCGGCGACGGCGAACCCGAGGAGCAGCCCGGAGCCTGCCGCGCGCGCCGCGGGCCCCAGGGCGGCGAAGATCCCGGCCCCGATCATCGAGCCGAGCCCGATGACCACGGCGTCCCCGACCCCGAGGGTGCGCCGCAGCTCGGACGAGGACGGGGCAGCGGACCGAGTCATGGTCCGAACCCTACTGACCGGCGCAACCGCGACTGAACGGTGCAACCGCGGGACGCAGTCAGGGCGTCCTCTTCCACGACGCGCTCCTGGCGCGGAACGAACACGCGTGTGGTAAGCACGATCACAACACGTGACAAGCACGACAGAACGACGCGCGGCCTGCGAGCGCAGCAGCACAGCCTGTCCGAACCGGACGCGAAGCACCGGGACAGTGCAGGCTCGGCGCGGAAGGGCAGGTTCAGAGCATGGGCATCATCAGCTGGATCATCCTGGGGCTCCTGGCCGGCGCCATCGCGAAGCTCCTGCTGCCGGGGCGCGACCCGGGCGGCTTCATCGTCACGACCCTCATCGGCGTCGCCGGAGCGTTCCTCGGCGGCTGGATCTCCGCCCGCTGGCTGCACCACCCGATCAGCCGGCAACTGTACGACGGCGCCACCTGGGCCGCCGCGATCGGCGGCTCGCTCGTGCTGCTGATCGCGTACCGCATCTTCTTCGGCAACTCGCGTGACTGAGCACCGGGCCGGGCCGAGCCGCGGCCGGCAGGCGAAAAAGGGTGGGCACCGGCCAGGTGCCCACCCTTTGTTCTGTCCTACCGGTAGTTCACGAACTGGAGCGCGAAGTCGAAGTCCTGGCCCTTCAGCAGCGCGATCACGGTCTGGAGGTCGTCGCGGCTCTTGGAGCTGACGCGCAGCTCCTCACCCTGGACCTGGGCCTTCACGCCCTTGGGCCCCTCGTCGCGGATGAGCTTGGCGACCTTCTTCGCGTTCTCCTGGGAGATGCCCTCCTTGATCGACGCGAAGAGCTTGTACTCCTTGCCGGACAGCTGCGGCTCGCCCGCGTCCAGGGCCTTCAGCGAGATGCCGCGCTTGATCAACTTGGACTGGAAGACGTCGAGGACTGCCTTCACCCGGTCCTCGGAGTTCGCCTCCAGGAGGATCTTTTCACCGGACCACGAGATCGAGGCACCCACGCCCTTGAAGTCGTAGCGCTGCGAGATCTCCTTGGCGGTCTGGTTGAGGGCGTTGTCGACCTCCTGCCGCTCGACCTTCGAGACGATGTCGAAACTGGAGTCGGCCATGTCCTGTGGCTCCTTGTATCGGGGTGCGTATCGGATGCGTGCCGGCGGGTGTGGGGGAGGCCGCCGATCCCGGCCTGCGGGTCGCGGGTCGCATCCGCACCAGCCTAGCCATCCCAGGCCGTGACGGCCGCCGATCAATGGGGTGGCGGAGTACCCCTCGGCATCGGGTATTGTTTACGTCGTTGCCGGAGAGCACCGCCGAAAAGCGGTTCGACCGGCGGCATCCCAAGGCGGTGTGCCCGAGCGGCCAAAGGGAGCAGACTGTAAATCTGCCGGCTCAGCCTTCCCAGGTTCGAATCCTGGCGCCGCCACACTGGGAAGACCCCCTCTGATCTGCGGGAACGTGGACCAGGGGGGGGTTTTGTTTGTGGGCGCGGGGGCCGGTGTCGGTGGTGCCGTGCACACTGGGGCCATGTCCTCGCGTCGCAGACTCTGCCCCGTGTGCCGTCGGGAGATCGCCGTGGTCGCCGGGCGGTTCGCGCGGCACGATCCGCCCGGTACGCGGGCGAGCGGCGGACTGACCTCCTGTGCCGGTTCGCGCCGGATGGCGCAACTCGGCGCCGCGCAGCCGTCATTGGACGGCTATGCCGTTCCGGAGTGTCCCGGACAGCTGCCCTTGTTCTGAGCTTTTGCCGGTGCCGGAAGGCGCCCGGACGTGCTCAGTTGCCCGCCACCGACTTCACCGCCACCGACACCGGTGCCGAGCCGCTGACGAGTTCCAGGGTCAGGCCCGCCGTGGCCGGGGTCTCCACCAGTTCGGCCAGTACGGCGGCCACGTCGTCGCGCGGGATCATGCCGCGGCCGGTATGGGCCTCCAGGCGCACCTGGCCGGTGCCGGCGTCGTTCGTCAGCGAGCCGGGGCGCAGGATCGTCCAGTCCAGGGCCTCCTGACGGCGGACGTGGTCGTCCGCCTCGCCCTTGGCGCGCAGGTAGACGTCGAAGACCTCGTCGCCCTTGTGCGCCGCGTCCGCGCCCATCGAGGACACCACCAGGTGGCGGCGCACGCCCGCGCGCACCGCCGCGTCCGCGAACAGCACCGCCGCGCCCTTGTCCACCGTGTCCTTGCGCGCCGCGCCGCTGCCCGGACCCGCGCCCGCCGCGAACACCGCCGCGTCGGCGCCCCGGAGCAGCTGCGCGACCTCCTCGACCGACGCCGACTCCAGGTCGAGCACCACCGGTTCGGCGCCGGCCTCCCTCAGGTCCTCGCTCTGCTCGGCACGGCGGATGATGCCCGCCACCTCGTCCCCGCGCGCGGCGAGCAGCCGCTCCAGCCGCAGCGCGATCTGACCATGACCACCAGCGATGACAATGCGCATGCTTCCGACCGTACGCCCGGACGGCCGTATCTGCCGCACGACTTCGGCCATGCCCCGGGGCGCGCTCCGCCGGGTCGCCCCCGCCCCCGACGGTGCTCCCGGCGGCGCTGCCGCCGCCCTGCCGCACGGACGGTCAGGACAACTCCCCCCGCCCCTGCCGAGGCAGCCCCAGCTCCACCGTGACGGCGGAGTCGCAGAACTCCCGTACCGCGCTGGTGCGTGCCACCACGCGCCCCCGGTGCACCACGATCCGGCTGTACGCGAGCGACAGCGCCCCCGCGAGCCGGTCGCCGCGCACCGCGAGCAGTTCGGCGGGGAAACCCGCCTCCACCCGCACCTCGGGCAGGCCGAGCACCGCGCGGGCGGACGCGCTCACCGCGTCGTAGGCCTCCTCGGGGCGCAGCCCGTGCCGCGAGGCCAGCAGGTACGCGGCCTCCAGCGGGTCGCCGCGTCCCACCGGGTTCGACACGTCCCGCAGGGCGCCGCTGCCCGCGGCCACCCGGACACCGGCCGCCCGCAGCAGCCGCACCGGCGGCGTCCCGTGCCCCTCGGCGCCACCGCAGCCGCCCTGGGGCAGGCACACCACCCTCACCCCGGCCGCGGCCAGCTGGTCCGCGGCCCGCTCGGCCGCACCGGCGGGCAGTTGGGCCAGGCCGCCGCACGGGCCCAGCGTGACTCCCGGGCGCAGCCCGCCCGCCATCGCCGCGATGCGCGCCAGTCGGGCCGGGTCGGCGCCGTCGGTGTGCAGGTCGACGGGACAGCCGTGCTCGGAGGCGACATCGAGGACCGCCTCGACGTAGCCCGTCGGGTCGGGGTCCACGTCCGGGCAGCCGCCCACGACGCACGCGCCCATCTTCACCGAGTCCCGCAGCATCGCCAGGCCGTCCGCGCCGGCCGCCCCGGTCAGCACGCGCGGCACCGCCACCGTCGTCAGTTCGGTGAGCCCACGCAACGACCGCCGGGCCCGCAGGACCGCTGTCAGGACGCCGAGCCCCTGGACGTCGCCCACGCGTACGTGTGCGCGCACGGTCGTCGCGCCGTGACCCAGTTGCAGCAGCGCGGCCTCGGTGGTGCGGCGCTGGACGTCCTCCGGCTCGTACGACACCGGTCCGCCGCTGTCGGCGGTCAGGGCCGTGTCGGCGTGGGCGTGGGGCTCGGCCGGTGCCGGCAGGAGCAGATAGCCGCTGAGGTCGACGCGCGGCGCGCCGCCCCCCGGGCCGCCCGCGCCGAGACTGCCGGCGGTGCCGACCGCCTCGATGCGCTCACCGGCCAGCCGTACGTCCACGGTCCGCCCGTCGGTCAGCCGGGCCCCGCACAGCAGCAGCCCTTCCGGGCCCGTCCGTCCGGACGGGCCCGGCGAGGAGGACGAGGGGGGCGGCGGCTGTCCGGGGGGCATCGCACTCCAGGTACGAAAGGCGACTGGGGTTCGGGACACGGACCGCGAGGCCGCGCGGGCCACGCAAGATCACGCAGAGTGAGTCGAGCCTAGGGTGGCCGCCGGGCCGGACGAAGGAGGAGCGCAATAGTCGTACCGGTGTGGCCGCCGGACCGGAGCGGTGCCGGGAAACGGATTTGGGTGAACGGCCGCAGAGCGTGTAATGTCTTCCTCGCTCGCCCCAATAGCTCAGTCGGCAGAGCGTCTCCATGGTAAGGAGAAGGTCAACGGTTCGATTCCGTTTTGGGGCTCTGGTGTGAGAGGTACCCGCCGTAAGGCGGGGCCCGATCGCATCGCAGCGGTGTAGCTCAGTCGGTAGAGCAAGCGGCTCATAATCGCTGTGTCACCGGTTCAAGTCCGGTCACCGCTACTCACAGTAGCCGATTGCGGGGTCGGTCCTTCGATCGGCTACTCTTTCTTGCGTTGAAATAGCCTACCCGTTCGTCAAGGAGCACTCACGTGGCTGCCACCGACGTCCGCCCGAAGATCACGCTGGCCTGCGTGGAGTGCAAGGAGCGGAACTACATCACCAAGAAGAACCGGCGGAACAACCCCGACCGGCTCGAGATGAAGAAGCACTGCCCGCGTTGCAACGCGCACACCGCGCACCGCGAGACGCGCTGATCAGAATCCGACATGAGGCCGCCCCCGCACCACGGGGGCGGCCTCATGTTGTTTCATGTGCGAAAGCCCAGCGGGAGCCCGGTGACAGCCGGGCCCGCCCTCGGGCGACGTAAAACCCCAGCGACACCAGGAGGTGCCGAGCCATGGCGCTCGACCAGTCCTTCGTGGGGCGGTCCTACCCGCCCACCGACCCCTACGAGGTGGGCCGGGAGAAGATCCGTGAGTTCGCGGAGGCGGTGGGCGACGCCAACCCGGCGTACACGGACCCGGAAGCCGCCAAGGAGCTCGGCCACCCCGATGTGATCGCCCCGCCGACCTTCGTCTTCGCGATCACCTTCAAGGCCGCCGGACAGGTCGTCCAGGACCCGCAGCTCGGCCTGGACTACAGCCGCGTGGTGCACGGCGACCAGAAGTTCGCCTACACCCGGCCCGTGCGCGCCGGCGACCGGCTCACCGTCACCTCCACCATCGAGTCGATCAAGTCCCTGGCCGGCAACGACGTCCTGGACATCCGCGGCGAGGTGCACGACGAGGTGGGCGAGCACGTCGTGACCGCCTGGACCAAGCTCGTGGCCCGCGCGGCCGAGGAGGCGTGAGGAAACCGATGACGGCGAAGATCGCCTACGACGACGTCGAGGTCGGCACCGAACTGCCGGCGCAGACCTTCCCCGTGAGCCGGGCCACCCTCGTGCAGTACGCGGGCGCCTCCGGGGACTTCAACCCCATCCACTGGAACGAGAAGTTCGCCAAGGAGGTCGGGCTTCCGGACGTGATCGCGCACGGCATGTTCACCATGGCCGAGGCGATCCGCGTGGTCACCGACTGGACGGGCGACCCCGGCGCCGTCGTCGAGTACGGCGTCCGCTTCACCAAGCCCGTCGTCGTCCCGAACGATGACGAGGGGGCCGTGATCGAGGTCTCCGGCAAGGTCGCGGCCAAGCTCGACGACAACACCGTGCGGGTCGACCTGACAGCCATGAGCAACGGGCAGAAGGTCCTCGGGATGTCCCGGGCCGTCGTACGCCTGGCCTGACGGCCACCGCGGTCCCGCACTTGCCGAGGTGCGGGGCCGTCAGCCGGGTCTCGTAGTCTTGGGCGCGTGCAGGAACTCCACGACGCGCCCCTCGCCCCGCTGACCACCTTCCGGCTGGGTGGCCCCGCGACCCGGCTGATCACCGCGACCACCGACGCCGAGGTGGTCGACGCCGTCCGCGAGGCCGACGCCCACGGCACGCCGCTGCTGGTCATCGGTGGCGGGTCCAACCTGGTCATCGGCGACAAGGGCTTCGACGGCACCGCGCTGCGCATCGCCACCCGCGGCTTCGAACTCAGCGGTACGACGCTGGAACTGGCCGCCGGTGAGGTGTGGACGGACGCGGTCGCGCGCACCGTCGAGGCCGGACTCGCGGGCATCGAGTGCCTGTCCGGCATCCCCGGCTCCGCGGGCGCCACCCCGATCCAGAACGTCGGGGCGTACGGCCAGGAGGTGTCCTCGACGATCACGGAGGTCGTCGCCTACGACCGTCGGGCGGGCCGCACGGTGACCCTGGCCAACGAGGAGTGCGCGTTCTCCTACCGGCACAGCCGCTTCAAGGCCGACCCCGAGCGGTACGTCGTCCTGCGCGTCCGCTTCCGGCTGGAGGACGCTGACGGGCTGTCGGCGCCGGTCAAATACGCCGAGACCGCCCGCGCCCTGGGCGTGGAGGCGGGCGACCGGGTGCCGCTCGCCACCGCCCGCGAGACCGTGCTGAAGCTGCGGGCCGGGAAGGGCATGGTGCTGGACCCCGAGGACCACGACACCTGGTCCGCCGGCTCCTTCTTCACCAACCCGATCCTCACGGACGCCGGCTTCGCCACGTTCCGCGCGCGCGTGCGGGAGCGGCTCGGCGATGGCGTCGAGCCCCCCGCCTATCCGGCGGGGCAGGGGCACACCAAGACCTCCGCGGCGTGGCTGATCGACAAGGCGGGCTTCACCAAGGGCTACGGCACCGGACCGGCCCGCATCTCCACCAAGCACACCCTCGCCCTCACCAACCGCGGCGGCGCGACCACGGAGGACCTGCTGGCACTGGCCCGCGAGGTGGTGGCCGGGGTCCGCGAGGCCTTCGGCATCACCCTGGTCAACGAGCCGGTGACGGTCGGCGTGAGCCTGTAGCCGCAGGACACCGTGAGCCTGTAGCCGCAGGACAGAAGGCGTGAGCCTGTAGCCGCAGGACAGAAGGGAAGGGGAGGGGAAGACCATGGGGGAGCGACGCGGCCGACGTGCCGCGGCGGTCGTGGCCGCCGCCGTCCTGGTGGGCGTGCTCGCCACGGGATGCGGCGAGGGCGCCGCACCGACCGGAGGCGGGGAGCCGGACGCGGCGGCGCCGTACACCCGCGTGGGGGAGATCGACGAGACGCTCGCACCGGACGGCACCACCGTCCGTGTGGGATCCCCCCGCGCGAAGACCGTCGTCCACCTGTACGAGGACCCGCGCTGCCCGGTCTGCGCGGAGTTCGAGACCGGGGGCGGCGGCGAGGGTCTGCGCGAGCTGATCCTGTCCGGCGAGGTCCGGGCCGAGTACACGCTGGCGTCGTTCCTCGACGACCGGCTCGGCGGCGAGGGCTCGAAGAAGGCCGCCAACGCGCTGCGGGCCGCCCTGGACGCGGGCAGGTTCGTCGAGTACCACGAGGTGCTCTTCGCGCACCAGCCCGAGGAGGAGGCCGACGGCTACACCGACGCCTTCCTGCTGGACATGGCCTCCAAGGTCCAGGGCCTGCGCGGCGAGGAGTTCGACGCCGCGGTCAAGGACATGAAGCACCGCGACTTCGTGACCGCCTCCGAGAGGGCCTTCGACACGTCGGGAGTGACCGGCACGCCCACCATGAAGGTCGACGGCAGGACCGTCGGCGGGTCCCTGGCCGGCGGCATCTTCGACAAGGAGACGCTGCCCATGGTGATCGGTGCCATGTCCCGTTCCTGACCGGCGCGCCCTCCGCCCGCCGGCCCGCCGCCGTCAGCCCGCCAGCCAGTCGTCCACGCCCGACAGCAGCTTCGCGCGCACGTCCTCGGGGGCCGCCGACGCGCGGATCGACTGGCGGGCCAGTTCCGCCAGTTCGGCGTCCGTGAAGGAGTGGTGGCGGCGGGCGATGTCGTACTGCGCGGCCAGGCGGGAGCCGAAGAGCAGCGGGTCGTCGGCGCCCAGGGCCATCGGGACGCCCGCCTCGTACAGCCGGCGCAGGGGGACGTCCTCGGGCTTGTCGTACACGCCGAGGGCCACGTTCGACGCGGGGCACACCTCGCAGGTCACGCCCCGGTCGGCCAGACGGCTCAGCAGCCGCGGGTCCTCGGCCGCGCGCACCCCGTGGCCCACCCGGTGGGCCTGGAGGTCGTCCAGGCAGTCGCGGACCGAGGCAGGGCCGGTCAGCTCGCCGCCGTGCGGGGCCGCGAACAGGCCGCCGTCCCGTGCGATCGCGAACGCCCGGTCGAAGTCCCGTGCCATGCCCCGGCGTTCGTCGTTCGACAGACCGAAGCCGACCACGCCGCGGTCCCGGTAGCGCACCGCGAGGCGGGCCAGCGTGCGGGCGTCCAGGGGGTGCTTCATCCGGTTCGCGGCGACCAGGACCCGCATCCCGAGGCCCGTCTCGCGCGACGCCGTCTCCACCGCGTCCAGGATGATCTCCAGCGCCGGGAGCAGTCCGCCCAGGCGCGGTGCGTACGAGGTCGGGTCGACCTGGATCTCCAGCCATCCCGAGCCGTCCCTGACGTCCTCCTCGGCGGCCTCCCGCACCAGCCGCCGGATGTCCTCCGGTTCCCGCAGGCAGGAGCGCGCCGCGTCGTACAGCCGCTGGAAGCGGAACCAGCCCCGCTCGTCCGTCGCGCGCAGCCGCGGCGGCTCCCCGCTGACCAGGGCCTCCGTCAGCGCCTCGGGCAGCCGCACGCCGTACTTGTCGGCCAGTTCCAGCAGGGTGGTGGGCCGCATCGACCCGGTGAAGTGCAGGTGCAGATGGGCTTTCGGCAGCTCAGAGAGATCACGTACACGCTCCATTCCTGGATGGTGCCGCACGTTCCCCGCGCCCTGGTAGTCGTTTCCCCATTCGTGGTCTTGCTCGCACAAACGAAGGGGCGCGCCAGGCTGCTCGTGTGAGTGGCCTGGCGCGCCCGCGAAGAGAAGCGGAACTCAGTCCCGCGCCTCCGCCAGCAGCTTCTGGATCCGGCTCACGCCCTCCACCAGGTCCTCGTCACCGAGGGCGTAGGACAGGCGCAGATAGCCCGGCGTGCCGAAGGCCTCACCGGGGACGACCGCGACCTCGGCCTCCTCCAGGATCAGCGCGGCCAGCTCCACCGTGTTCTGCGGGCGCTTGCCGCGGATCTCCTTGCCGATCAGCGCCTTCACCGAGGGATAGGCGTAGAACGCCCCCTCGGGCTCCGGGCAGAGCACGCCGTCGATCTCGTTGAGCATCCGCACGATGGTCCTGCGGCGCCGGTCGAAGGCCTCGCGCATCTTCGCCACGGCCTCCAGGTCGCCGGAGACGGCGGCGAGCGCGGCGACCTGGGCGACGTTCGAGACGTTCGACGTGGCGTGCGACTGAAGGTTGGTCGCGGCCTTGACCACGTCCTTGGGGCCGATGACCCAGCCCACGCGCCAGCCGGTCATGGCGTACGTCTTCGCCACGCCGTTGACGACGATGCACTTGTCGCGCAACTCGGGCAGGAGGGCCGGCAGGGACACCGAGACCGCGTCGCCGTAGACCAGGTGCTCGTAGATCTCGTCGGTCAGCACCCACAGGCCGTGCTCGAGGGCCCAGCGGCCGATCGCCTCGGTCTCGGCCTCGGAGTAGACCGCGCCGGTCGGGTTGGACGGGGACACGAAGAGGACGACCTTGGTCTTGTCCGTGCGTGCGGCCTCCAGCTGCTCGACCGTCACGCGGTAGCCGGTGGTCTCGTCCGCGACGACGTCGACCGGGACACCGCCGGCCAGACGGATCGACTCCGGGTACGTCGTCCAGTACGGCGCCGGCACGATGACCTCGTCGCCCGGGTCGAGGATCGCGGCGAACGCCTCGTAGATGGCCTGCTTGCCGCCGTTGGTGACCAGGATCTGCGAGACGTCCGGCTCCCAGCCGGAGTCGCGCAGCGTCTTCGCGGCGATCGCGGCCTTCAGCTCGGGCAGGCCGCCGGCCGGGGTGTAGCGGTGGTACTTGGGGTTCCGGCAGGCCTCGACAGCGGCCTCGACGATGTAGTCCGGGGTCGGGAAGTCCGGCTCGCCGGCGCCGAAGCCGATCACGGGACGTCCGGCGGCCTTGAGGGCCTTGGCCTTGGCGTCCACGGCGAGGGTGGCGGACTCGGAGATCGCGCCGATGCGGGCGGAGACCCGGCGCTCGGTGGGAGGGGTTGCAGCGCTCATACCGTCCATCGTTTCAGACCGGAAACGCCCGGGGCACGCGGGTTTCACAGGGTGAACAAGGCCGGTCGAACCTCCGGACATCCGTCCGGATCCCGTCCCCGGCCAGGCGATCTTCCAGCGATCGGGGCCGGTCGGCCACTTTCTGTTCGACGACCGGCGCCGGAACACGTACACTCTCACCTCGTTGGCCTTCAGCAGCCGCTGTCGCACCTGGTGCACTCCGAGCACTCGGTCGTATGCGGTACGTTGGTGGGCACAACACAAAGGGTCGTAGCTCAATTGGTAGAGCACTGGTCTCCAAAACCAGCGGTTGGGGGTTCGAGTCCCTCCGGCCCTGCTACACACACCTTCGCCAGGATGTGTGCGCATGTACGTACAGCAATGCACCGCCGTGCGGCTCGACCGGGCGCGGCACGGCCACGACCCGGAATCAGGTGAGGACGAATGACGGACGCCGTGGGCTCCCTCGACACGCCTGATGCCCAGGACGAGGTGACGGAATCCAAGAAGGCCCGCAAGGGTGGCAAGCGTGGCAAGAAGGGCCCGCTGAAGCGCCTTGCTCTCTTCTACCGTCAGATCGTCGCGGAACTCCGCAAGGTCGTCTGGCCCACCCGGACCCAGCTGACGACGTACACCACCGTGGTGATTGTCTTCGTCGTCATCATGATCGCCCTGGTGACCGTGATTGACTATGGGCTCGACCACGCGGCCAAGTACGTCTTCGGCTGAGCCAAGAGCGAAGGGCGCCGTGGTTACCGGCGCCTCTTTTCGCATGTTCCACCCCTATGTATCCAGGAAGAAGCAGCCACCGTGTCTGACCCGAACCTGAACGACGCCATCGAGCCGACCGAGTCCGTGGATGACGAGCTCGACATCGTCGAGGGTGCGGACGAGGTCGACGAGGCCGAGGCTGCCGAGGCCGCCGTGGGCGAGCCGGCCGAGGAGGCCGCCGTCCACGCCGTGGACGAGGCGCCCGGGGGTGAGGCCGAGGAGGAGGAGCCGGAGGCCGAGGTCGACCCGGTCACCAAGCTCCGCGAGGAACTGCGCACGCTGCCCGGCGAGTGGTACGTCATCCACACCTACGCCGGCTACGAGAAGCGCGTGAAGGCGAACCTGGAGCAGCGTGCCGTCTCGCTGAACGTCGAGGACTTCATCTACCAGGCCGAGGTGCCCGAGGAAGAGATCGTCCAGATCAAGAACGGCGAGCGCAAGACCGTCCGGCAGAACAAGCTGCCCGGCTACGTTCTCGTCCGCATGGACCTGACGAACGAGTCCTGGGGCGTCGTCCGCAACACCCCGGGTGTGACCGGGTTCGTCGGCAACGCCTACGACCCCTACCCGCTGTCCCTGGACGAGATCGTCAAGATGCTCGCCCCCGAGGCGGAGGAGAAGGCCGCCCGCGAGGCCGCCGAGGCCGAGGGCAAGCCGGCTCCGCAGCGCAAGGTCGAGGTCCAGGTGCTGGACTTCGAGGTCGGCGACTCGGTCACCGTCACCGACGGCCCGTTCGCCACGCTCCAGGCCACGATCAACGAGATCAACCCGGACTCCAAGAAGGTCAAGGGCCTCGTCGAGATCTTCGGCCGCGAGACCCCGGTCGAGCTGAGCTTCGACCAGATCCAGAAGAACTAGTTTCGCGATCATCCGAAAGAGCCCCTGACCAGCGGTTTCCCGTTGGGCAGGAGCTCTCTCGCGCTCAGGGGGCCGTCACTGGGCCGTGGGTCGCCTCCGGGCTTTGCGGTAGACCGCATCCACGGCCTTCCGGGTCCGGGTCTCACTGGTCGGCATCAGGTGGGTGTACGTCCGAAGGGTGAACCCGGGGTCGCCGTGGCCCAGGTAGGTACTCACGGCCTTGACGCTCTCGCCCGAGTCCAGGAGGACCGAGGCGTAGAAGTGCCGCAGGGCATGCATGCCATCCTCGCGGGATTCCTTGTACCGCTCGCCGACGCCGGGCACCGGGATGATGCCAGCGGAAGCCAGCGCAGGCTTCCACACGTGGGCGTTGAAGTCGTTCCGGCGGAGTGCTCCACCCTCCTGAGTGCTGAAGTACAGGAGCTTGGTCACTGGCGGCCCGTCCGAGCGAAGCCACGGCAAGGTGACCTCCACCGGCGGGAAGGCGGTCATGTGCGTTGCCAACACGGCCGCCACCGAGTCGGGGAGAGGTACGTCACGCAGCTTGTTGTTCTTGGGCGGCGCGAAGATCAGGTGACCGTTCACCAGCTTCACCTGTTGTGTGACGCGCAGCACACCGGCCAGCGGGTCTACGTCGTCCACGGCAAGCCCGAAGATCTCGCCCTGGCGAAGGCCGCAGCCCGCACCCACGTCGACCATGGCCCGGAGACGATCAGGCATCCCGTCCCGGACCGCGAAGACGCGATCAGGCGTCCAGGGCGTGATCCGTCCGGGGGACGGCTTGGGCGGTCGGACCGAGCCAGCACGGCACGGGTTGCGCGCCAGGTAGCCGTCATCCACGGCGGCCGACAGCACGGCCGAGACGTTCCCGAAGATCACCCGCCGGTACGAGCTGGCCGCCCCGGTGTCCTCGAGAAGCCGAGCCCAAGAGCGGATGTGCGACGGCTGGAACGAAGCCAGTGGCCGACTGCCCAGGTGCGGGAAGGCGTGGAGCCGTAGCCGACTCTCGACCGCGATGCGGGTAGCCGGGTCGGTTGTCTGGGAGGCCAACCAGTCTTCGGCGTACTTCCTGAACGTGATCTTTCCGGCCGTGGGGTCGATGTAGTGGCCGCGCGACATGTCGGCCTCGATGTTGGCCAGCCACCGCTCAGCCTCGCGCTTCTTGCGGTCCGGGAAGCTCTTGGACTTCTCGGAGCCGTCAGGCCCGACGTACCGGGCGCGGTAGCGCAGGCCGACGCCGAAGCGGTCGGTCTTGACCTTGACGGGCTTGCCATCGGAGCCGGTCTCGACCTTGTACCAGCGGTCTTGGACGTGTCCGGCCATCAGGCAGCCTCTTCCATCTGGGACTCGACCCAGACGCGGACGTCTTCGGGGTCGAAGCGGAGATGCCGGCCTATGCGGAAGCCGCGCGGTCCGGTCTGCTTGCGGCGCCACTGGTAGACGGTCTCGACCGGAACGCCGAGGAGGTCGGCCAGGTCGATCGGGGTCAGGTAGCGGTCGGGCAGTGAGCGCTTCATGCCCACACCTCCATGTCGTCCATGTCGTGCAGGTCAGCGAGCGCTTCGCGCGCTGTCTCTCGGTTCAGACGCAGGTCCCGGGCGATCGAGGCAGCGAGCCAGGATTCACCGGGGGTGTGCCCTTGCCCGGCGTAGGTCCAGTGGGCGAGCACGAGCGTGGAGCCCTCCGTGTCGTCGAGGTCTTCGGAGAGCCCGCGTTCGTGGCGTTCCTGCCGGGCGCGGTAGTCGGCCCTCACCTGGCGCAGCGCGCCGAGGGTGGTGGAGTAGCGGCGGGATTTGGTGGAGAAGTGCCCGCGGAAGCCGAGCATGTGAGCCCAGCGCCACAGCAGCCGGTCCGGGTAGGCGTCATCGAGCGCCCAGCACGCTTCGATCAGTCGCCGGGTATGGGCGGGCAAGGTGAGCTTGTCGAGTTCGGCCAGCTCCCCGATGCGGCGGTCAACGGTGCCGGTGGTCTCGGCGGCTTTGGTGGCGTACTTGGCGACGTAGGAGGCCACGGCCTGTTCGGTCAGTTCCTCGCGGCCCAGGGCGCCGATGGCTTGTACGTCGACCTGGGAGCCCCAGCGCAAGGTGCGGGCGGGGAAGTCCCCGGCAGCGGACACCGGCACGGACACGCGAGCAGCGGCAGCACGGATCGACTCGTCCAGGAGGGCGACGGTGGCCCAGGACGGCGGAGGGGTGCCGGGACCGTCCGGGCCGTCGAGCCGGACCACGGCGTGGAAGTGCACGGCGCCGCGCTTTTGGAACTCGGCGACCTTGCCGAAGGCGACCCGGCATACCTCCTTCATGGCCGTCTGCGTGATGCCCGCGCGGGCGGCGATCTCGCGGCGCAGGTAGATGGTGAAGCGGCGCCACAGGTCCCCGGCGTGGTTGTTCCACAGCACGGACCCGGCGTAGTCGTACGAGGCCGGGTCGAGGGCTGTGCCGAGGGCCGGGTCATCCTCGGTGTGCCGGGCACCGCAGCGGCACTGGCCGGAGTCGGGACGGTTGTGGACCGGGCCGAACGAGGGAGCGGTGAGGGTGGCGAAGACACGCGGGTGATCCCGCACGGTCGCGGGCACGTCCTTACGTTCGTCGCCGGTGATCCCGGCGCGGATCAGGTGGTAGGTGTCCCCCGCGTAGGTCCAGGCGCAGGCCGGGCAGCGAGAGGCCCGCCGGTTGCCGCAGGCCACCCGGAGCCGTCCGCCCGGTTCCTGCTCGGTCGAGTAGGAGTACAGGACGTCACCCGTGCGAGCGTCGCGGGTGACGGTCTGGCCGACGAGGTGAATCGGATTGGAGCAGCCGCCGGTCCGGCGGATCTGGTCTTGCCAGCGGTCGAAGCCGGGCGCGTTGGCGACCCGCAGCAGGTCGGCAAGGGTCAGGGGGTCGGTGCCCAGGGAGGCCGCAGCACCGGCCACGGCCTCCGGGGCGACGGGGAAGACCGTCACGCACTCACCGCCCCGAGCCGCGCGGAAAGCTGGACCACCAGGGTTTCCAGGGCCTGGACGCGGTCGGCGAGCGCGGCCACGTCCTCACCGGGCAGCGGAGCCGCCGGGCGGGAAGCACGGCCGAAGCCCAGCTCTTCCGGGGTGGCCCGCAGCACCGCACAGAGCAGCACCTGATAGCTCGGGTTCGGCCCGTTGGCACCGTTCTCCCAGCGGGAGAGCTGCACCTTCAGCGAGGGCTCGGAGGCGATCGGCCAGCCCCAGTGCTCAGCGAGCAGCGTCAGCGCCCGGATCACCTGGAACTGGGACCAGCCACGGGCCGCCCGGACCTGCGCCAGCGGTGTACCGGCGGGACGCTGGGCCGGGGGCTGCACGGCAGGCCGGGGATGGCCGGTCAGCGGGACGACGGCGAGGGCGGTCATGCGACCACCGCCGTCGAGGCGAGCGCCACCGCGTGGACGGGGCACGGCCGGTACAGCGGGCCGTCGTCGTCGAACTCGTCCGGGGTCAGCGGCACGAGCCCGGTGTGACCGCCGTTGAACGGCCAGCGCGCCATCCAGCACGCGCACGGGATGCCGGACGGTTCAGAGCACCACTCCCACCGGCCGCCGAAGGACGGAACGCAGATGCAGGGCACCAGCGCACCCGGCAGACCCGACAGCTCTCCGCTGTCCACGGTCACCAGCGAGCCGACGCAGTCCGAGCACTGCTCGTCATCCTCGACCGGACGTGCGATGTGCAGGACCTCAAGTGTTCCAGCCATGATGGAACTTCCCTTCATGGGACTGGGGGCGGCGGTTCTACTTGGCGGTGGGAGCGCCGCCCCTGGCTTACGCCTGGGGTTCCAGTTGGACCCCTTGCTCAACTTGTTGGTACAAGCTCGATGCTGCACTGCTCAGCGACTCCCGTCAAGGGATTCGCGCACACATGTACCAACAAGTTGACCGAGTGCGTCATGATGGAGGGCATGAGCAAGCAGCCGAAGTACCGACAGGTCGCCGACGCCCTACGTCGCGAGATCGACAGTGGCGTCTATGCGCCCGGCGCGCGGCTTCCTTCGGAGAGCGAGCTGTCGGCTCGTTTCGACGCCTCCAGGAACACCGTGCGGTCCGGCCTGAACCTCCTGGTCAGTCAGGGGCTGATCTCGTCCAGCCAAGGGCTTGGATACGAGGTCCGGAAGCACGAGGTGTTCGAGCTGAACGCCTCCCGGTTCGAGGACCTGAGCTTTCCGCAGAACGGCGACGCGTACTCCACCGATGTCACGAACGCAGGTCGGCGACCCCATCAAACCTTTCGGGTCGAACTGACCACCGCCAACGAGTACGTGGCGAAGCGGCTCAAGGTCGAGGAGGGTTCGAGGACCGTCCTGCGGTTCTGCCACCGCTTCGTTGATGATGTGCCGTGGTCAACCCAGGCCACGCAGTACCCAGAATGGCTGATCGAAAGGGCCCCCAGGCTGACGGAGCCGGGGGACATCGACGAGGGAACGACCCGGTACCTCGGGAGTCTCGGTATCGAGCAGATCGGATACGCCGACGAGATCGCCACTCGAATGCCGACGCCCGAGGAGGCCCGAATCCTGGAGATCGGCGCGGGGGTTCCCGTGTTGCTCTGGACACGTACGGGCTACTCCAGTGATCGGCCGATCCGTTGCACGATCACCACCTTCCGGGGCGACCTGAACCGGATGACCTACGAGATCGGCGACCTGTCCGCCCGGAACGAGAACGAGCCCCAGTGAAGATCAGTCCCGCAACACCAGATGACCTTGCCCGCTTGCTCGCGTTCCGCCAAGAGGCGGCATCGTGGCTCAGCAAGCTAGGCAGCGATCAGTGGAGCCGACCGTACCCGGCGGATCGGCTGCTGGCGACCATCGAGGCCGGGACGGTGTTCATGGTCCGCGACGGCGATGCAACCCCAGCGACGATCACACTAACTCCCGAGGCGGAAGACGGGTTGTGGTCGGCCGAGGAGCTGAGCGAGCCCTCGATGTTCATCAACAAGCTCACCGTTGCCCGGACCCACGCGGGTCAAGATCTCGGCGGCAGGTTGCTGGATTGGGCAAGCGACCGGGCTTACCGATCCGGCGCGAAGTGGCTCCGCCTCGACGCGTGGACGACGAACCAGGCCCTACAGCGCTACTACCTTCAGCAGGGCTTTGAACATGTCCGGACCGTTCGAGAAGGCTCCGCCGTTAACGGAGGGCCCCGAGTATCTGGGTGGCTTGCTCAGAGGCCAGCACGGCCGACCGATCACGGGTTCGTAGACGAGAGTCCGGCACCGCAGCCCATCACAGAGTGAGCCCGTTACAGGTTTCTCTACCTCATCAAGCACCCGTCGTCGCTTCGCTCCTCCGGGCGGGCGCGGGCGGCTGGCGGCGCCCGCGCTCATGTCTCCGCCCCGCTCGGCACCGCCAGCCGCCCACTCCCGCCCAAGAGGCAGGCACACGGAGCATGAGGTCAGAACACATCGTGGCTGGGGCGGTCGGCTCCGCGACTTTAGCCAGCCACTTTGGCGCGAGCCTCGAAGATCATGGCCCCAACGTCGTGCTTTACCGGGCAGGTCCACAGACTGCCCGACGCGCCGGAAGCTTACGGGGCCATGATCACTCGCGCCAAAGCAGCTCCCGGCCAAAGTCGCTACGCCGACCTAAGCGCAATGTCTACCCGTATGTATCCGAGCCGGGTTCCTCAGTGAGGAGGTACAGCCCCAGGTGCTGGCGGAGAAAGCTCTCCAGCTGTGAAAGGTCGATCACGTCGGCCGGGAGATCACTGGAACGGGGACGGTAGAGCTCGACCAGCTGGGCCATCAGCTCATCGTCAAGCAACGGCGCCTGATAGCGGTCGATCGTCCCGAGGTAGAAGAGCCAGCTGTGCAGCCGGTTGGCAGGGCAGTGCCCTTGGCCCGCATGCAGATTCTCCGGCTCGTGCTCATCACCCCAGGAACCTACGTAGAGGTAGGCGGCCCGACGCAAGCCCTCGTCCAGAACCGGGGTTGGATCTTCCTTGCAGTTCCAATAGATCCGAGCCTCGTTCTCAGGTATGGGGCTCGGCACGGCCGCCAACCACAGTTGGTAGATCTCCTCCACGGCCGCAGTCTGGCATGCCGGGCCGAGGCGAAGCCCAGTAGTGGCCAGTCCTGGGGCCGTCCTGGGGCCGTCAAAGGGCGCTCAACGACAACCAACGCTGACAACCGCCGACAGCTAAGCGGCAGGTCGCAGCGTTGATCGATTACACAGCCGCAGGTCAGAGCCCCGGCCCTACACTTCCAGAAGAACTAGTTCACCGCGGTTCTTTCTGGACGAACCGCTTCCGCGCAGGTCAGGCGAACGCTCCGGCGGGTGCCTGACCTGCCCGGTTTTCAGCCGCGCAGCCATACCCGTTATCGTTGTGCGGTATGCCTGCGTCCGGGTGGTACCCGAGCGCCGGCAGGACCCGAATCGAAAGGACCCGGAGAGCAATGCCTCCCAAGAAGAAGAAGGTCACGGGGCTCATCAAGCTCCAGATCCAGGCCGGCGCCGCCAACCCGGCTCCGCCGGTCGGCCCGGCGCTGGGTCAGCACGGCGTCAACATCATGGAGTTCTGCAAGGCCTACAACGCCGCGACCGAGTCGCAGCGCGGTTGGGTCATCCCGGTGGAGATCACGGTCTACGAGGACCGTTCCTTCACCTTCATCACCAAGACCCCGCCGGCCGCCAAGATGATCCTCAAGGCCGCGGGCGTGGAGAAGGGCTCCGGCGAGCCGCACAAGACCAAGGTCGCCAAGATCACCGAGGCGCAGGTCCGTGAGATCGCCCAGACCAAGCTGCCCGACCTCAACGCCAACGACCTGGACGCCGCCGCGAAGATCATCGCCGGCACCGCGCGTTCCATGGGCGTCACGGTCGAGGGCTGAACCCCACCTTCGTAGCACCATGCGGCTGAAGGCCGCACGTGGCAGGGTCTGCTCGGCCCGTACCACGACTCCTTTCAGAACACACAGGAGCAGTTGTGAGCAAGCGCAGCAAGGCTCTCCGCGCTGCGGACGCCAAGGTCGACCGGGAGAAGCTGTACGCCCCGCTCGAGGCCGTCCGTCTCGCCAAGGAGACCTCCACGACCAAGTTCGACGGCACCGTCGAGGTCGCCTTCCGTCTGGGTGTCGACCCGCGCAAGGCCGACCAGATGGTCCGTGGCACCGTGAACCTTCCGCACGGCACCGGTAAGACCGCCCGGGTCCTGGTCTTCGCGACCGGTGACCGTGCCGAGGCCGCACGTGCCGCCGGCGCCGACATCGTCGGCGCGGACGAGCTGATCGACGAGGTGTCGAAGGGCCGTCTGGACTTCGACGCCGTCGTCGCCACCCCGGACCTCATGGGCAAGGTCGGCCGCCTCGGCCGCGTCCTCGGCCCGCGTGGTCTGATGCCGAACCCGAAGACCGGCACCGTCACCCCCGACGTGGCCAAGGCCGTCACCGACATCAAGGGCGGCAAGATCGAGTTCCGCGTCGACAAGCACTCGAACCTGCACTTCATCATCGGCAAGACGTCGTTCGACGACAGCAAGCTGGTGGAGAACTACGGCGCGGCGCTGGA
Source organism: Streptomyces sp. NPDC001292 (assembly GCF_042896465.1). Taxonomy (NCBI): domain Bacteria; kingdom Bacillati; phylum Actinomycetota; class Actinomycetes; order Kitasatosporales; family Streptomycetaceae; genus Streptomyces; species Streptomyces sp. NPDC001292. The sequence continues at coordinate 112,765 of NZ_JBIAXG010000017.1, forward strand.
GGAGATCCTCCGTCTGAAGCCGTCCGCCGCCAAGGGTCGCTACATCAAGAAGGCCGCCATCACCACCACGATGGGCCCCGGCATCCCGGTCGACCCGAACCGCACCCGCAACCTCCTCGTCGAGGAGGACCCGGCCGCGGTCTGAGCCCACGGCTCGCACAGCGAAGGGACGAGTCCCGCAACCTTTTGGGGTGCGGGACTCGTCCCTTCGCCGTGGGGCTCCTGTACGACGTCCTCCGTACGTCGGCGGGCGACGTCTTGTGCGACTCCCGTACGCCCGTCACAGGCCTGCGTTAGCGTGAAGATCGCAGCAACCGCATAGGGGTGGGACGAATGAAGAGCACGACCGCGCGCCGTATCACGCTCTCCGTCGTGGCGGTGACCTCGCTGACGGCAGTGGCCGCCTGCGGCTCCTCCGGTTCCTCCGGCGGCTCGGGCAAGGGCGACGGCGCGGCCGGCCGGGGTGTTACGCACGTGAGCCCCATCGCGGCCCTGCGCTCCGCCGACACCTCCACCGCCGAGGCCGACTCCGCCAGGGTGTCGATGACGACCAGCATCGGCACGCTGATGTCGATGAAGGGCAGCGGCACCCTCGACTGGGGTGACGGCCTGACCGGCACGCTCACGCTCACCTACACCGGCGGCACGGTCGCCGAGACGATGCGCCGGATCGGGTCCACGACGATGGAGGCGCGCTACCTGCCCGACGCCTACTACGCGCACATGAGCGACGCCTACGCGCGGCAGACGGGCGGCAAGCACTGGATCCGGTACGGCTACCAGGACCTCGGGGACCTCGTCGGCGGCTCCGGGGCGTACATGCAGGAGCAGCTGAAGAACGCCACGCCGAACCAGTCGGTGAAGCTGCTGCTGGCCTCCGGCGACGTCAGGAAGGTCGGCGAGGCGACGGTGCGCGGCGAGCACACCACGCACTACGCGGGCACGGTGAACGTCGCCGACTTCGCCGACAAGAGCTCGAACCTGCCCAAGCGCCAGATGGACGAGTTGAAGAAGCAGCTCAGCGAGGCGGGGGTCACCACCGAGTCCGTCGACATCTGGGTCAACGACCAGAACCTGCTGGTCAAGAAGGTCGAGAAGGCGGAGATGGCGACCGGCGCCATGACCAACACCGCCTACTACAGCGACTACGGCGTGAAGACCGCCGTCCAGGCGCCCCCGGCCGGCGACACCAAGGACTTCAAGGACCTGATGAAGTCCCAGGGCACCACCGCGGGCGGCACCGGCATCGGCTCCTGAGCCGCGTTCCCGGGGCGATTTGCTTTGCGGTGACCCCTTCCCGTACGCTCCCACAGAAGCCAAAGACCGCTGGTCGTTGCCGTGCGCTCGAACGAGGGCGCGGTGGCCGAAGGATCCGCTGAACTGCGGACGACCCGCGCAGGTGACTGTGGAAGAACTCCCGGAGCACACGTCGATCCCCGTGTGTGCGACCGGTCGAGTCCGCCCCGTGCGCCTGCGCCGGGGCGTTTCGTTTTCCCCAGTCCTCCTTCGGGTCCGCGCGGTCCGAATCACCCGGAAGGAGGCCGAGGCTCTATGGCGAGGCCCGACAAGGCTGCCGCGGTTGCGGAGCTGACGGACAAGTTCCGCAGCTCCAACGCCGCCGTGCTGACCGAGTACCGCGGTCTCACCGTGGCGCAGCTCAAGACGCTGCGCCGGTCGCTCGGTGAGAACGCCCAGTACGCCGTGGTGAAGAACACGCTGACCAAGATTGCGGCCAACGAGGCCGGGATCACGCTGGACGACCAGCTCTTCGCTGGTCCGACGGCCGTCGCCTTCGTCACCGGTGACCCGGTGGAGTCGGCGAAGGGTCTCCGTGACTTCGCCAAGGACAACCCGAATCTCGTCATCAAGGGCGGTGTCCTTGACGGCAAGGCGCTGTCCGCCGACGAGATCAAGAAGCTTGCGGACCTCGAGTCCCGCGAGGTTCTGCTCTCCAAGCTGGCCGGTGCCTTCAAGGGGAAGCAGTCCCAGGCTGCCTCCGTCTTCCAGGCGCTGCCGTCGAAGCTCGTCCGCACCGTGGACGCGCTGCGCGCCAAGCAGGACGAGCAGGGCGGTGCCGAGTAACTCGGCTCGCTTTCTGATCCGCGCCGCCTGACGCGGCGGGGGTCGCAGCGGGCCGACGTACGCCCGCCTCACCCAGTACATCCGGCACCTGCCGATTTAGTGGAAGGACCGCCATCATGGCGAAGCTCAGCCAGGAAGACCTGCTCGCGCAGTTCGAGGAGATGACCCTCATCGAGCTCTCCGAGTTCGTGAAGGCCTTCGAGGAGAAGTTCGACGTCACCGCCGCCGCGGCCGCCCCGGTCATGATGGCCGGCCCGGGCGCCCCGGTTGCCGAGGCTCCCGAGGAGAAGGACGAGTTCGACGTCATCCTCTCCGGCGCGGGCGACAAGAAGATCCAGGTCATCAAGGTCGTGCGCGAGCTGACCTCCCTGGGCCTGAAGGAGGCCAAGGACCTGGTCGACGGTGCGCCGAAGCCCGTCCTCGAGAAGGTCAACAAGGAGGCCGCGGACAAGGCCGCCGAGGCCCTCAAGGGCGCCGGCGCCTCCGTCGAGGTCAAGTAAGACCTCCACGGGTCCGCGAAGGACTCCCGCGCGCTGATCACGGCCCGGTAGGGCTGTAACGCGAACGCACCGAGGAGCGATCATCCATCCGGGTGGTCGCTCTTCGGCGTTCGAGGGGGCCGGTGCCGGCTGCCTTGCGCCGGCGGCAGGGAGGGGTATGGTGATCTTCGTCGTGCCTCCAGAGCTCCGGCGGCGGGCTGCAAGTGACGATGGCAGCATCCGGTTTGGCCATGGGAGGCCTTGACGAACCGCACGCAGCGCGCAATTCTCAGGACGCGTCGTCACAAGGATCCGAATCCGAGGCATGGATCGGCGACGAAGAGGGCAGTATCAGGTTGCGTTGAGGGCAGGTAGGCCGCAGACGTTGACAAGTACGAGGGTCTCAAAAAACCCGCACTGGACATCAGTGTGCCATGTGGCTACACTGACCCTTTGCGCTGCCTGTTAGCTGTCCCCTGCCCGTCACCAGGGGCATGCCCTCGCCTCAGCAACGACGACCAGATCATCCTTGACCTGGCCTTTCGGCCCGATCAGGACGACCTGTCCTCAAGCGGCGGCGGGGGGCCGGTACGCGCGTAGTGAGTCCGAGCCCTCGGAAGGACCCCCTCTTGGCCGCCTCGCGCAACGCCTCGACCGCGAATACGAACAACGGCGCCAGCACCGCCCCGCTGCGCATCTCCTTTGCAAAGATCAAGGAGCCCCTCGAGGTTCCGAACCTTCTCGCGCTGCAAACCGAGAGCTTCGACTGGCTGCTCGGCAACGACGCGTGGAAGGCTCGTGTCGAGGATGCTCTGGAGTCCGGTCAGGACGTCCCCACCAAGTCCGGCCTCGAGGAGATCTTCGAGGAGATCTCCCCGATCGAGGACTTCTCCGGGTCGATGTCGCTGACGTTCCGCGACCACCGCTTCGAGCCGCCCAAGAACTCGATCGACGAGTGCAAGGAGCGCGACTTCACGTACGCGGCCCCGCTCTTCGTCACGGCCGAGTTCACCAACAACGAGACCGGCGAGATCAAGTCCCAGACCGTCTTCATGGGCGACTTCCCGCTCATGACGAACAAGGGCACCTTCGTCATCAACGGCACCGAGCGTGTCGTGGTGTCTCAGCTGGTCCGTTCCCCCGGTGTCTACTTCGACTCCTCCATCGACAAGACGTCCGACAAGGACATCTTCTCCGCCAAGATCATCCCCTCCCGGGGTGCCTGGCTGGAGATGGAGATCGACAAGCGCGACATGGTCGGTGTCCGCATCGACCGCAAGCGCAAGCAGTCGGTCACCGTCCTGCTGAAGGCGCTCGGCTGGACCAACGAGCAGATCCTCGAGGAGTTCGGCGACTACGAGTCGATGCGCGCCACCCTGGAGAAGGACCACACCCAGGGCCAGGACGACGCGCTGCTGGACATCTACCGCAAGCTGCGCCCGGGCGAGCCCCCCACGCGTGAGGCCGCGCAGACGCTGCTCGAGAACCTGTACTTCAACCCCAAGCGCTACGACCTCGCCAAGGTCGGCCGCTACAAGGTCAACAAGAAGCTGGGTGCGGACGCTCCGCTGGACGCCGGCGTCCTGACCGTCGAGGACGTCATCTCGACGATCAAGTACCTGGTGAAGCTGCACGCGGGCGAGATCGAGACGGTCGGCGACAGCGGTCAGACGATCGTCGTCGAGACCGACGACATCGACCACTTCGGCAACCGCCGTCTGCGCAGCGTGGGCGAGCTCATCCAGAACCAGGTCCGTACCGGTCTGGCCCGTATGGAGCGTGTCGTCCGCGAGCGCATGACCACGCAGGACGTCGAGGCGATCACGCCGCAGACCCTGATCAACATCCGGCCGGTCGTCGCCTCCATCAAGGAGTTCTTCGGCACCAGCCAGCTGTCGCAGTTCATGGACCAGAACAACCCGCTGTCGGGTCTCACCCACAAGCGCCGCCTGTCGGCCCTCGGCCCGGGTGGTCTCTCCCGTGAGCGGGCCGGCTTCGAGGTCCGTGACGTGCACCCCTCGCACTACGGCCGCATGTGCCCGATCGAGACGCCGGAAGGCCCGAACATCGGTCTGATCGGCTCGCTCGCCTCCTACGGCCGGGTCAACGCGTTCGGGTTCGTCGAGACCCCGTACCGCAAGGTCGACGACGGCCAGGTCACCGACGAGGTCGACTACCTGACCGCCGACGAGGAGGACCGCTTCGTCATCGCGCAGGCCAACGCCACCCTGACGGACGACCTGCGCTTCGCCGAGGCCCGCGTGCTCGTCCGCCGCCGTGGCGGCGAGGTCGACTACGTCAGCCCCGAGGACGTCGACTACATGGACGTCTCGCCGCGCCAGATGGTGTCGGTCGCGACCGCCATGATCCCCTTCCTCGAGCACGACGACGCCAACCGTGCCCTCATGGGCGCGAACATGATGCGCCAGGCCGTTCCGCTCATCAAGTCGGAGGCCCCGCTCGTCGGCACCGGCATGGAGTACCGCTCCGCCGTCGACGCCGGCGACGTCGTCAAGGCCGAGAAGGCCGGTGTGGTCCAGGAGATCTCCGCCGACTACATCACCACGACCAACGACGACGGCACGTACATCACGTACCGCCTGGCCAAGTTCGCCCGCTCCAACCAGGGCACCTCGGTCAACCAGAAGGTCATCGTCAACGAGGGCGACCGTGTCGTCGAGGGCCAGGTCCTCGCCGACGGCCCGGCCACCCAGAACGGCGAGATGGCGCTCGGCAAGAACCTGCTGGTCGCGTTCATGCCGTGGGAGGGTCACAACTACGAGGACGCGATCATCCTGTCGCAGCGCCTCGTCCAGGACGACGTCCTCTCCTCGATCCACATCGAGGAGCACGAGGTCGACGCCCGTGACACCAAGCTCGGCCCCGAGGAGATCACCCGGGACATCCCGAACGTCTCCGAGGAGGTCCTCGCCGACCTCGACGAGCGCGGCATCATCCGCATCGGCGCCGAGGTCATCGCCGGCGACATCCTCGTCGGCAAGGTGACCCCGAAGGGCGAGACCGAGCTGACCCCGGAGGAGCGCCTGCTGCGCGCGATCTTCGGTGAGAAGGCCCGTGAGGTCCGTGACACCTCGCTGAAGGTGCCGCACGGCGAGACCGGCAAGGTCATCGGCGTGCGCGTCTTCGACCGCGAGGAGGGCGACGAGCTGCCGCCGGGCGTGAACCAGCTGGTCCGCGTCTACGTCGCGCAGAAGCGCAAGATCACCGACGGTGACAAGCTCGCCGGCCGCCACGGCAACAAGGGCGTCATCTCCAAGATCCTGCCGATCGAGGACATGCCGTTCCTGGAGGACGGCACCCCGGTCGACATCATCCTCAACCCGCTGGGTGTGCCGTCCCGAATGAACCCGGGACAGGTCCTGGAGATCCACCTCGGCTGGCTCGCCAGCCGCGGCTGGGACGTCTCCGGCCTCGCGGACGAGTGGGCGGAGCGCCTCCAGGCCATCGGCGCCGACCAGGTCGCCCCCGGCACCAACGTGGCCACCCCGGTCTTCGACGGTGCCCGTGAGGACGAGCTGGCGGGTCTGCTCCAGCACACCATCCCGAACCGCGACGGCGACCGCATGGTCCTCCCGTCCGGCAAGGCGCGGCTGTTCGACGGCCGCAGCGGTGAGCCGTTCCCGGACCCGATCTCGGTCGGCTACATGTACATCCTGAAGCTGCACCACCTGGTCGACGACAAGCTGCACGCCCGTTCGACCGGTCCGTACTCGATGATCACCCAGCAGCCGCTGGGTGGTAAGGCCCAGTTCGGTGGCCAGCGCTTCGGCGAGATGGAGGTGTGGGCCCTCGAGGCCTACGGCGCCGCCTACGCCCTCCAGGAGCTGCTGACCATCAAGTCCGACGACGTCACCGGCCGCGTGAAGGTCTACGAGGCCATCGTCAAGGGCGAGAACATCCCCGAGCCCGGCATCCCCGAGTCCTTCAAGGTGCTCATCAAGGAGATGCAGTCCCTGTGCCTGAACGTGGAGGTGCTGTCCAGCGACGGTATGTCCATCGAGATGCGCGACACCGACGAGGATGTCTTCCGCGCTGCGGAGGAGCTCGGCATCGACCTGTCCCGGCGCGAGCCGAGCAGCGTCGAAGAGGTCTGACGGGAGTCCGGGGGGCCTCCTGACCAGGAGGCCCGCCGACCCCCAGGCCCCCGTTTCAGACCACAGACTTACGACCCTGAGAGGGATTGACGCATAGTGCTCGACGTCAACTTCTTCGACGAGCTCCGGATCGGCCTGGCCACCGCTGACGACATCCGTCAGTGGAGCCACGGCGAGGTCAAGAAGCCCGAGACCATCAACTACCGCACCCTCAAGCCGGAAAAGGACGGGCTCTTCTGCGAGAAGATCTTCGGCCCCACCCGGGACTGGGAGTGCTACTGCGGCAAGTACAAGCGCGTCCGCTTCAAGGGCATCATCTGCGAGCGCTGTGGCGTCGAGGTCACGCGCGCCAAGGTGCGCCGTGAGCGGATGGGCCACATCGAGCTGGCCGCGCCCGTCACCCACATCTGGTACTTCAAGGGCGTCCCGTCGCGCCTGGGCTACCTGCTCGACCTGGCCCCGAAGGACCTGGAGAAGGTCATCTACTTCGCGGCGTACATGATCACGTACGTCGACGACGAGCGCCGCACCCGCGACCTGCCGTCGCTGGAGGCCCACGTCTCCGTCGAGCGCCAGCAGATCGAGCAGCGCCGCGACGCCGACCTGGAGGCCCGCGCCAAGAAGCTCGAGGCGGACCTCGCCGAGCTGGAGGCCGAGGGTGCCAAGGCCGACGTGCGCCGCAAGGTGCGCGAGGGTGCCGAGCGTGAGATGAAGCAGCTGCGCGACCGCGCGCAGCGCGAGATCGACCGCCTCGACGAGGTGTGGACCCGGTTCAAGAACCTCAAGGTCCAGGACCTCGAGGGCGACGAGCTGCTCTACCGCGAGCTGCGCGACCGGTTCGGCACGTACTTCGACGGCTCGATGGGTGCCGCGGCGCTGCAGAAGCGCCTGGAGTCCTTCGACCTCGAGGAGGAGGCCGAGAAGCTCCGCGAGATCATCCGCACCGGCAAGGGCCAGAAGAAGACCCGCGCACTGAAGCGCCTGAAGGTCGTCTCCGCGTTCCTGCAGACGTCCAACAGCCCCAAGGGCATGGTCCTGGACTGCGTGCCGGTCATCCCGCCGGACCTGCGTCCGATGGTGCAGCTGGACGGTGGCCGCTTCGCGACCTCCGACCTGAACGACCTGTACCGCCGTGTCATCAACCGCAACAACCGCCTGAAGCGGCTTCTCGACCTCGGCGCGCCCGAGATCATCGTGAACAACGAGAAGCGCATGCTTCAGGAGGCCGTCGACGCGCTCTTCGACAACGGCCGCCGCGGCCGCCCGGTCACGGGCCCCGGCAACCGTCCGCTGAAGTCGCTGTCCGACATGCTCAAGGGCAAGCAGGGCCGCTTCCGTCAGAACCTGCTCGGCAAGCGCGTCGACTACTCGGCCCGTTCCGTGATCGTCGTCGGTCCGCAGCTGAAGCTGCACCAGTGCGGTCTGCCGAAGGCGATGGCGCTGGAGCTGTTCAAGCCGTTCGTGATGAAGCGCCTGGTCGACCTGAACCACGCGCAGAACATCAAGTCGGCCAAGCGCATGGTCGAGCGCGGCCGCACGGTCGTGTACGACGTGCTGGAAGAGGTCATCGCGGAGCACCCGGTTCTGCTGAACCGTGCGCCCACCCTGCACCGCCTCGGCATCCAGGCCTTCGAGCCGCAGCTGGTCGAGGGCAAGGCCATCCAGATCCACCCGCTCGTGTGCACCGCGTTCAACGCGGACTTCGACGGTGACCAGATGGCCGTGCACCTGCCGCTGTCCGCGGAGGCGCAGGCCGAGGCCCGCATCCTGATGCTGTCCTCGAACAACATCCTCAAGCCGGCCGACGGCCGTCCGGTGACGATGCCGACCCAGGACATGGTCCTCGGTCTCTACTTCCTCACCACCGACGCCGAGGGCCGCGAGGCCAAGGGCGAGGAGCGCTCCTTCGCGTCGGTCGCCGAGGCGATCATGGCGTTCGACGCCGGCGAGCTCTCGCTCCAGTCGCGGGTGGACGTCCGCTTCCCGGTGGGCACCATCCCGCCGCGTGGCTGGACCCCGCCGGCCCGCGAGGAGGGCGAGCCGGAGTGGCAGCAGGGTGACTCCTTCCGCCTGAGGACGACCCTGGGCCGCGCGCTCTTCAACGAGCTGCTGCCCGAGGACTACCCGTTCGTCGACTTCGAGGTGGGCAAGAAGCAGCTCTCCGAGATCGTCAACGACCTCGCCGAGCGCTACCCGAAGGTCATCGTGGCGGCCACGCTCGACAACCTGAAGTCGGCCGGCTTCTACTGGGCCACCCGCTCCGGTGTCACCGTCGCCATCTCCGACGTCGTCGTACCCGAGGCGAAGAAGGAGATCGTCCGCGGCTACGAGGCGCAGGACGAGAAGGTCCAGAAGCAGTACGAGCGCGGTCTGATCACGAAGGACGAGCGGACCCAGGAGCTCATCGCGATCTGGACCAAGGCGACCAACGAGGTCGCCGAGGCGATGAACGAGAACTTCCCGAAGACCAACCCGATCTTCATGATGGTTTCCTCGGGCGCCCGAGGAAACATGATGCAGATGCGTCAGATCGCCGGTATGCGCGGTCTGGTGTCGAACGCCAAGAACGAGACCATCCCGCGGCCCATCAAGGCGTCGTTCCGTGAGGGTCTGTCCGTGCTGGAGTACTTCATCTCCACGCACGGTGCCCGTAAGGGTCTGGCCGACACCGCCCTGCGTACCGCCGACTCGGGTTACCTCACCCGTCGTCTGGTCGACGTCTCCCAGGACGTCATCATCCGCGAGGAGGACTGCGGCACCGACCGCGGCCTGCGTCTGCACATCGCCGAGCGGGGCGCCGACGGCGTGCTGCGCAAGGCGGACAACGTCGAGACGTCCGTGTACGCGCGCTGCCTCGCCGAGGACATCGTGGTCGACGGTCAGGTGCTGGCCCCGGCCGGCACCGACCTGGGCGACGTGCTCATCGAGGAGCTCGTCTCCCGCGGCGTGGCGGAGGTCAAGACCCGCTCGGTCCTGACCTGCGAGTCCGCGGTGGGCACCTGCGCCATGTGCTACGGCCGTTCGCTCGCCACCGGCAAGCTGGTCGACATCGGTGAGGCGGTCGGCATCATCGCCGCCCAGTCCATCGGTGAGCCCGGCACCCAGCTGACGATGCGTACCTTCCACACCGGTGGTGTGGCCGGTGACGACATCACCCAGGGTCTGCCGCGTGTCGTCGAGCTCTTCGAGGCCCGTACGCCGAAGGGTGTCGCCCCGATCTCCGAGGCGGCCGGACGCGTCCGGATCGAGGAGACCGAGAAGACCAAGAAGCTCGTCATCACTCCGGACGACGGCAGCGACGAGACGAGCTACCCGATCTCGAAGCGTGCCCGTCTGCTGGTCGGCGAGGGCGACCACGTCGAGGTGGGCCAGAGGCTCACCGTGGGTGCCACCAACCCGCACGACGTGTTGCGCATCCTGGGCCAGCGGGCCGTCCAGGTCCACCTGGTCGGCGAGGTCCAGAAGGTCTACAACTCGCAGGGTGTGTCGATCCACGACAAGCACATCGAGATCATCATCCGGCAGATGCTGCGCCGGGTGACGATCATCGAGTCCGGCGACGCCGAACTGCTGCCCGGCGAACTGGTCGAGCGCTCGAAGTTCGAGCACGAGAACCGTCGTGTGGTCCAGGAGGGCGGTCACCCGGCCTCCGGTCGTCCGCAGCTCATGGGTATCACCAAGGCCTCGCTGGCGACCGAGTCCTGGCTGTCGGCGGCGTCCTTCCAGGAGACGACCAGGGTCCTGACGGACGCGGCGATCAACGCCAAGTCCGACTCCCTGATCGGCCTCAAGGAGAACGTCATCATCGGTAAGCTCATCCCGGCCGGTACGGGCCTGTCCCGCTACCGCAACATCCGGGTCGAGCCGACCGAGGAGGCCAAGGCCGCGATGTACTCGGCCGTGGGTTACGACGACATCGACTACTCGCCGTTCGGCTCCGGCTCCGGCCAGGCCGTTCCGCTGGAGGACTACGACTACGGTCCGTACAACCAGTAGGCGAGCGGCTGCTTGACGCGCTGAAGGGCGGCCATCCCGCAACGGGATGGCCGCCCTTGGCGCATCATGGAGGGACACATGCGGTCCGGGGGAGGTCTCAGTGTCGTATCAACCGTCACACCCGTCATGGCGGCCCATGCAGCCCTGGCAGCGGGGGCAGGGGGTTCCGCAGCCGTGGCAGGGCCAGGGCGCCCCTTCCATGCTCGCTTCCCACGCCGACCGCGAGCGGGCCGTGGACGTGCTCAGGGCGGGCTTCAGCGAGGGCCGCCTGGACGAGCGGGAACTCGACCAGCGCGTCGCACGGGCGTACCAGGCGCGTACGGTCGGGGAGCTGACGCTGCTGGTGGCCGACCTGCCGCAGGGGCCGGCGCCGCTCACCTCGGCGGCTCCTGTCGTGCCGTCCACGTTCCTGCCGGCGGCCCCGCCGCCCACCAATGGCAAGGCCGTCGGCTCCCTGGTCTGCGGGGTGCTCACGCTGATGACGGCCGGTCTGACCGGCCTGCCGGCGGTGGTCCTGGGACACACCGCCCGCGCGGAGATGCGCCGCACCCGGGAGGGCGGTGACGGCCTCGCGCTGGCCGGGCTGGTCCTGGGCTGGCTGTCCGTCGCGGGCTGGGCGGTGTTCCTGGTCGTGCTCGTCATCGCCGGGATCGCGGGGGCGGGATGACGTGCGAGGATTCCGGTGACCGAAGATCACGTTCCGTGGATTCGAAGATCGCCCGAGCGGCCCGGGCTTGACAAGCCCCGCGAGGCGCGGCGGGCAGGGCCCATTTGTTTTGACCACAGCGAATGAGGTAGGTACGCTCAGACCTTGTGCCTGGGGTGTGCCCTGGCTTTCGTGCGTGCCTTCAAACCGCACCGGGAGCCGCTGACGGCCACCGTGATCTGCGCCTCTTTCTGCCTTGCGGTGGGAGTCTGCGGGATTCGACACGCCCGACCGCGTGGGTCGGCGACGTTCCAGGTTAGCTGTACCCATCGGCACACAGAAACCGGAGAAGTAGTGCCTACGATCCAGCAGCTGGTCCGCAAGGGCCGGCAGGACAAGGTCGAGAAGAACAAGACGCCCGCACTCGAGGGTTCGCCCCAGCGCCGCGGCGTCTGCACGCGTGTGTTCACGACCACCCCGAAGAAGCCGAACTCGGCCCTCCGCAAGGTCGCGCGTGTGCGTCTGACCAGCGGCATCGAGGTCACCGCTTACATTCCGGGTGAGGGACACAACCTGCAGGAGCACTCCATCGTGCTCGTGCGCGGCGGCCGTGTGAAGGACCTGCCGGGTGTTCGCTACAAGATCATCCGCGGTTCGCTCGACACCCAGGGTGTCAAGAACCGCAAGCAGGCCCGCAGCCGTTACGGCGCCAAGAAGGAGAAGTAAGAATGCCTCGTAAGGGCCCCGCCCCGAAGCGTCCGGTCATCATCGACCCGGTCTACGGCTCTCCTCTGGTGACCTCCCTGATCAACAAGGTGCTGCTGAACGGCAAGCGCTCCACCGCCGAGCGCATCGTCTACGGCGCCATGGAGGGCCTGCGCGAGAAGACCGGCAACGACCCGGTCATCACGCTGAAGCGCGCTCTGGAGAACATCAAGCCGACCCTCGAGGTCAAGTCCCGCCGTGTCGGTGGCGCCACCTACCAGGTGCCGGTCGAGGTCAAGCCCGGCCGCGCCAACACCCTGGCGCTGCGCTGGCTGGTCGGTTACTCCCGCGCCCGTCGCGAGAAGACCATGACCGAGCGTCTGCTCAACGAGCTCCTCGACGCCTCCAACGGCCTCGGTGCCGCTGTGAAGAAGCGCGAGGACACGCACAAGATGGCCGAGTCCAACAAGGCCTTCGCGCACTACCGCTGGTAGTCGCTACCCCATCGAGAACCGAGAGAAGACTGAAGCCTTATGGCTACCACTTCACTTGACCTGGCCAGGGTCCGCAACATCGGGATCATGGCCCACATCGACGCGGGCAAGACGACCACCACCGAGCGGATCCTGTTCTACACCGGCGTGTCCTACAAGATCGGTGAGACCCACGAGGGTTCCGCCACGATGGACTGGATGGAGCAGGAGCAGGAGCGTGGCATCACGATCACCTCTGCTGCCACCACCTGTCACTGGCCGCTGGACAACGTCGACCACACGATCAACATCATCGACACGCCGGGTCACGTCGACTTCACCGTCGAGGTGGAGCGCTCCCTGCGCGTGCTCGACGGTGCCGTGACGGTGTTCGACGGCGTCGCCGGTGTCGAGCCCCAGTCCGAGACGGTGTGGCGTCAGGCGGACCGCTACGGCGTTCCGCGCATCTGCTTCGTGAACAAGCTCGACCGCACCGGTGCCGAGTTCCACCGCTGCGTCGACATGATCAAGGACCGCCTGGGCGCGCAGCCGCTGGTCATGCAGCTGCCGATCGGTGCCGAGGCCGACTTCAAGGGCGTTGTGGACCTGGTCCGCATGAAGGCGCTCGTGTGGTCCGCCGAGGCCGCCAAGGGCGAGATGTACGACGTCGTCGACATCCCGGCCACGCACACCGAGGCCGCCGAGGAGTGGCACGGCAAGCTGGTCGAGGCCGTCGCGGAGAACGACGAAGAGATCATGGAGCTGTACCTGGAGGGCAACGAGCCCACCGAGGAGCAGCTGCACGCCGCGATCCGTCGTATCACCATCGCGTCCGGCAAGGCCAGCGAGACCACGATCACCCCGGTGTTCTGCGGTACCGCGTTCAAGAACAAGGGCGTTCAGCCCCTGCTCGACGCGGTCGTGCGCTACCTCCCCACGCCGCTCGACGTCGAGGCCATCGAGGGCCACGCCGTGGGCAACGCGGAGGAGATCGTCAAGCGCAAGCCCTCCGACGACGAGCCGCTGGCCGCGCTCGCGTTCAAGATCATGAGCGACCCGCACCTCGGCAAGCTCACCTTCGTCCGGGTCTACTCGGGCCGCCTGGAGTCCGGCACGCAGGTGCTGAACTCGGTCAAGGGCAAGAAGGAGCGCATCGGCAAGATCTACCGCATGCACGCCAACAAGCGTGAGGAGATCCCGTCGGTGGGCGCCGGCGACATCGTCGCCGTCATGGGCCTGAAGCAGACCACCACCGGTGAGACGCTGAGCGACGACAAGGCCCCGGTGATCCTGGAGTCCATGGACTTCCCGGCGCCGGTCATCCAGGTCGCCATCGAGCCCAAGTCGAAGGGCGACCAGGAGAAGCTGGGCGTCGCGATCCAGCGCCTGGCCGAGGAGGACCCGTCCTTCCAGGTTCACTCGGACGAGGAGACCGGCCAGACCATCATCGGCGGTATGGGCGAACTGCACCTCGAGGTGCTGGTCGACCGCATGCGCCGTGAGTTCAAGGTCGAGGCCAACGTCGGCAAGCCGCAGGTGGCGTACCGCGAGACCATCCGCAAGACGGTCGAGCGGGTCGACTACACGCACAAGAAGCAGACTGGTGGTACCGGCCAGTTCGCCAAGGTGCAGATCTCGATCGAGCCGCTCGAGGGTGGCGACACCTCGTACGAGTTCGTGAACAAGGTGACCGGTGGTCGCGTTCCGAAGGAGTACATCCCCTCGGTCGACGCCGGCTGTCAGGAAGCGATGCAGTTCGGCATCCTGGCCGGCTACGAGATGACGGGCGTCCGCGTCACGCTTCTCGACGGTGGCTACCACGAGGTCGACTCCTCCGAACTCGCGTTCAAGATCGCCGGTTCGCAGGCCTTCAAGGAGGCCGCGCGCAAGGCCGGCCCGGTGCTGCTCGAGCCGATGATGGCCGTCGAGGTCACCACGCCCGAGGACTACATGGGCGAGGTCATCGGCGACATCAACTCCCGCCGTGGCCAGATCCAGGCCATGGAGGAGCGGGCGGGCGCCCGTGTCGTGAAGGGCCTCGTGCCCCTCTCGGAGATGTTCGGCTACGTCGGCGACCTCCGCAGCAAGACGTCGGGTCGCGCAAGCTACTCGATGCAGTTCGACTCCTACGCCGAGGTTCCGCGGAACGTCGCCGAGGAGATCATCGCGAAGGCCAAGGGCGAGTAACTCACCCGAGTTCCAGCCTTTAGGCTTGACTCCGGAGCCTCTCGGGGCATTCCGCGGATTCGCGGCCATTCGCCGCACAGTCGGAGGAATGCCCCGGAGATCCGGGCCATCCAGCAAAGATCACCTGGCGCCGATGAGTAAGGCGTACAGAACCACTCCACAGGAGGAACCCAGTGGCGAAGGCGAAGTTCGAGCGGACTAAGCCGCACGTCAACATCGGCACCATCGGTCACATCGACCACGGTAAGACGACCCTCACGGCCGCCATTACCAAGGTGCTGCACGACGCGTACCCGGAGCTGAACGAGGCCACCCCGTTCGACAACATCGACAAGGCGCCCGAAGAGCGCCAGCGTGGTATCACCATCTCCATCTCGCACGTCGAGTACCAGACCGAGGCGCGTCACTACGCCCACGTCGACTGCCCGGGTCACGCGGACTACATCAAGAACATGATCACCGGTGCCGCCCAGATGGACGGCGCGATCCTGGTGGTCGCCGCGACCGACGGCCCGATGCCGCAGACCAAGGAGCACGTGCTCCTGGCCCGCCAGGTCGGCGTGCCGTACATCGTCGTCGCCCTGAACAAGGCCGACATGGTGGACGACGAGGAGATCCTGGAGCTCGTCGAGCTCGAGGTCCGTGAGCTCCTCACCGAGTACGAGTTCCCGGGCGACGACGTCCCGGTCGTCAAGGTCTCCGCGCTGAAGGCCCTCGAGGGCGAGCAGCAGTGGGTCGACTCGGTCCTCAACCTGATGAAGGCCGTCGACGAGTCGATTCCGGAGCCGGAGCGCGACATCGACAAGCCGTTCCTGATGCCGATCGAGGACGTCTTCACCATCACCGGTCGCGGTACGGTCGTCACCGGCCGTATCGAGCGTGGTGTCCTCAAGGTCAACGAGACCGTCGACATCATCGGCATCAAGCAGGAGAAGACCTCCACCACGGTCACCGGCATCGAGATGTTCCGCAAGCTGCTCGACGAGGGCCAGGCCGGTGAGAACGTCGGTCTGCTGCTCCGCGGCATCAAGCGCGAGGACGTCGAGCGCGGCCAGGTCATCATCAAGCCGGGCTCGGTCACCCCGCACACCGAGTTCCAGGCCCAGGCCTACATCCTCTCCAAGGACGAGGGTGGCCGCCACACGCCGTTCTTCAACAACTACCGTCCGCAGTTCTACTTCCGCACGACGGACGTGACCGGCGTGGTGACCCTCCCCGAGGGCACCGAGATGGTCATGCCGGGTGACAACACCGAGATGAAGGTGGAGCTCATCCAGCCCGTCGCCATGGAAGAGGGCCTGAAGTTCGCCATCCGTGAGGGTGGCCGTACCGTGGGCGCCGGCCAGGTCACCAAGATCGTGAAGTAAGCTCACCGGCTTGCTGAAGGGTCTTCCGACCCGGTAGCTCCATCGCGAGCACCACAAGGGCCCGTACGACTCTGTCGTACGGGCCCTTTCGTGTGTCCGCCTGGGTCAAGTCCCTGCCGGAAGCCGTCACCTGATGGCATGAACCGCAGGCATATGTACCCGGATTCAGCCTCTCCGGCCCTACCTTCGGCACATGGTCAGCTCATCCCATGAGGCCCTGCACCGGATCTTCCAGGAGGACCCGGGGCTCTTCGCCCGCGCCGTCAAGGGCCTCGGCGTCCTCTTCGACACTCCGGTGTCGGCGTCTCCGCTTCCCACCGACCTCACCGAGAACCGCCCGGTCGAGCGACGCGTGGACACATTGCTGCGCATGGAAACGACCGACGGCGGCAGCTTCGTTCTCGCGGTCGAGTCCCAGGGCAGACGCGACCCGGACAAGTCGGCGAGCTGGGCCTACTATCTCTCCCACCTGTACGCCAAGTACCGGCTGCCCCCGGTCCTCCTCGTCGTCTGCCCGGACAGGAGCACCGCGGCCTGGGCGGCACGCCAGGTCGACATCGGCCCGCCGCAGTGGCCCTCTCTCACTCTGCGGCCCCTGGTTCTCGGGCCGGACGACCTGCCCGTGATCGACAGCCCGGAGGAGGCGGCCCGCGACATCCCGCTGACCGTCCTGTCCGCAGCGCTGCACCGCCGTGACACTGACGCCGATGCCATACTGAAGGCGCTGGCCACGGCACTGAAGGGCCTGCTGGCCGACGACGAGAACACCGCAGGCATCCTCATCGAGCTCACCGAACAAGGCCTGGGCAAGACACCGGCCGCTGATCTCTGGAGGCACCTCATGGCCGCCGACCTCTCCTTCTTCCAGTCCCAGACAGCTCAGAACCTCCGTGCCGAGGGACGTGCCGAGGGGCGTGCCGAGGACATCCTGTTGTTGTTGGACCGCCGAGGGATCGGGGTTTCCGAGGAGGACCGGGAGCGGATCGTCGGCTGCTCAGATCTCGACACGCTGGGCATCTGGTTCACGCGGGCCATCACGGCGATGTCGACAGCCGAGCTGTTCGCGCCGACCGAGACGGGGTCCGGGGCCTGATATCGAATGCCGGGGCCGCCGACCCCGTCCTGCAACGCCTGCTGATCGACACGGGCGGCCTGCCGGAGACCTGGCGAGGGCTGACCAGTACGGGACTCGCCCCCTGGATCGTCCTGCTGGCCGTGGTCTTGTGCCTCGCGGTCGAACTCCTGCCCCACTGGCCTCTGGCGTAACCCTCCTGAGGCCCTCGCATCAGCCAGCATATCGGAATGTTGATCTCACATCGTGGACTAAAGGCGCTCGGTCACTGGCCACCGGCTTTACACAGGGGTAACACTAAGGAGTCGGCCGTTTCCCGGATGCCCACTCCCGGGTCGGCCGAGTTCCTGCGCGCGGCAACGGCGCCGAGCGTTCATCACCGGCTTCCGCGCCGGTAGTAGCCGTGCCAGAAGGGGACCCTGTGACGACCCGACCCGACACCAAGACCCAGCTCGCCTCCCTGCTCGCCGAGATCGAGCGCCGCAATCCGGCCCAGCCCGAGTTCCACCAGGCCGCTCACGAGGTACTGGAGACGCTGGCGCCGGTGCTCGCGGCTCGGCCGGAGTACGCGGAGGCAGGGCTCGTGGAGCGGTTGTGCGAGCCGGAGCGGCAGATCATCTTCCGGGTGCCGTGGCAGGACGACCACTGCCGGGTGCACGTCAACCGCGGTTTCCGGGTGGAGTTCAACAGCGCGCTGGGCCCGTACAAGGGCGGTCTGCGCTTTCATCCGTCCGTCGACCTGGGCGTCATCAAGTTCCTCGGCTTCGAGCAGATCTTCAAGAACGCGTTGACCGGGCTCGGCATCGGCGGTGGCAAGGGCGGCAGCGACTTCGACCCGCACGGGCGCAGTGACGCGGAGGTCATGCGGTTCTGCCAGTCGTTCATGACGGAGCTGCACCGGCACATCGGCGAGCACACCGACGTGCCGGCCGGTGACATCGGCGTCGGCACCCGCGAGATCGGCTACCTCTTCGGCCAGTACCGGCGGATCACCAACCGCTGGGAGGCCGGTGTGCTCACCGGCAAGGGCCCGCACTGGGGCGGCTCGCTGATCCGGCCGGAGGCCACCGGGTACGGCAACGTGCTGTTCGCGGAGGCGATGCTGCGCGAGCGCGGTGAGGAACTGGAGGGCCAGACGGCGGTCGTCTCCGGCTCCGGGAACGTCGCGATCTACACCATCGAGAAGCTGACCGCCCTCGGTGCGAACCCGCTGACCTGCTCGGACTCCAGCGGGTACGTGGTCGACGAAAAGGGCGTCGACGTGGAGCTGCTGAAGCAGGTCAAGGAGGTCGAGCGCGCCCGTATCAGCGAGTACGCCGAGCGCCGCGGCGCGTCCGCGCGGTTCGTTCCCGGCGGGCGGGTCTGGGAGGTCCCGGGCGATGTCGCGCTGCCGTCGGCGACGCAGAACGAGCTGGGCGAGAAGGACGCGGAGACGCTCATCCGCAATGGGGTGAAGGCCGTGTCCGAGGGGGCGAACATGCCGGCGACGCCCGAGGCCGTGCACCTGTTCCAGCAGGCCGGGGTGGCCTTCGGCCCCGGCAAGGCGGCGAACGCGGGCGGGGTCGCGGTCAGCGCGCTGGAGATGGCGCAGAACCACTCCCGTACGGCGTGGACGGCCGCCCAGGTGGAGCGGGAGCTGGCCCTCATCATGAGCGACATCCACACCACCTGCCACGAGACCGCCGAGCGTTACGGCGCCCCCGGCGACTACGTGACCGGCGCGAACATCGCCGGCTTCGAGCGGGTCGCCGACGCGATGCTGGCCCAGGGCGTCATCTGACGACCCTCCCTCGACCCGCGATCGTCCGGGGTGCCGAGGGGCGGTCGCGGGCGGCAGCCGGACTCAGCGCCTGCGGCCCATCTCGCCGCCGACCTCACGGGCGGGGGCGAGATGGGCCGGCGGGTTCGTCTCCGCGACGTTCCGGCGGCCGGCCCGGTGCCGGTGCCGGGCCCGGCGGTCAGCGGGCGCTGCCCGGTGTGCCCAGCAGTCGTTCGACGTCGAGTGCGCCGCCGGACGCGGTGAACTCGTGGGCCACCTCGGCCCGCAGTTCGGGGTCCGCCAGGAAGTCCGCGGCGGTGCGGGCGAGGGCGGCGGCGCCGTCCAGCACCGTGCGGTCGGCCTCGGCACCCGCCGTCCACGCGGCGAAGTCCGCCGTGTGCAGGGCGGTTCCGGCCGGTGCCACCGACAGCATCGGGTGGATGGCGGGGATCCGTACGCTGATGTTGCCGAGGTCGGTGGATCCGGACCCGGCGTCCGGCGCGGCGCTGCCGGGCAGGACGGTGCGGCCCCGCCCGGTGAGGTGCAGGGCGAACCGGGTCGCCAGGGCCTCGTTGCTGCGCACCGGCATGCAGGGTGGGCAGTCGTCCCAGCGGACGGTGAGCTCGGTCCCGGTCATCGTGGCGGCGCCCTCGAAGACCCGCTGGGCCCGTTCGGAGAGCTCCGCGAGCGCCTCGACGGTGCCGGCCCGCAGATAGAAGTGCGCGGCGGCCCGGTCGGGCACCACGTTGGGGCGGGTCCCGCCGTCGGTGATCACGCCGTGGATCCGGTCGTTGGGCAGGATGTGCTGCCGTAGCGCGGCGATCCCCTGGTACGCGGCGACCACCGCGTCCAGCGCGTTGACGCCCATGAACGGTGTGGCTGAGGCGTGCGCGGCCAGCCCCCGGTACTCCACGACCACCTCCCGCAGGCCCAGGTAGGGCGCGTCCGTCAGGTCGCCGCCGGCGAACGGGTGGATCATGACCGCGGCGTCCACGCCGTCGAACGCCCCGGCGCGGGCCATGGTCTCCTTGCCGGTGCCGTTCTCCTCCGCGGGGGTGCCCAGCAGCACCGCCGTGCCGCCGAGCGCGGCCACCACCCGGGCCAGCGCAAGGAAGGCGCCGACGGCGGACGCGCAGATGATGTTGTGGCCGCAGGCGTGACCGATGCCCGGCAGGGCGTCGTACTCGGCCAGCACCGCCACGGTGGGCCCCTGCCCGGTGCCCGCGGTGGCGCTCAGCGCGGTGGGCAGGCCGTACCCCCCGGTCTCGGCCTCGATGCCGCGCGATCGCAGCAGTTCGGCGATGCGCGCCACCGCGCGGTGCTCCTCGAAGCCGGGCTCCGGGTCCTGGTGGAGGGCGTGGCTCAGAGTGAGCAGGGCCTCCCGGTCCTCGGCGACGGCGGCGTCGATCCGGGCGTGCAGCTCCTGGCCGGCCCCGGGGTACGGGGACTCCCATGCGGGGGCCTGCTCGGCCGCGCGGGCGGCCCTGCGGGCCAGTTCCTCCAGGTGCGCGCGGCCCGCGGTGCTCGCCGCGGGGCCGCCGGCTGCGGCTGACATCACGCCTCCATCAGGGTCGGAGTGGTGGTGTGCTCGGCGTCGGCGGCCTCGACGGGCGACCGGTGCAGCAGGACGCAGGCCACGCTGACCACCGCCATGCCGAGGAAGAGCAGGGCCACCGGCGTCCAGTTGGTGCCGGAGGGGCCGGCCAGCCACTGGGCGAGGGCCGGGGTGGCGCCGCCGCCGACCAGCCCGGCGAGCTGGTAACTGAGGGAGAGCCCGGTGTAGCGGATCCGGGGCGCGAACCACGTGGTGATCATGGTGCCGATGGTCGCGTAGGCCACGGTGCTGGCCAGCATGGCGAGACCCATGCCCGCCCAGAGACCCGGGATGGTGCCGGTGTCGGCGAGCCAGAACATCGGGAACGCCACCAGCAGGTGCGAGAGGAGTCCGATCAGGGTGACCCTGCGTACCCCGAACCGGTCCGCCAGCATCGCCGCGACCGGCGTGAAGACGATCACCACGAGCGAGCAGAAGATGCCGGCGGTGGAGACCTGCGTCTCGTCGAAGTGCAGATGGTCGAGGGCATAGACGGACATGAAGGTGACGATGACGTAGTAGCCGCCCACGGTGACCAGGAAGGCTCCTGAGGCCAGCAGCCAGGTACGCCAAGCGGTGCGGATGACGCCGACCAGGGGGATCTGCTGGGCGGAGCCGTTCTCCTTCTCGGCACGCTTCCGCGCCTCGCTGAACTCCGGGGACTCCTCCAGCTGGCTGCGGATCAGGAGCCCGGTGATCACCAGCAGGCTGGAGAGGAGGAACGGGATCCGCCAGGTCCAGCTGATGAGCGCGTCATGGCCCGGCAGGGAGGCCAGGGCGAAGACGCCGGTGGCCAGGAAGAAGCCGACGCCGTCGCCGATCTGCGGGAACGAGCCGTACAGCGCCCTGCGATTGGGTGGCGCGCTCTCCACCGCGTACAGCACGGCGCCGCCCCACTCGCCGCCGACCGCCAGCGACTGCAGGATGCGGATGACCAGCAGGAGTACGGGTGCGAGGGCGCCGGCGGTGGCGTATCCGGGGAGCAGGCCGATGAGGAAGGTGGAGACGCCCATCAGCAACAGGGAGCCGATCAGCGCCTTCTTGCGTCCGTAGCGGTCGCCGATGTGGCCGAAGAGGGCGGCGCCGATCGGCCGTCCCAGGGAGCCGACGGCCAGGGTGGCGAACGAGCTGAGCACGGCGAGGGCGTGGTTCATCTCGGGGAAGAACAGCTTGGGGAAGACGAGGGCCGCCGCCGTGCTGTAGATGCCGAAGTCGTACCACTCCACGCTGGTGCCGATGAGCGTGGCGGTGGCGATCCGCAGCGGACTGCGGCGCTTGCGTGGACTGTCGGCTCCGGGCGGTCTGCGCAGGGCTGTGCTCATGAACCGGGCTCCTTTGGGAAGGGCGGGCGGCCCGCTGACGTGAGAGGGGTACGAGCGGCGCCCGGCTGGGTGGGAGGTGCACCCGCCAATATGGGTCCGTCCGAACCCATAGCCCGGGACGGTATTGTCGCTGCCGGAAGGGTGTCAATAGGGTCTGAGTCGTTTCCATTTCCTTTGAACGGGGATTTACCCGGGGACGGAGCCGACGTGACGGCCAACGAAAGCCGGACGGGGCAGCCGGTGCTCGCCGAGCAGACCCAGCGCCCCCCGTCCTGGGAAGTGGTCACCGACATCCTGCGCAAGCGCATCGCGCTCGGCGGCTTCGAACCGGGCAGCAGGCTGCCCACCGAGCGCGACCTCGCCACGGCGCTCGGCGTGGGGCGCAACACCGTGCGCCAGGCCGTGCGGCAGCTGGCCGAGGAGGGCCTGGTGGTCACCACCCACGGACGCTCCGGCGGAACCAGAGTACGGTCCGCCTCGTCCGCCGCCGTCCAGGAGCGGGCGGCCGTCGCCGCGGACTTCCGCGCGACCATCCGCGACTACATGGAGTACCGGCAGACCATCGAACCGGCCGCGGCCTCTCTCGCCGCGCTGCGCGGCTCCACCGCCGACCGTCGCGCGCTGGTGCGGATGCTCGACGAGGAGGTCGCCGACCTCGGGGCGTACCACCGGGTCGACTCGCGCTTCCACCTGGCCATCGCCGCCGCCGGGGGCAACGAGGTGCTGTGCGAGGCGGTCGAGCGGGCCCGCACGGAGATGTTCGTCCGGGCCAATTCGCTGTGGCTGGACTCGGACTGGTCCGTGGTCTACCGGGGTGGCCAGGACCTGGCCCAGGTCTTCCGGAACGAGCACCGCGCCATCGCGCTGGCGATCCTGGCCGGTGACGCCGAGGGTGCCGAGGCCCGGATGCGCGAGCACCTGGCGGACTCGTGCAACCAGTTCCTGGCCCTGCTGACGCACTACGAAGAGGGTGGCGACTGAGCCTCTTGTTGACCCGGGGTGCGGTACGGGCTTAGCTTCTGAATGGATCCGATGGGATCCATTTTGTTGGCGTCCCCCGGAGGCACCGTGCACACCCATGACGAAGCGCTCACCAAGGTGGTCATCGATCACGTCCGGCACCGCCTGGCCCTGGACCCGGTGCCGCTGGGCAGGCTCGGCGACGCCGCGGAACTCGAGACCGCCCTCAAGGAGGCCATCGGCAGCGGCCCCGGGGGCGCCGACGACGTGCTGCGCCTGTACGCCGAGCACATCGAGCCCACCGTGGTCTCCTGCGACAGCCCGCGCTTCCTCTCCTTCATCCCCGGCGCCCCCACCAAGGCCGCCGCCCTGTTCGACATGGTGCTTTCGGCCTCCTCCCTGCACGGTGTGTCCTGGCTGGAGGCCTCGGGCGCCATCGCCGCGGAGAACCAGGTGCTCAGGCTGCTCGCCGACCTCGCCGGCCTGCCCGCCCAGGCGGGCGGCTGCTTCGTGAGCGGCGGCTCGGCGGGCAACCTCTCCGGCCTCGTCGTCGCCCGCGACACCGCCCGCACCGCCACCGGTGAACCGGTGGCCCGCCCGCGGATCGCGGTCAGCTCCCAGGCCCATTCCTCGATCAGCAACACGCTGCGCATCATCGGCGCGCAGGCCCTGGTCGTCCCGGCCGACGACCACCGCCTCACCGGTGCGGCCCTGCGCGCCGCGCTCGCCGGCGACCCCTCCGCCGAGAACGTCGTCGCCGTCGTCGCCACGGCCGGCACGACCAACGCCGGAATCATCGACGACCTCTCCGGCATCGCCGAGGTCGCCCGGGAACGCGGCCTCTGGTTCCACATCGACGCGGCCTACGGCGGCGGCGCGCTCTTCTCCCCGGAGCTGCGCGGGAAGTTCACCGGCATCGAGCACGCCGACTCCCTGGTCGTCGACCCGCACAAATGGATGTACGCGCCCTTCGACTGTGGCGCCCTGCTCTACCGAGACCCCGCCCTGGCCCGCGTCGTGCACACCCAGGACGCCTCCTACCTGGACTGCATCCACACGGACGCCCCCCAGGAGTGGAACCCCAGCGACTACGCCTACCACCTCACTCGGCGCCCCCGCGGCCTGCCACTGTGGTTCTCCCTGGCTGTCAACGGCACCGACGCCTACCGTGACGCCGTCGACGCGACCCGCCGCATCGCCCTGGAGTCGGCCGCCCTGATCCGCGCCGCCGACGGCCTCGAACTGATCCGCGACCCCGAACTCTCCGTCGTCCTGTTCCGCCGCACCGGCTGGACCCGGGACGACTACTACACCTGGTCGAAGGAGCTGCTGGAACGCCAGATCGCCTTCGTGACGCCCACCGTCTTTGAAGGCGAGACGGTGGCCCGCTTCGCCTTCCTCCACCCCGACATCACCCTCGACGCGGTCCGCGAGATCCTCGCCACCATGACCGCCCCAGCCAACTGACGACGCCTGGCCGCGGCCATTTGCCCCCCGGCCCGCTGCGGCCCCGGAGGCCCTGCCACCTGCCTCAGTGGGGGAGCGCGGTCGGCGCAGCCGCCGGTCACCCCGACAGCGGCGGCCATCTCCGCCGCCGTGTCCACCGCTCCGTGCGCGGCGAAGCCGGCTGTGAGCAGCGAGTCACGCGCCGACCGGATGATTTCCCGTGTGATCTGCCCGGTCAGCCGGGCGGGCAACGAGGTGCTCATGGGGCCGCTCACCACCGGCTGGACCGGGCGGGGCAGGCCACGGAGCCCCGCGAGTGCCAGGGCGAGCCCGGCGCCGGTCGTGGAGGGGGCCTCGTCGCGCCAGGCGCGGGTGATCTCCTCGACCTGCCGGGCCAGGCCGCCGCCGACTGGGCTGTGGAGAAGCGAGCGAGGAACGGGTCGTCCGGCCCTTCGAGTTCGGCGAGGACGTGTTCCCCCAGGCGGTGAGCCGGTCCTCCGGCGGACGGTCGTACAGGGTGGTCAGCAGGTGTGGGAGGCGGCCGCGGCGACGGCACCGCTGCGGCGCAACGTCTCTCCCGCCAGTCCCGGCAGTTGCCCGGGTGACCTCGATTCCGGCGTGCATACTGGCGGAGCTGGGGAAGATCAATGCGGGGTCGCACGCCCATGATCCGTCACAGACAGTCATGGCTCTGGCCCACGGTCATGGTTTTCGGCAGGGGGCGTTCATGGGGATGGTCACGGAGGTCCGGACGAGCTGCCTGCCGGCGGCGGAGCGGTTCGACCACTGGTGCAGTCTGACGACCGACACGCTCATCCCGAACCTGCTGTCGAGCGACCACGCGGCGAACTTCCGGGCGGAACTGCGGCTGGTGGACCTCGGGGCGGTGCAGGTCTCGAAACTGCGGTACCCGCCGCTGGAAACCCGGCGGACCGCGAAGCTGATCCGGAGGTCCGACCCCGAGAGCTACCAGGTCATGCTCAACCTGCGCGGAGGCCACAGACTCGTCCAGGGCGGACGCGACGTGGCCGGCACCGCGGGAGAGCTGATGCTCTACGACACCTCGCGGCCCTGGCAGGGCGACGCCTGCTCCGACCGCGGACACATCAGCGGCATCATGGTGCAACTGCCCCGGACGCTGCTTCCCCTGCCGTACGAGAGAGTCCTCTCCCTCACCGCCGCGCGCATACCCGCCGACGACGGCGTCGCGGCACTACTGGCCGGGTTCCTGAGACAGATGACGGCGAATGCTCATTCCTACACCCTGGCAGACGCCGGGCGGCTCGCCGCCATCACGGTCGATCTGCTGGCTGCCGTCTGCGCCCATCACCTGGAGGCGGAACAGCAACTGCAGCCCGAGACCCACCACCACTCTCTGATCCTGCGGATCCGCGCCTTCATCGAGCAGCACCTCGCCGACCCGGGGCTGACTCCGGAAGCGGTCGCGGCCGCCCACCACATCTCCACCCGCCACCTGCACCGCGTCTTCCAGGCTCAAGGCCTGACGGTCGCCGGCTGGATACGCCGGCGCCGACTGGAGAACTGCCACCGCGACCTGTCCGAACCCCACAACGAGCACCGCCCTGTCTGGGCGGTCGCCGCCGACTGGGGCTTCGTCGACAAGGCCCATTTCAGCCGCCTCTTCCGCGCCGCCTACGGCATCACCCCGCGCGACCTGCGGCACCTCGCCCGGGACCTGCGGAGCAGGAACTCATAGGCAACAGCACGGCGCCGAAAGACAACAACCGGACTGGGTCGGCGGGAACGCCGGCAGTGGGACCGCCGGCGAGACCCTGTACTGCACATACTTCGGCGTGGCCACACCTTCGGCCTGAAGCGCGACGGGGACGGCAACCACCAGTTCCTCGACGGTGACGGCACCTGGCGGAAGGCTGGTTACGACTACCGGTCCTGCAGCTGGCCTCGGACGGGCACCGACTGCCGGCGCACACGAAACTTGTCGATGCGCTCGGCGTCCCGGAGCATTCCATCGACCCCGCCGCCCTTCGGCGCCCGGGCCCCCCGGCCGTCTCCCCGGTGCCGTTCGCATCGGCTGCCGTCATCCTGTCCCCGTGTCGGTGTGAGCGTGTTCCGTCGCCGCCCGACCCTGGGGCCTCTCGTTTGGATCATGCCGGGCTCGCGGGCCTGATCCGGCCTGATCCAAACGAAAGCCCCTGGCCGGGCCGCCCCTGGTTTGACCTGCGTCACCCCCGGGGTAATATC
The DNA here is from genome assembly GCF_042896465.1 of Streptomyces sp. NPDC001292. Classification (NCBI taxonomy): domain Bacteria; kingdom Bacillati; phylum Actinomycetota; class Actinomycetes; order Kitasatosporales; family Streptomycetaceae; genus Streptomyces; species Streptomyces sp. NPDC001292. Next base: position 139,191 of record NZ_JBIAXG010000017.1, read on the forward strand.
CCCGGCTCGATTGGCCAGGCCCCCGCCCACTGTGGCAGACTGTCCGAGTTGCTCGGTCGAGCGTTGATGCCGCGCGCCTCCCGCCGGGAGGACCGGAAGCGAGTCCCACGGTACTCGTCGCCCTAACTGCCTCACGGCAGCGCTGGGGCGGACGTACGGGAATCTTCCGGGAAGCGTGGGTGCGACACCGACCAGGCACCCGGTGGGCCTTCGCCCCCGGCTCGCGGTACCGGTAGGGCCGTGTGCAATCCCGAAGGATGTTCGAACAAGGGGCATCCATGTCAGCGGGAGCGCGACACGCCCGACCGCGTGGGTCGGAGAGGGCCGAGGGGACACCGGGTTCCGGAGCGTATAGAGAGACAGGACTACGGAGTAGCCATGGCGGGACAGAAGATCCGCATCCGGCTCAAGGCCTACGACCACGAGGTCATCGACTCCTCGGCGAAGAAGATCGTCGAGACGGTGACCCGTACTGGTGCGTCGGTCGCGGGCCCGGTGCCGCTGCCCACTGAGAAGAACGTGTACTGCGTCATCAAGTCGCCGCACAAGTACAAGGACTCGCGCGAGCACTTCGAGATGCGCACGCACAAGCGCCTGATCGACATCCTCGACCCGACCCCCAAGACCGTTGACTCTCTGATGCGACTCGACCTCCCGGCCGGTGTCGACATCGAGATCAAGCTCTGAGGCCGGTGATCTGAGAGATGACCAAGCAGATCAAGGGCATCCTGGGTGAGAAGCTCGGCATGACGCAGGTCTGGGACGAGAACAACCGTGTCGTCCCGGTGACCGTCGTCAAGGCCGGCCCCAACGTCGTCACCCAGGTTCGTACGAACGACGTCGACGGCTACGAGTCGGTCCAGATCGCCTTCGGCGAGATCGACCCGCGCAAGGTGAACAAGCCCCTCAAGGGCCACTTCGCGAAGGCCGACGTCACCCCCCGTCGTCACCTCGTCGAGATCCGCACCGCGGACGCCGCCGAGTACACCCTCGGCCAGCAGATCACCGCCGAGGTGTTCGAGGCCGGCGTGAAGGTCGACGTCACCGGCAAGAGCAAGGGCAAGGGCTTCGCCGGTGTCATGAAGCGCCACAACTTCCGTGGCCTCGGCGCCGGGCACGGCACCCAGCGCAAGCACCGCTCGCCCGGTTCCATCGGCGGCTGCGCCACCCCGGGCCGTGTGTTCAAGGGCCTCCGCATGGCGGGTCGCATGGGCAACGAGCGGGTCACCACCCAGAACCTGACCGTCCACGCCGTTGACGCGGAGAAGGGTCTGCTGCTCATCAAGGGCGCGGTTCCCGGTCCGAACGGCGGCCTCGTCCTGGTCCGCACCGCGGCCAAGGGGGCCTGAGGTAACCGATGAGCACTGTTGACATCCTTTCGCCGGCGGGCGAGAAGGCCGGTACCGTCGAGCTCCCCGCGGAGATCTTCGGCGTTGAGAAGGTCAGCGTCCCGCTGATCCACCAGGTCGTCGTCGCGCAGCTGGCCGCGGCCCGTCAGGGCACGCACAAGACCAAGACCCGTGGCGAGGTCCGCGGTGGTGGCAAGAAGCCGTACCGCCAGAAGGGCACCGGTCGCGCCCGTCAGGGTTCGACCCGTGCGCCGCAGTTCGCCGGTGGTGGCGTCGTCCACGGCCCGCAGCCGCGTGACTACTCCCAGCGGACCCCGAAGAAGATGAAGGCCGCGGCCCTGCGCCACGCCCTCACCGACCGGGCCCGCCACGACCGCATCCACGTCGTCACCGGCGTGGTCGAGGGTGAGACCGCCTCCACCAAGGCCGCCCGGACGCTGTTCGGCAAGATCTCGGAGCGCAAGAACCTGCTCCTGGTCGTCGACCGCGCCGACGAGGCCGCGTGGCTGTCCGCCCGCAACCTGCCCCAGGTCCACATCCTGGAGCCGGGCCAGCTGAACACGTACGACGTTCTCGTCTCGGACGACGTGGTCTTCACCAAGGCCGCTTTCGAGTCCTTCGTCGCCGGCCCGCAGGCCAACGACACCGAAGGGAGCGAGGTCTGATGGCCATCCGTCACCCCGCTATCGCCTCGAAGGCCGCCAAGGCCGCCAAGGCCGCGCGCGTCGCCAAGGCGCGTCGCCACGCCACCGAGGGCAAGAACACCGTCGAGACCCCGCTGAGCAAGTCGTACACGGACCCCCGTGACGTCCTGCTGAAGCCGGTCGTCTCGGAGAAGAGCTACGCGCTCCTCGACGAGAACAAGTACACGTTCATCGTCGACCCGAACGCCAACAAGACCCAGATCAAGCAGGCCGTCCAGGCGGTCTTCGACGTCAAGGTCACCGGGGTCAACACGATCAACCGCCAGGGCAAGCGCAAGCGGACCAGGACCGGTTTCGGTCAGCGTGCCGCCACCAAGCGAGCGATCGTGACCCTCGCCGAGGGCGACCGTATCGACATCTTCGGCGGTCCGACCGCCTGAGGGCGGTCCGGATCGTCCGATATCGGACGAGGACTGAGAAATGGGAATCCGCAAGTACAAGCCGACTACGCCGGGCCGTCGTGGCGCCAGCGTCGCCGACTTCGTCGAGGTCACGCGGTCCACGCCGGAGAAGTCGCTGGTCCGTCCCCTGCACAGCAAGGGCGGCCGTAACAATTCCGGTCGTGTGACCGTTCGCCACCAGGGTGGCGGACACAAGCGCGCCTACCGTGTGATCGACTTCCGTCGTCACGACAAGGACGGCGTGCCGGCGAAGGTCGCGCACATCGAGTACGACCCCAACCGCACCGCGCGCATCGCACTGCTGCACTACGCCGACGGCGAGAAGCGCTACATCCTCGCGCCGCGCGGCCTGTCGCAGGGCGACCGCGTCGAGAACGGCCCCGCGGCCGACATCAAGCCGGGCAACAACCTGGCGCTGCGCAACATCCCGGTCGGTACCACGATCCACGCGATCGAGCTCCGTCCCGGTGGCGGCGCCAAGTTCGCCCGCTCCGCCGGTGCCTCCGTGCAGCTGCTCGCGAAGGAGGGCTCCATGGCCCACCTGCGCATGCCGTCCGGTGAGATCCGGCTGGTCGACGTCCGCTGCCGCGCCACCGTCGGTGAGGTCGGCAACGCCGAGCAGTCGAACATCAACTGGGGCAAGGCGGGCCGCAAGCGGTGGCTGGGCGTTCGCCCGACCGTCCGTGGTGTGGTCATGAACCCGGTCGACCACCCGCACGGTGGTGGTGAGGGCCGGACCTCCGGTGGCCGCCACCCGGTGTCCCCGTGGGGCAAGAAGGAAGGCCGTACTCGTTCGCCCAAGAAGGCGTCGAACAAGTACATCGTCCGCCGCCGCAAGACGAACAAGAAGCGCTAAGGACGGGTTGAGATGCCTCGTAGCCTGAAGAAGGGGCCCTTCGTCGACGACCACCTGATGAAGAAGGTGGACTCGCAGAACGAAGCCGGCACCAAGAACGTCATCAAGACCTGGTCCCGCCGCTCGATGATCGTCCCGGCCATGCTGGGCCACACGCTGGCGGTGCACAACGGCAAGACCCACATCCCGGTGTTCGTCACCGAGTCGATGGTCGGCCACAAGCTCGGCGAGTTCTCGCCGACGCGCACCTTCCGGGGTCACGTCAAGGAAGACCGGAAGTCGAAGCGCCGCTAAAGCGGATCGCATTCAGACACGTAAGTAACTGAAGGGACAACCATGGAAGCCAGGGCCCAGGCGCGGTACATCCGCGTCACGCCCATGAAGGCCCGCCGCGTGGTGGACCTCATCCGTGGCATGGACGCCACGGAGGCCCAGGCCGTCCTGCGATTCGCTCCGCAGGCTGCCTCGGTTCCGGTTGGCAAGGTGCTCGACAGCGCCATCGCCAACGCCGCGCACAACTACGACCACTCCGACGTCGACTCGCTGTTCATCTCCGAGGCGTACGTCGACGAGGGCCCGACCCTGAAGCGGTTCCGTCCGCGTGCCCAGGGCCGTGCCTACCGGATCCGCAAGCGGACCAGCCACATCACCGTGGTCGTCAGCAGCAAGGAAGGAACCCGGTAATGGGCCAGAAGGTAAACCCGCATGGGTTCCGGCTCGGTGTCACGACCGACTTCAAGTCGCGTTGGTACGCCGACAAGCTGTACAAGGACTACGTCAAGGAAGACGTCGCCATCCGTCGGATGATGACGTCCGGCATGGAGCGCGCCGGCATCTCCAAGGTCGAGATCGAGCGCACCCGTGACCGCGTCCGCGTGGACATCCACACCGCTCGCCCGGGCATCGTCATCGGCCGCCGCGGCGCCGAGGCCGACCGCATCCGCGGCGACCTGGAGAAGCTGACCGGCAAGCAGGTCCAGCTGAACATCCTCGAGGTCAAGAACCCCGAGACCGACGCTCAGCTGGTGGCCCAGGCCGTCGCCGAGCAGCTTTCCTCCCGCGTCTCCTTCCGCCGTGCCATGCGCAAGAGCATGCAGTCGGCGATGAAGGCCGGCGCCAAGGGCATCAAGATCCAGTGCGGTGGCCGCCTCGGCGGCGCCGAGATGTCCCGCTCGGAGTTCTACCGCGAGGGCCGTGTGCCCCTGCACACGCTCCGTGCGAACGTGGACTACGGCTTCTTCGAGGCCAAGACGACCTTCGGCCGCATCGGTGTGAAGGTCTGGATCTACAAGGGCGACGTCAAGAACATCGCCGAGGTCCGCGCCGAGAACGCCGCCGCCCGTGCGGGCAACCGCCCGGCCCGTGGTGGCGCCGACCGCCCGGCCCGTGGTGGCCGCGGTGGCGAGCGGCGCGGTCGCAAGCCGCAGCAGCAGGCTCCCGCCGCCGAGGCCCCCAAGGCCGACGCCGCCGCTGCCGCTCCGGCTGAGAGCACCGGAACGGAGGCCTGACCGAAATGCTGATCCCCCGTAGGGTCAAGCACCGCAAGCAGCACCACCCGAAGCGCAACGGTATGTCCAAGGGTGGAACGCAGGTTGCGTTCGGCGAGTACGGCATCCAGGCGCTGACCCCGGCCTACGTGACGAACCGCCAGATCGAGGCGGCTCGTATCGCGATGACCCGCCACATCAAGCGTGGCGGCAAGGTCTGGATCAACATCTACCCGGACCGTCCGCTGACCAAGAAGCCCGCCGAGACCCGCATGGGTTCCGGTAAGGGTTCGCCGGAGTGGTGGATCGCGAACGTCAAGCCCGGCCGGGTGATGTTCGAGCTGTCCTACCCGAACGAGAAGATCGCCCGTGAGGCGCTGACCCGTGCGGCCCACAAGCTGCCGATGAAGTGCCGGATCGTCAAGCGCGAGGCAGGTGAAGCGTGATGTCGGCCGGTACCAAGGCGTCCGAGCTGCGCGAGCTGGGCAACGAGGAGCTTCTGGGCAAGCTCCGCGAGGCCAAGGAAGAGCTGTTCAACCTCCGTTTCCAGGCGGCGACCGGGCAGCTCGAGAACCACGGCCGTCTCAAGGCGGTCCGCAAGGACATCGCGCGGATCTACACCCTGATGCGCGAGCGTGAGCTGGGCATCGAAACGGTGGAGAACGCCTGATGAGCGAGAAGAACGTGACTGAGAACGCAGAGGCGCGCGGCTTCCGCAAGACCCGTGAGGGTCTCGTCGTCAGCGACAAGATGGACAAGACCGTCGTCGTCGCCGTCGAGGACCGCGTCAAGCACGCGCTGTACGGCAAGGTCATCCGCCGTACCGAGAAGCTCAAGGCGCACGACGAGCAGAACGCCGCGGGTGTCGGCGACCGTGTCCTCCTGATGGAGACCCGGCCGCTGTCCGCGACGAAGCGCTGGCGCGTCGTCGAGATCCTCGAGAAGGCGAAGTAAGAAGCGGGGGCACCGCCCCCGCTGACCCCCGCTGGGGGCTCCGCCCCCGGGCCCCGGCCCGGACCCGGCGAAGTCCCCGGCGCGGGTTCCCGCCTCCCGAGGCACAAGTAATTTCCTGCGGGAGCTACCCGCAGGACGGTTCCGCCAGGCTCTCCGGGCAGGTCCCCGGAGGGAACCGGCAGACAATCAGGAGATAGACGTGATCCAGCAGGAGTCGCGACTGCGTGTCGCCGACAACACTGGTGCGAAGGAGATCCTTTGCATCCGTGTGCTCGGTGGCTCCGGTCGCCGCTACGCGGGCATCGGTGACGTCATCGTCGCCACCGTCAAGGACGCGATCCCCGGTGGCAACGTGAAGAAGGGTGACGTCGTCAAGGCGGTCATCGTTCGCACCGTCAAGGAGCGCCGCCGTCCGGACGGCTCGTACATCCGCTTCGACGAGAACGCCGCCGTCATCCTCAAGAACGACGGCGACCCTCGTGGCACCCGTATCTTCGGCCCGGTCGGCCGTGAGCTGCGCGAGAAGAAGTTCATGAAGATCATCTCCCTCGCGCCGGAGGTGCTGTGAGCATGAAGATCAAGAAGGGCGACCTGGTCCAGGTCATCACCGGCAAGGACAAGGGCAAGCAGGGCAAGGTCATTGCCGCTTACCCGCGCGAGGAGCGTGTCCTGGTCGAGGGTGTCAACCGGGTCAAGAAGCACACCAAGGCCGGTCCGACGGCCCGCGGTTCGCAGGCCGGCGGCATCGTCACCACCGAGGCGCCGATCCACGTCTCCAACGTCCAGCTGGTCGTGGAGAAGGACGGCAAGAAGGTCGTGACCCGCGTCGGTTACCGCTTCGACGACGAAGGCAACAAGATCCGCGTTGCCAAGCGGACGGGTGAGGACATCTGATGGCTACCACCACCACTCCGCGTCTGAAGCAGAAGTACCGCGAGGAGATCGCGGGCAAGCTGCGTGACGAGTTCAAGTACGAGAACGTCATGCAGGTCCCCGGCCTCGTCAAGATCGTGGTCAACATGGGTGTGGGCGACGCCGCCCGCGACTCCAAGCTGATCGAGGGCGCCATCCGCGACCTCACCACGATCACCGGTCAGAAGCCGGCCGTCACCAAGGCCCGCAAGTCCATCGCGCAGTTCAAGCTGCGTGAGGGCCAGCCGATCGGTGCCCACGTCACGCTCCGTGGCGACCGCATGTGGGAGTTCCTGGACCGCACCCTGTCGCTCGCGCTGCCGCGCATCCGCGACTTCCGCGGCCTGTCCCCCAAGCAGTTCGACGGCCGTGGCAACTACACCTTCGGTCTCACCGAGCAGGTCATGTTCCACGAGATCGACCAGGACAAGATCGACCGCGTCCGGGGTATGGACATCACCGTGGTCACCACGGCGACCAACGACGCTGAGGGCCGCGCGCTCCTTCGTCACCTCGGCTTCCCGTTCAAGGAGGCGTGAGCGAGATGGCGAAGAAGGCTCTGATCGCTAAGGCTGCTCGCAAGCCCAAGTTCGGTGTGCGCGGCTACACCCGCTGCCAGCGCTGTGGCCGTCCGCACTCCGTGTACCGCAAGTTCGGCCTGTGCCGTGTGTGCCTTCGTGAGATGGCTCACCGCGGCGAGCTGCCGGGCGTGACCAAGAGCTCCTGGTAACAGCCCACTTGGGTTGAAGCAGGACTCTCGGTAAGCAACTGGGGTCGGCAGGAGGCCCACCTCACATGCCTTAGGCTTGTGGGGTTGGGCGCCTGCCGCGCCCTTACGACTTACTACGCCGTAGGTCCACCGCGCCGCACCCGTCCCGTCTCGGATCGGGGAGAGGGATGGCGCACCAGGAAACCCCGGCGAGAGAGGCCGAAGGCCAATTCATGACCATGACTGATCCGATCGCAGACATGCTCACGCGTCTGCGGAACGCGAACTCGGCATACCACGACAGCGTGTCGATGCCGCACTCGAAGATCAAGTCGCACATCGCGGAGATCCTCCAGCAGGAGGGCTTCATCACGGGCTGGAAGGTCGAGGACGCCGAGGTCGGCAAGAACCTCGTCCTGGAGCTGAAGTTCGGCCCCAACCGTGAGCGCTCCATCGCGGGCATCAAGCGGATCTCCAAGCCCGGTCTCCGGGTGTACGCGAAGTCCACCAACCTGCCGAAGGTGCTCGGCGGCCTCGGCGTGGCGATCATCTCCACGTCCCACGGGCTCCTCACCGACAAGCAGGCCGGCAAGAAGGGCGTGGGTGGGGAAGTCCTCGCCTACGTCTGGTAGCGGAAGGGAACGGAGGAAACAGCTATGTCGCGCATCGGCAAGCTCCCCATCGCGGTTCCCGCCGGCGTGGACGTCACCATCGACGGCCGTACGGTCTCGGTCAAGGGCCCCAAGGGCTCGCTGACCCACACCGTCGTGGCGCCGATCGACATCGCCAAGGGCGAGGACGGCACCCTGCAGGTGACCCGCCCCAACGACGAGCGTCAGAACAAGGCCCTGCACGGCCTGTCCCGCACGCTGGTGGCGAACATGATCACCGGCGTGACCCAGGGTTACGTGAAGAAGCTCGAGATCAGCGGTGTCGGTTACCGCGTGACGGCCAAGGGTCCGAACCTGGAGTTCGCGCTCGGCTACAGCCACCCGATCACCATCGAGGCGCCCGAGGGCATCACCTTCAAGGTGGAGGCCCCGACCCGCTTCTCGGTCGAGGGCATCGACAAGCAGAAGGTCGGCGAGGTTGCGGCCAACATCCGCAAGCTGCGCAAGCCCGACCCGTACAAGGCCAAGGGCGTCAAGTACGAGGGCGAAGTCATCCGCCGCAAGGTCGGAAAGGCGGGTAAGTAAGCCATGGCATACGGGCAGAAGATCCTCAAGGGCGACGCCTACAAGCGCGCCGCGATCAAGCGCCGCCACATCCGGATCCGCAAGCGGATCTCCGGTACGGCGGAGCGTCCCCGTCTGGTCGTGACCCGCTCGAACCGCCACATCGTGGCGCAGGTGATCGACGACCTGAAGGGCCACACCCTGGCATCGGCGTCCACGCTGGACAACTCGATCCGCGGTGGCGAGAGCGACAAGTCGGCGCAGGCCAAGCAGGTCGGCGCCCTGGTCGCCGAGCGCGCCAAGGCCGCCGGTGTCGAGGCCGTCGTGTTCGACCGTGGTGGCAACCAGTACGCCGGGCGCATCGCCGCCCTGGCGGACGCCGCCCGCGAAGCCGGCCTGAAGTTCTGAGCCGGTTCCGAGCTAGCGGAAACAGAGAGAGGTAATTCCAATGGCTGGACCCCAGCGCCGCGGTGGCGGTGCCGGTGGCGGCGAGCGGCGGGACCGGAAGGGCCGTGACGGCGGCGCAGCTGCCGCCGAGAAGACCGCGTACGTTGAGCGCGTCGTCGCGATCAACCGCGTCGCCAAGGTTGTGAAGGGTGGTCGTCGCTTCAGCTTCACCGCGCTGGTCGTGGTGGGCGACGGTGACGGCACCGTGGGTGTCGGATACGGCAAGGCCAAGGAGGTGCCGGCCGCCATCGCCAAGGGCGTTGAGGAGGCCAAGAAGCACTTCTTCAAGGTTCCCCGGATCCAGGGCACCATCCCGCACCCGATCCAGGGTGAGAAGGCTGCCGGCGTCGTGCTGCTCAAGCCCGCGTCCCCCGGTACCGGTGTTATCGCCGGTGGCCCGGTGCGCGCCGTGCTCGAGTGCGCCGGTATCCACGACATCCTGTCGAAGTCGCTCGGCTCCGACAACCAGATCAACATCGTGCACGCGACGGTGGAGGCCCTCAAGGGCCTGCAGCGTCCCGAGGAGGTCGCGGCCCGCCGTGGTCTGCCGCTCGAGGACGTCGCTCCCGCGGCTCTGCTGCGTGCGCGTGCAGGGGCGGGTGCGTGATGGCACAGCTCAAGATCACGCAGACGAAGTCCTACATCGGCAGCAAGCAGAACCACCGTGACACCCTGCGTTCGCTCGGGCTGAAGAGGCTCGGCGACGTGGTCGTCAAGGAGGACCGCCCCGAGTTCCGCGGCATGGTGCACACCGTCCGCCACCTCGTGACGGTCGAGGAGGTCGACTGATCATGGCGGAGCAGAACCCGCTGAAGATCCACAACCTCCGTCCCGCCCCGGGCGCCAAGACCGCCAAGACCCGTGTCGGTCGTGGTGAGGCGTCCAAGGGTAAGACGGCCGGTCGTGGTACCAAGGGCACCAAGGCCCGCTACCAGGTTCCGGAGAGCTTCGAGGGCGGCCAGATGCCGCTGCACATGCGCCTCCCGAAGCTGAAGGGCTTCAAGAACCCGTTCAAGACCGAGTACCAGGTCGTGAACCTCGACAGGCTGGCCGCGCTCTACCCCGAGGGCGGCGAGGTCACGGTCGAGGACCTGGTGGCCAAGGGTGCCGTTCGCAAGAACAGCCTCGTCAAGGTCCTGGGCCAGGGCGAGGTCTCCGTGGCGCTGCAGGTGACGGTGGACGCCGTCTCCGGCTCCGCCAAGGAGAAGATCACCGCCGCCGGCGGTTCTGTCACCGAGCTCGTCTGAGCCCGATGACGTAAAGCGGTCCCGACCGGGGGTACCTCACAATGAGGTATCCCCGGTTGGTCGTTCTCAGGGAGGCAGTGTCGCCGGTAAGGTGGCCTGCACCGTTCCTTATTGTCGAACCTCAAGACCGTCACCCTGACGCACTTGCGCGGGGGTCGCAGGAGGCACCGTGCTCACCGGCTTCGCCCGGGCGTTCAGGACGCCCGACCTGCGCAAGAAGCTGCTCTTCACGCTCGGCATCATCGTGGTGTACCGCGTCGGTACCCACATTCCGATCCCGGGTGTCAACTACAAGGCCGTTCAGCAGTGTGTCAGCGAGGCCTCGGGCAACCAGGGCCTCTTCGGCCTGGTGAACATGTTCAGCGGCGGTGCGCTGCTGCAGATCACGATCTTCGCTCTGGGCATCATGCCGTACATCACGGCGAGCATCATCCTTCAGCTGCTGACCGTGGTGATCCCGCGGTTGGAGGCCCTCAAGAAGGAGGGCCAGTCCGGCACCGCGAAGATCACCCAGTACACCCGTTACCTGACGGTGGCGCTCGCCATCCTCCAGGGCACCGGCCTGGTCGCCACCGCCCGCAGCGGCGCCCTGTTCTCCGGGTGCTCGCAGGCCGGGAACATCGTCCCGAACCAGGCGATCTTCAACACGATCGTCATGGTGATCGTCATGACCGCCGGTACGGCCACGGTCATGTGGCTCGGTGAGCTCATCACCGACCGCGGTATCGGCAACGGCATGTCGATCCTGATGTTCATCTCGATCGCCGCCACCTTCCCGTCCGCGCTGTGGGCCATCAAGAAGCAGGGCAAGCTCGCCGAGGGCTGGATCGAATTCGGCACCGTCATCCTCGTCGGCCTGGTCATGGTCGGCCTGGTCGTCTTCGTCGAACAGGCCCAGCGCCGCATTCCGGTGCAGTACGCCAAGCGCATGATCGGCCGCCGTTCCTACGGCGGTACGTCGACGTACATCCCGCTGAAGGTCAACCAGGCGGGTGTGATCCCCGTCATCTTCGCTTCTTCGCTGCTCTACATTCCGGCACTGATCGCCCAGTTCTCCGGGGGCAACTCCGGATGGAAGACCTGGGTCCAGCAGAACCTGACCAAGGGCGATCACCCGATCTACATCACCCTGTACTTCCTGCTGATCGTGTTCTTCGCGTTCTTCTATGTGGCGATCTCCTTCAACCCCGAGGAAGTCGCCGACAACATGAAGAAGTATGGTGGCTTCATCCCGGGCATCCGGGCTGGCCGACCGACCGCTGAGTACCTTTCGTACGTGCTCAACCGGATCACCTGGCCGGGTTCGCTGTATCTGGGCCTGATCGCTCTCGTACCGACAATGGCGTTGGTCGGCTTCGGGGCGAACCAGAACTTCCCCTTCGGCGGGACCAGCATCCTGATCATCGTGGGTGTCGGACTCGAGACGGTGAAGCAGATCGAGAGCCAGCTCCAGCAGCGCAATTATGAAGGGTTCCTCCGCTGATGCGAATCGTCCTCGTCGGACCGCCGGGTGCCGGCAAAGGAACACAGGCCACGCGCCTGGCCGAGAAGCTGCGCATTCCGCACATCTCCACGGGTGACCTGTTCCGCGCCAACATCAGCCGGCAGACGGAGCTCGGCAAGCTCGCGAAGTCCTACATGGACGCCGGAAACCTGGTGCCCGACGAGGTCACCATCGCCATGGCCAAGGACCGCATGGAGCAGCCCGACGCCGAGGGCGGTTTCCTGCTGGACGGTTTCCCGCGCAATGTGTCGCAGGCCGAGGCGCTGGACAAGCTGCTCCAGGGCGAGGGCATGAAGCTGGACGCGGTCCTCGACCTCGAGGTCCCCGAGGACGAGGTCGTCAAGCGCATCGCGGGTCGCCGCACCTGCCGCAACGACTCGGCGCACGTGTTCCACGTGACGTACAGCCCGCCGAAGAAGGAAGGCGTCTGCGACGTCTGCGGCGGTGAGCTGTACCAGCGGGACGACGACTCCGAGGAGACCGTGCGCAAGCGGCTGGAGGTCTACCACACGCAGACCGAGCCGATCATCGATTTCTATCGGGCGCAGGGCCTGGTCGTGACGATCTCCTCGCTCGGTCCGGTGGACGAGATCACGCGGCGCGCGCTGGAGGCGCTGAAGCGCGACTGACCGCGCTGCTCGGCCGCGGTTCCCCATGGGGGCCGCGGCCGACGTGTGCACGGCGCCGGCGCGGCCGTCCCCGGACCCCCGCATCGGCCTGAACGGCCTCGTCCTCGTTCTCGAACGCCGGACGGGCGGGGTTTCCCTTCCCCGTATTGTTGTGGGTGTCCGTCTTCTTTCCGGTCCGAGAAAGGCCGTAGTCCCCATGGTGCAGATCAAGTCCCCCGAGCAGATCGCCAAGATGCGTGAGGCGGGGCTGGTCGTCGCCGCCATCCACGCGGCCACCCGGGAGGCGGCCGTGCCAGGGGCGACCACCAAGGACCTGGATCAGGTGGCCCGCAAGGTGCTCGCCGAGCACAACGCCAAGCCGAACTTCCTCGGCTACGGGGGCTTCCCGGCGACGATCTGCACCTCCGTGAACGAGGTCGTCGTCCACGGCATCCCCTCCGACGACGTCGTCCTCAAGGACGGGGACGTCATCTCCATCGACTGCGGCGCGATCGTCGATGGCTGGCACGGCGACGCGGCCTTCACCGCGTTCGTCGGCTCCGGTCACTCCCCGGAGCTGATCGAGCTCTCCCGGGTGACCGAGGAGTCGATGTGGGCCGGCATCGCCGCCATGAAGCAGGGCAACCGGCTGGTCGACATCTCCCGGGCCGTCGAGACGTACATCCGCCGCCAGCCGAAGCCGGGCGGCGGCCGCTACGGGATCATCGAGGACTACGGCGGCCACGGCATCGGCACCGAGATGCACATGGACCCGCACCTGCTCAACTACGTCGACCGGCGGCGGGGCAAGGGCCCGAAGCTGGTCCCCGGCTTCTGCCTGGCCATCGAGCCCATGGTCTCCCTGGGCACCCCGAAGACCCACGTCCTCGAGGACGACTGGACGGTCATCACCACGGACGGCACCTGGTCGTCCCACTGGGAGCACTCGGTGGCTCTGACCGAGCAGGGCCCCCTGGTCCTGACGGCCCCGGACGGCGGCAAGGCGAAGCTTGCCGAGTACGGCATCACGGCCGCGCCGGACCCGCTGGCCTGACAGGGCCCCGCCCGCCGACGGCCGCCGGTCCGGGTCGGCCCCGGCCGCATGATGATCTCGGAGCTGGGGCAGACTCTCTCGATTCGTCTTTCGCAGAGTGCTGACGTAGACTGACTCGTCGGCTCTCATGTATTCGCATGTCCGCATGCGGGACATGGAGTCGATCAAGGTAGTCGATTCGAAGGGCGAAGCGTGGCCAAGAAGCAAGGTGCCATCGAGATCGAGGGCACTGTCGTCGAGTCTCTGCCGAACGCCATGTTCAGGGTCGAGCTCCAGAACGGCCACCAGGTCCTGGCACACATCAGCGGCAAGATGCGCATGCACTACATCCGCATCCTCCCTGACGACCGGGTCGTGGTGGAGCTGTCTCCGTACGACCTCACGCGCGGCCGGATCGTCTACCGGTACAAGTAGATCTTGCCCAGGCCCCGCGTTCCACCGAGGGGCCGCCGGCAACTGACCCGGAGAACCTCACATCCCATGAAGGTCAAGCCGAGCGTCAAGAAGATCTGCGACAAGTGCAGGGTGATCCGCCGTCACGGCCGGGTCATGGTCATCTGCGACAACCCGCGCCACAAGCAGCGCCAGGGCTGACGCACGACCGACCGCACCCTCTGCACCCCTCATCGCAGAGATTCGCGCGACGCGAGCTGAATATGTTCATACGCAGGACCCGAGCCCGACGCGGCTCGACACCCCCGGTTCGGAGGCCGGGGACCCGGTTCGTACCTGGTACGGCGGCCGGGAGTCGGTCCTGCGGAAGACCTCCGAAGATCAACTGGAGCCATTGAATGGCACGCGTTTCCGGTGTTGACATCCCGCGCGAAAAGCGCGTGGAGGTCGCCCTCACCTACGTGTTCGGCATCGGCCGGACCCTGTCCCAGCAGACGCTGGCCGCCACCGACATCGACCCGAACACCCGCGTCCGCGACCTCTCCGAGGAGCAGCTCGTCGCGATCCGCGAGTACGTCGACAACAACATCAAGACCGAGGGTGACCTCCGTCGCGAGATCCAGGCCGACATCCGCCGCAAGGTCGAGATCGGCTGCTACCAGGGTCTGCGTCACCGCCGCGGTCTGCCCGTCCGCGGTCAGCGCACCAGCACCAACGCCCGCACCCGCAAGGGCCCGCGTCGCGCCATCGCCGGCAAGAAGAAGCCGGGCAAGAAGTAGTCCGCAGCGACACTCGCCGTCCAGCGGTCTTCGCTGTAGGACCGACCACCTCCCGTAGGAGTTTTCGACATGCCCCCCAAGGGACGTCAGGGCGCTGCCAAGAAGGTGCGCCGCAAGGAAAAGAAGAACGTCGCTCACGGCCACGCGCACATCAAGAGCACGTTCAACAACACCATCGTTTCGATCACCGACCCGTCCGGCAACGTGATCTCCTGGGCCTCCGCCGGCCACGTCGGCTTCAAGGGCTCCCGGAAGTCCACGCCGTTCGCCGCGCAGATGGCCGCCGAGTCGGCCGCCCGCCGCGCCCAGGAGCACGGCATGCGCAAGGTCGACGTGTTCGTCAAGGGTCCGGGCTCCGGCCGTGAGACCGCGATCCGCTCCCTGCAGGCCACCGGTCTCGAGGTCGGCTCCATCCAGGACGTCACCCCGACCCCGCACAACGGCTGCCGCCCGCCGAAGCGCCGCCGCGTCTGACGTACGGCCGCTTCGCGCAGCTTTCCGGGCGGTACGGCCCTTTCCGGTCGTACCGCCCGTACCCTTGCAGTACCCGCACCTTTCCGGTGCGGCCTGGTCGGGCGTCATATAGCGGGCGCCCACGACTGAAGGATCTGATCCACTCATGCTGATCGCTCAGCGCCCCTCGTTGACCGAAGAGGTCGTCGACGAGTTCCGCTCCCGGTTCGTGATCGAGCCGCTGGAGCCGGGCTTCGGCTACACCCTCGGCAACTCCCTCCGCCGC
>NZ_JBIAXG010000018.1:0-154149 GCF_042896465.1 Streptomyces sp. NPDC001292
CAACGGCCCGCTGCCGCCGTACAGCTTCGTCGAACCCGGCCCCGCCGAGCCCGCGAGCACCACGGCAGGAGCCGACGCGGGAACGGAGTGACGTCATGGGACTCGTCTCCGAGGTGCTGCTGCTGCCGTTCGCACCGGTGCGCGGAAGCGCCTGGGCGATCCGGCAGGTACTGCGCGAAGCCGAGCGCATCTACTACGACCCGGCCACGGTGCAGGCCGAACTGGCGCGGCTGGAAGAGCAGTTGGAGGCGGGCGAGATCAGCGCCGAGGAGTTCGACCGCAGGGAGGACGAGCTTCTGGACCGGCTGCAGACCGGCCCGCGCCCAGGCACGTACACAGGCGAGGGGACAGGCGAGGGGACGGCACGATGAACAAAGTGGAACTCGGCCTCGCGATAGGGGCAGGTTACCTCCTGGGACGGACGAAGAAGGCGAAACTCGCCCTCACGGTGGGCAGTCTGGTGGCCGGCAGGAAGCTGACCCCCGGTCCGGGCGGGATCGCCCAGCTGGTCAACCAGCAACTGGTGAACAACCCGCAGCTCAAGGAGATCGGGGACCAGCTGCGCGAGGACCTGAAGGGTGTGGGCAAGGCGGCTTCGGGAGCCATGGTCGAACGGCAGATGACCGCGCTCGCCGACCGGTTGCACGGGCGGACCGCGCAGGTCCGCGACGAACTGGCCGGCGTCGTGCCGCAGCCGGGAGGGGACGAGGAGACCGAGGGGGAGGACGCGTACCCGGACGAGTACGAGGACGAGTACGAGGACCGGGAGGGCCGCGAGGCCGAGGGGGAGACCCGGGGCGGGTCCGGGGACAGGGGCGGACCGGCCCGGAAGGATGCGGCCGGTAAGGCCCCCGCGAAGAAGGGGCCGGCGAAGAAGGCGCCCCCGAAGAAGGCCGCCGAGAAGGCGTCGGCGGGCGTGCCGGCCCGGAAGGAAGCGGCGAAGAAGGCCGCCGCGAAGAAGGCGGCGGCGAAGAAGACCGCGGCCGGGAGGACGGCCGCGAAGAAGACCGCCGCGGCCGGCGACGCGACCCGCGCTGCCCGCTCCCGGCGGCCGAAGGGTGGTGGTGACCGATGACCGAGGCCCTCGGATCCGCGACCTCCGCCGCCGGCGGCGCGGCGCGCGGCGCGGCGAAGGACACCCCGCTGAGCGACCTCGCCCACAGCGAGGCCGCGGACCGCCTCAAGGCCGAGGTGCAGGAC
The DNA here is from genome assembly GCF_042896465.1 of Streptomyces sp. NPDC001292. Classification (NCBI taxonomy): domain Bacteria; kingdom Bacillati; phylum Actinomycetota; class Actinomycetes; order Kitasatosporales; family Streptomycetaceae; genus Streptomyces; species Streptomyces sp. NPDC001292. Next base: position 1,201 of record NZ_JBIAXG010000018.1, read on the forward strand.
TACCTCGCCGTCCAGGCCCAGCGGCTGCTGGTCGGCTTCGGGCGCAAGCTCGGCGAGACCGCCGGCCGGCTGAACGACATAGCCGAGGGCAACAGCCCGGGCTTCGCCAGGCTCGCCCTCGACGCCGGTCGCAAGATCGCCGAGGGCAAGGGCCCGCTGCGCTCGGTCCTGGAGCTGGGCGCCTCCCGCGCCAAGGACAACGTCATGGGCGCGCTGAAGAACCTCGGAGGCGGCGGGGGCAAGCGCAAGCGTGCCGGGGGCAACAAGCCCACGGTCATCATCGAGTCCGTCGATGTCGGCGTGCCGCTGCGCACCGCCTACGACCAGTGGACCCAGTTCCAGGACTTCAGCACCTTCGCCAAGGGCGTCAAGAGCGCTAACCGCGCCGACGACACCACCTCCGACTGGCAGCTGAAGGTGTTGTGGTCCAGCCGCAGCTGGAAGGCCCACACCACCGAGCAGGTGCCCGACCAGCGCATCCAGTGGACGTCGGAGGGCGCGAAGGGCACCACGAAGGGCGTCGTCTCCTTCCACCGTCTCGAGGAGAACCTCACCCGGGTCCTCCTGGTCATGGAGTACTACCCGAGCGGATTCTTCGAGAAGACCGGCAACATCTGGCGGGCCCAGGGCCGCCGTGCCCGGCTGGACCTGAAGAACTACGTCCGCTTCATCACCCTCAAGGGAGAGGCCGAGGACAGCTGGCGCGGCGAGATCCGCGACGGCGAGGTCGTCCGCAGCCACGAGGACGTGGTGGCCGAGGAGGAGGCCGGCTACGAGGACGAGGAGCAGCCGTACGAGGAGGAGGGCCCGTACGCCGAGGAGGAGAACGGCGAGTACGAGGAAGAGGAGGAAGAGGAGGAGCCCGAGGAAGAGCCCGAGGAGGAGGAAGGCGAGGAGTACGAGCCCCGGGACGAGGAAGAGCCCGAGTACGAGGACGAGGAAGAAGAGGAGCCCGAGTACGAGTACGCCGAGGGCGGGGGCCGCCGATGACGACGCCCAGCCGACTGCCCGAACCGTACGGCCCGAGCAGCGGGGCCAACCTCGCCGACATCCTCGAGCGCGTGCTCGACAAGGGCATCGTCATCGCGGGCGACATCCGCATCAACCTGCTCGACATCGAACTGCTCACCGTCAAGCTCCGGCTCGTCGTCGCCTCGGTCGACAAGGCCAAGGAGATGGGGATCGACTGGTGGGAGAGCGACCCGGCGCTCTCCTCCCGCGCCCGCCGCGACGAACTCGCCCGGGAGAACGCCGAGCTGCGCGAGCGGCTGGCACGACTGGAGGAACTCGAGTTGGAGCGTGGCCGCCCGGAGCCGGGCCGCCTGGACGGGGGGCGCGTGGACCAGGACCGCGCCCGCAAGGAGGCACCATGACCGGACTGCGTTACGTCTACGCCGTCTGCCGACCCCCCGGCGCGCCCCTCCAGGCGCAGCTGACCGGGGTGGCGGGCGCCCCGGCCAAGCAGCTCAACCACCACGGCCTGGTCGCCGTCATCAGCGAGGTGCCGGAGCGTGACTTCGGCGAGGAGCCGCTGCGCGCCCACCTGGAGGATCTCGACTGGCTCGCCGCCACCGCCCGCGCCCACCAGGGCGTCATCGACGCGCTGACCGTCGTCACCACACCGCTGCCGCTCAGGCTCGCCACCGTCTTCCGGGACGACAGCGCCGTGCGCTCGATGATCGAGGCCCGCGAGGACCACTTCCGCCGCACCCTGGACCGGCTGGAGGGGCGCGTGGAGTGGGGCGTGAAGATCTACGCCGAGACCGAACAGCCCCAGCAGGCCGCGCAGCCCGCGCCGAAGGCCGCCTCGGGCCGGGACTACCTGCGGCAGCGGCGGCAGCAGGCACGGGCGGGCGAGGACCTGTGGCAGAAGGCGGAGACCTTCGCGACCCGGCTGCACGAGCAGCTCTCCGCCTTCGCCGAGGAGTCCCGGCTGCACGCCCCGCAGAACCCCACCCTCTCCGGCGTGGCGGGGCGGAACGTGCTCAACGCCGCCTACCTGGTGCCGCGCGGCGACTCCGAGGAGTTCGTGGAACTCGTGGACCGCACGAAGGACGACGTTTTGGGGCTGCGCGTGGAACTCACCGGCCCTTGGGCGGCGTACTCCTTCGCCGGGGAGGAGGCATGACGGTCGTCGAACGCCGTGAGATCGCCCTGGTCGACCTGCTCGACCGGCTGCTGGCCGGCGGTGTCGTCATCACCGGGGACATCACACTGCGCATCGCCGACGTGGACCTCGTCCGCATCGACCTGAACGCGCTGATCAGCTCGGTGAACGCCCAAGTGCCGTCGCCCTTCGAGGAGTAGCCGTGGCCCCGCGCAAGCGTCTGGACCTGGAACCCGACACCGTCGAGCGGGACCTGATGAAACTCGTGCTCACCGTCGTGGAGCTGCTGCGCCAGCTCATGGAGCGGCAGGCGCTGCGCCGCTTCGACGCGGGGGACCTGAGCGAGGAGCAGGAGGAGCGGATCGGTCTCACGCTCATGCTCCTGGAGGACCGCATGACCGAGCTGCGCGACCGCTACGGGCTGCGGCCCGAGGACCTGAATCTGGACCTCGGACCGCTGGGGCCCCTGCTTCCCCGGGAGTGAGGCACGGCGGGCCGGGGAGGCCCCGGAAACGGGCGCCGGGAAGCGGGGATCAGGCCTCCTTGCGGCACAGGATCTCTCCGTGCAGGACGGCGAACCAGCCGTCGTGCCGCTCGCCCCACTCCCGCCACGCCGCCGACACGGCCCGCAGCCGCTCCTCGGTCGCGTGTCCGCCCGTGACGGCCCGTTCGGCGTACGCCGACGCCAGGGTGCGGTCGGCCCAGAGCCCGCTCCACCACGCGCGCTCGTCCTCGGTGGCGTAGGTCCAGGTGCCGGAGGTGGCCGTTATGTCGGTGAAGCCGGCCGCCAGCGCCCAGGACCGCAGCCGGCGTCCGGCGTCCGGCTCGCCGCCGTTGGCGCGGGCGACCCGCCGGTACAGGTCCAGCCAGTCGTCCAGCCCCGGCACCCGCGGGTACCAGGTCATCGCCGCGTAGTCCGCGTCGCGGACGGCGACGTACCCGCCCGGCTTCGTCACCCGCCGCATCTCGCGCAGCGCCTGCACGGGGTCGCCCACGTGCTGGAGCACCTGGTGGGCGTGGACGACGCAGAACGTGTCGTCGGGGTGGTCGAGGGCGTGCACGTCGGCCACCGCGAAGTCGACGTTGGTCAGGCCCCGCCCGGCGGCCGTGGCCCGGGCCTGCTCCAGGACGCCGGGCGCCCGGTCGACACCCGTGACGTGCCCCCGGGGGACCAGGGCCGCCAGATCGGCGGTGATGGTGCCGGGACCGCAGCCGATGTCGAGGATCCTCATGTGCGGCCGGATCGAGCCGAGCAGGTAGGCCGCGGAGTTGGCGGCGGTGCGCCAGGTGTGCGAACGCAGCACGGACTCGTGGTGCCCGTGCGTGTAGACGGCTGTCTCCCGCTTCGGCATGGCTGTACCCCTTCTCGTCCCCACACCCCGTGGGGCCCGCGGCCCCGGGCGGTACGGATCACGGTACGCCTCCGTGCCGGATCGTGAGACCACCGTTCCAGCATCCGGACGGCGGGGGTGGAGCGTCAGCCGCCGGGCAGCGGCCGGTACACCGCCAGCGCCTCGGGCAGCTTCTCCAGCCACAGCTCGTCCGCCACCTCCATCACCTCGCCGTCGTGGGCGAGCAGGGTGCCGGGCGCGACACCGGTCAGGCGCAGCCGGCGCACGTGGACCGCGGCGTGGGCGGGGGACCGCGTCAGCGGGCCGGCCAGCGCCGCGGACAGCAGACGCAGGGCCGGCCTGCGGCCCCCGTGCACCACCCGGACGTCCAGATTTCCGTCCGTCAGGTCGAGCCGGCGGCCCGGCGCGAGCCCCATGCGGTGATAGGTGCCGTTTCCGGCGAACAGCAGCCACAGCGGGTGGGTCCGCCCCTGGACCACCGCCCGCAGCGGATGGCGGTCGGCGCACAGCACCTTCAGCGCCGCCAGCACTCCGGCCGGCCAGCTGCCGATCCGGCCCGCCCAGCGCTCGCGCTCGCGCACCAGCTCCGGGTACACGCCGAGACTGAAGGTGTTGAGGAAGACGCCCCGCTTGCTCCCGGAGCCGAAGCGGCCCACGTCCACGCGCACGCCGTGACCGTGCTCCAGGGCCCGGCCGAGGGTCCGCGCGTCCTCCACGCCCAGGTCGTGGGCGAAGTGGTTCAGCGTGCCGCCGGGCAGCACCGCGAGCGGCAGGCCGCGGCGCAGGGCGACCTCGGCGGCCGCGTTCACGGTGCCGTCGCCGCCGCACACCCCGAGCACCCGGGCGCGGTCCGCCGCCCTCTCCAGCTCGGCCCGGACGTCTTCCGGCCCGCACTCGACGACTTCCGCTTCCGGCAGCAGGTCCCGCAGCGCACCGGCGCGGTCCGCGGTGCCGGAGGCCCGGTTGGCCACGAGCACGAGGCCCTCGCCGCCGGGCAGCGCCGGCACGTCGGCGCGGGGGCGGGCCGGCGGGCCGGTCTGGGCGCGGGTGGGCACCAGGGCCCGGACCGCATACGCGACGCCCGCGCCCAGTGCGGCACCCGCCAGCACGTCGCTCGGAAAGTGGACGCCGGTGTAGACACGCGAGAGCGCGACCGACGCGGCGACCGGGGCCACCGCGGACCCCCAGGCCGGGGACTCCAGGGCGACGCCCGTCGCGAAGGCGGCCGCGGAGGCCGCGTGCCCGGACGGGAAGGACGTGGTGATCGGCTGCCGCTTGAGCCGGCGCATGATCGGGACAGGGTCGAGGACCGGCCGGTCGCGGCGCACCGAGCGTTTGCCGAGGGTGTTGACGGTCAGGGAGGCCAGGCTCAGTGAGGCAAGACCGCGGGCAGCGGCCCGGCGGGCCCTCGGGGTGCGGCTCGCGGTGATGGCGGCCGCCGCCGCGCACCACAGCACGCCGTGGTTCGCGGCCCGGCTCAGTCTCGGCAGCACGGGCCCGGCGCCGGGCCAGCGGCGCTCGGCCGCGAACTCGAACAGCCGGCCGTCCAGGGCCGTCAGACGATTCAGGACGGAGCGGCCGCCGGTCTTCGGAACGGTGAGGTCGACGTCTGGGCTCATACCGGGACCGTTACCCTGAAGTGGCCGTTTCTTGTGTGCGCGGGGCGGCACGCCGTCGTAGGGACCCTTGCATGCGTCTGCTCCTCATCCGCCACGCCCAGACCGCCTCCAACGTGGGCCACCTGCTGGACACGCGGATCCCCGGGCCGGGCCTGACCGGGCTCGGCGAACGGCAGGCCGCCGCGCTGCCGCGGGCGCTCGCCGGCGAGGACATCGAAGCGCTCTACGCCTCCACGCTGGTCCGCACCCAGCTCACCGCCGGGCCCCTGGCCGTCACCCGCGGACTCGACCTGATCGTCCGCGACGGCATCCGCGAAGTGTCCGCCGGCGACCTGGAGACGGAGCCGGGCGACTCCGAGCGCGGACAGGTGTACATGCGTACGCTGCTCGCCTGGGCCGCCGGTGACACCCGCACGCGCATGCCCGGCGGCGAGAGCGGTACCGAGGTACTGGCCCGCTACGACGCCGTCGTCGCCGAGGCCGCCGCGGACGGCGCAGGAACCGTCGCCATGGTCAGTCACGGCGCGGCCATCCGCCTGTGGACCGCGGTCCGCGCCCGCAACCTCGACGCGGAGTTCGCCGCCACCCACCCCCTCGAGAACACCGGCGTGGTGGCCCTTCAGGGCTCGGCGGGCGCCGGATGGACGGCCCTGACGTGGGCGGACGCGGTCGTCATCCCGGCGCGGGAGAGCGGCCCGGCGGGACGGCCCGTGGACTTCGGATAAGCGTTTGCCCGGCCCGTGCGGCCGCCACCAGAATGCCTGACCATGGGACATCTGGAAGCCGCGCACCTCGAGTACTGCCTCCCCGACGGGAGGACGCTGCTCGGCGATGTGTCCTTCCGGGTGGGCGAGGGGGCCGCCGTGGCCCTCGTCGGACCCAATGGCGCGGGCAAGACCACCCTGCTCCGCCTGGTCTCCGGCGAGCTGAAACCGCACGGCGGCACCGTGACCGTCGGCGGCGGTCTCGGTGTGATGCGGCAGTTCGTGGGGTCGGTGCGGGACGAGACGACCGTGCGCGACCTGCTCGTGTCGGTCGCGCCGCCGCGGGTGAGGCAGGCCGCGCGGGCCGTCGACGCGGCCGAGCACGCCATCATGACCGCCGACGACGAGACCGCCCAGCTCCAGTACGCGCAGGCCCTCGCCGACTGGGCGGAGGCGCGCGGCTACGAGGCCGAGACGCTGTGGGACATGTGCACCACGGCCGCGCTCGGCGTGCCCTACGACAAGGCGCAGTGGCGGCAGGTGCGCACGCTGTCGGGCGGCGAGCAGAAGCGGCTGGTGCTGGAGGCGCTGCTGCGCGGCACGGACGAGGTGCTGCTGCTCGACGAGCCGGACAACTACCTCGACGTGCCCGGCAAGCGCTGGCTGGAGGAGCGTCTGAAGGAGACCCGCAAGACGGTGCTGTTCGTCTCCCACGACCGTGAACTCCTCGTCCGCGCCGCCGACCGGATCGTCTCCCTCGAACCGGGTCCGGCCGGCGCCGACGCCTGGGTGCACGGCGGCGGATTCGCCACCTACCACGAGGCCCGGCGCGAGCGGTTCGCCCGCTTCGAGGAGCTGCGCAGGCGCTGGGACGAGAAGCACGCGCAGCTCAAGAGGCTGGTGCGCGACCTCCAGCAGTACGCGGCGCGCAGCGATGTGATGGCCTCCCGCTACCAGGCCGCCCAGACCCGGCTGCGCAAGTTCGAGGAGGCCGGTCCGCCGCCGGAGCCACCGCGTGAGCAGGACATCCGGATGCGCCTGAAGGGCGGCCGCACCGGCGTCCGGGCCGTCACCTGCCAGGGCCTGGAGCTGACCGGCCTGATGCAGCCCTTCGACCTGGAGGTCTTCTACGGCGAACGCGTCGCGGTGCTCGGCTCCAACGGCTCCGGCAAGTCGCACTTCCTGCGGTTGCTGGCCGGCGAGGACGTGGCGCACACCGGCGCGTGGAAGCTCGGGGCCCGGGTGGTCCCCGGGCACTTCGCCCAGACCCACGCACATCCCGAGCTCATGGGCCGCACCCTGCTGGACATCCTGTGGAAGGAGCACTCCCAGGACCGCGGCGCCGCCATGTCCCGGCTGCGCCGCTATGAACTGACCGGCCAGGCCGAACAGACCTTCGACCGGCTCTCCGGCGGGCAGCAGGCCCGGTTCCAGATCCTGCTGCTGGAGCTGGCGGGCGCCACCGCCCTGCTCCTGGACGAGCCGACCGACAACCTCGACCTGGAGTCCGCCGAGGCCCTCCAGGAAGGCCTGGAGGCCTTCGAGGGCACGGTCCTCGCGGTCACCCACGACCGCTGGTTCGCCCGCTCCTTCGACCGGTACCTGGTCTTCGGCAGCGACGGCCGGGTCCGCGAGACCCCGGAGCCCGTGTGGGACGAACGGCGGGTGCGGCGGGCGCGGTAACGCCCGCCCGCATACGCGGTAACGCCCGCCCGCCTCCGCGGCGCCGCTCACCTCCAGCGCAGGACGGCGCCCAGGCCGCCCGTCGGCACGTCCTCGCCGGCGGGCGCCGCCGGGTCCAGCGAAAGGGCCGTGGCGTCCTGGCAGACCGCCGAGCGCAGCAGGGCGTCGTCGGCCCGGGCCGGCCAGGAGCGCCGCTCACCGAGGGTCTTCAGCTCCGTACGCCGCACGGCCAGCTGGTCGGCGTCCTCGCCGATCCACACCTCGCGGTGGGCGTCGGCGCCGTCCGGGCGGATGAGCAGTTCCTCCAGACGGTGCTCGCGGGCCGCCTCGACCAGCGCGGACACCCCCTCGACGGCCCCGGACCGGCCCTCGCCGTCCGGCGTCCGGGCCGCCCGGAACCGGTCCAGCTCGGCCTCGACACGCTGATGCACGTGCTCGGCGCGGATCCGCTCCACGTCCTCGTCCAGCAGCCGGCTGCCGGTGCCGTGGACGGCCTCCGCCACGCGGTCGTGCAGCCGTTTCGGCAGCCGCTCGCGCACCTCACGCCGCTCCCGTTCCTCCCCGACCAGGATCAGCAGGTCGGCATCCGTCTCCTCCTGGCAGACGCTGAGCGCGTCGGCGATCTCCGCCGCGTTGTGCTCCCAGGTGTTCTCCACCTTCAGCTGGAAGTGCCGTTCCGACCAGTCCGCGCCGGCCGTCCGGTGGATGGGCCACTCCAACCCCACCACCGTCCCCGCGTCCTCCCGGCCCAGCGAGCTGCGCAGCTCGAAGTCCGCACCCCTGCGGTCGACGTACGAGACGATCGCGACCGGATCCTCACCCGCCAGGTCCAGCAGCGGCGCCACGCGCGGCAGCGGTGCCCACACCGCCCGGCTGCCGCCCTGCGGCGGACGGGCCAGCAGCGGGTCGAGCACGACCGTCCCGCTCCGCGCGAACAGCACCCGCCCGTGCGGCTCGGGGACGTGGCGAAGCTCCTCCACGGCCTCCTCCACCGCCCGGCAGGTGGCCTCGTCCGCGCCTTGCCGCGCCAGCTCGCGCCCCATGGCACGGGCCGTCAGCTCCAGCTGGTGGGCCGTGTCCTCCGCGTGCCGCGAGGTGTCGACGTACACGGAGGCCCAGGGGCCCGGCTGTTCGTACAGTGGATGCAGAAAGGCGAGATCCATGGCTCCCTCCCGGAGACCGTTCGGTGGCGCCGCACGCCGGGCGGGTACCCGGACCGCAGGTACGAACACGACGAACGGGGCACCACCATGACCGGAGTCGACCCGGGACGGCTGGACGACCAGCAGCTGATGAAGGAGCTGGAGACGATCCACCGCACGCGCCACGACACGCTGCTGTACGGCTCGAACGACGCGCTGCGCGCCCACAACGAGCGCATGGCGCAGCTCGAGGGCGAGTATCTGCGCCGCAACCCGCGCCGCACGGTCGCCGCCGCCCGCACCCGCGAGGGGGCCCGGGAACGCGGATGCGGGGAGTCGGCGACTCCCCGCACCTGAAGAACGTCCAGGGTGCCGGCGGCTCAGTCCGCCTTCCCGGTGAGGACGTCGAGGAACGCCTCGCAGAACGCCTTCAGATCGTCCGGCTTACGGCTGGTGATCAGCTTGTTCGGGCCGTGGTCGCAGATCTTCACCTGCTCGTCCACCCAGATGCCGCCCGCGTTGCGGATGTCCGTCCGCAGACTCGGCCACGAGGTCAGCACCCGGCCGCGTACCACATCCGCCTCGACCAGCGTCCACGGCGCGTGGCAGATCGCGGCCACCGGACGCCCCTGCTCGAAGAACGCCCCCACGAACGCCACCGCCTTCTCGTCCATCCGCAGGAAGTCCGGGTTGGCCACACCGCCCGGCAGGACCAGCGCGTCGAAGGAGTCCGGGGAGGCCTCGCCGACGACCGCGTCCACCGGGAACGTGTCGGCCTTGTCCAAGTGGTCGAAGGCCTGGATCTTCCCGGGCTTCGTCGAGACGAGCACGGTCTCGTGACCGGCGTCCTTCGCCGCCTTCCACGGCTCGGTGAGCTCGACCTGTTCCACGCCCTCGGGCGCGGTCAGAAATGCAATGCGCATGATGCCTCAACGTCCTTTCGTCGCCTGCGGACGGGCCCTTCCGTCCCCGCGCGCCTCTCTCTTCGCCCCGGCCGCCGTACGGCGGCCTCACCCGCGTCCCGTCCGCACCGATCCGGCCATCACGCCGGGCACCGCCCCCGTCCCGGCGGGAGCGCCACGGCCGTGCCGTGAGAGGCCGCCCGCGGCGCCCCCGGGCGCGGGCCTGGGGCCTCTCGGTCGGATCATGCCGGGCTCGGGGACCCTGGGCCGCGCCTCGCCGCGTTGTCGTCCGGCAGGGCTCCGCCCTGCCGGCCTCCTCCGCCCTGCGACGCACGGCACCAGACCCCGCTCCCTGATCCGGCCTGATCCGAACGAAAGACCCTAGGCGCGGTCCTCCCGTCCGGGCCGCTCGGTGTGCGTCAGCTCCCGGGCCAGCTCCTGCACATTGGCGTAGCGCGCCTTGTGCGGCAGTCGCTGGAGCGCCTCGATCAGCGCGTCGGGCGCGTTCTTGCGCCGCAGCTCCCGGGTCAGTTCGCCCGGACCCGCGGGAAAGGCACTGCGCCCCAGGATCCGGGCCAGCTCCAGGCGGACGGTCTCCAGGGACGCCCGGGAGCCGCCCGGTGCCACCGGTCCGCCCCACACCTCCGGGTCGTCCTCGGCGGTCGGCTCCGGGTCGTGCCACTCCTCGCTCCGCGTGGGATGGCCGGACCTGAGCAGCCCCTGCAACTCGTGCTTCATCTCGTCGTCACGGTGGACACTCAGCCGGTCACTGCCTCGCTGCATGTCTCCCTCCAGATCGTCGGGGGTGGCCACCGCGTACCCGTGCCGGGAGAGCCGACACCGGTTTTCCGGGACGGGATGACACACCCGAGAGCGGCTTGCGCCTGCCCCGCCGCGGCGGGGTGCTCGGGCGGGGTGTTTGGGCGTCCGGGACCGGGGGCAGGCGCGGAGCCAGTGCTTCGGACCGGAGGCACGTCCGTGGGAGCGGCGCGGCGCGCCGTCACGCGCGGCCGTCCGGTTCACGCGCCCGCGTTCCCACGGTGCCCGTCCACCCGAAAGGACCGCGAGGGAGCTGCGACGCACCATGCCAACGCGAACGAGCGCCAGGCACCACCCCCACGACGACGCCCCCGACACCGCGGAAGCCTTCCGCCGGCTCGCCGCACTTCCCCCGGGGCGGCGGCGGACCGAGGCCCGCGACGAGATTGTGGAAGCCTGGCTGCCGATGGCCGAACGGCTCGCCGCCCGGTTCCGCAACCGGGGCGAGAGCTCCGAGGACCTGCGCCAGGTCGCCGCGCTCGGCCTGGTCAAGGCGGTCGACCGCTACGACCCCGAGCGCGGCCACGCCTTCGAGAGCTACGCCGTACCCACCATCACCGGTGAGATCAAACGGCACTTCCGCGACCACATGTGGACGGTGCACGTGCCGCGCCGGGTGCAGGAGCTGCGCAACCGGGTCCGCTTCGCCTCCCAGGACCTCTCCCGGACGATCTCCGGCCGCGGTCCCACCGTCGCCGAGATCGCCGAGCACGCCGACCTCGGCGAGGAGGAGGTGCGGATCGGGCTGGAGGCGCTGGAGAGCTTCACCGCCCTGTCGCTCGACGCGCAGCTGCCCGGCAGCGAGGACGGCTACGCCCTCGGCGACTGCCTGGGCTCGCCCGACCCGGCCCTGGACACCGTGGTGGATCGCGAGTCCGTCAAGCCGCGGCTGGCGGCGCTGCCCGAACGGGAGCGGGCCATCCTGTACATGCGGTTCTTCGGAGACATGACGCAGAGCCGGATCGCCGATCAGCTGGGCATCTCGCAGATGCACGTGTCCCGGCTGATCAGCCGGTGCTGCGACCGGCTGCGGGAGCAGGTGATGCGGGAGGACGCGTAGGCGCGGACCCGCCGTGCGGGGCGGGCCGCCGGCGTCACCCGATAGGTCGTTGGTGTGCCGCAAATGGGGCCCGGCCGCGCGCGACCCGCGACGCCGGCGGCTGTGATGGCAGCGAAGGGCACGAACCCGTGCCATCAGATGCCGTCGGTCCAAGGAGCCCCGCTCATGCGCCGTACCGTCCTCCGCGCCCTGCCCGTCGCCGTCCTGGCCGGAGTCATAGCGGGCGGCACCGCGTCGGCCGCCCTCGCGAGCCCGGTCGCGCAGGCCCGCTCGCACGCCAGTCCCTCCGCCCTGCGGCACGCCGCGTACACCACCCACGCCCTTCGGATCGGCGAGGGCGCCGTCGTCACCGTCGTGTGCGAGCCGGCCGCCCGCGCCGCCCCGCGCGGCACGGACGAGGCCTGCGCGGCGGCATCCGGATCCGGCGCGGGCAGGCGCGGTGTGGTGTCCGTGGCCCCGTCCGACGCTGCCCGCGCCAGGCCGTCCGGGGGCGCCCTCCGCGACGCGGCGGCCGTGGCGCCGACCCAGACCCCGGCCGACGCGCCGCAGGACCCGATCCTGCAGGACACGCTCGCCAACGACCCGTTCCGCCCCGAGTCCGGGCTGTCGTTGCCTCGGGACCCGGCTTCGGGTCCGTCCGGGCTGTCGTTGCCTCGGGACCCGGCTTCGGGTCCGTCCGGGCTGTCGTTGCCTCGGGACCCGGCTTCGGGTCCGTCCGGGCTGTCGTTGCCTCGGGACCCGGCTTCGGGTCCGCCCGGGCAGTCGTTGCCCCGCGACCCGGCCCCCGGCCAGACCTCGCGGAATCCGGCCCGTGAGACGGTCCGCGACGTCCCCACCTACGACCCTTCACGCATCCAGGTCGCGCCGGACCTCAACGCCCCCTACGACCCCTTCCGTTCGCAGGACTCAATCCGACCCCAGGTCCCGCCGGACCCCAACGCCCCCTATGACCCCTTCCGTTCGCAGGACTCAATCCGACCCCAGGTCCCGCCGGACCCCAACGCCTCCTACGACCCCTTCCGCCCACAGGACTCACGGGACCCCTCGCGGGACCCCTCTCGAGGTCCCGCTCCCGGCGGCCCGTCCCGCGACGACGGCTCGTGGGACCCCTCCCGCGGTCAGTCCGCCCCGGGCCGCGACCCGGCCACGGGTCACGACCCCACGGGCCACGACCCCACGGGCCACGGCCCCGCGGGTCAGGACCCCTCCCGCGACGCGATGCAGCACGGTGTGCAGGCCGGTACGGGCGGCTCGTTCACCGCCTCCCTGCCGGCCCTGGTCGGCGGCGGCGCGCTGATCGCGGCGGCGCTGGTCGCGGCGGCCCACCGGGCGTGGCGGCGGGGGAGGGCCGACGGCTGACCGGGCCGCCGGACGCCGTGGAGGGACGCGGGCCGGTGTGACCTTCCCGACCCGGCCGGGTGGCCTTGGGACGGCGCCACCCGGGGTACACGGAGCCCCGAAGGCACGGCCCGCGCCGTGCGGACGGATCCGCCCCCGGCACCGGGCGACGGGCCGGCGCACCCGGTCCGGACCGGCCGGCGGAGGCACGACTCGGCGGCACACACGGCATCAGGGACTTCGCGGAGGTACCCATGCGGCGGACGGACCCGGAAGGCCACGGCCCCGTCCGCTACGGTCCGTCGGCCCTCCCCGACGACGGACTGCCGGTGCTGCCGGAGGTGTCCGCCGCGCTCGCCGGGGCCGCGAACCGGACGCGGCGCAGACCGATCGGCGGCGGCACGGAACTGCTGGACGCCGCCGGCGGGTACTGGCTGCGGCGCGGGCTGTCCACCCGGCCCGGCCGGGTGGCGGCCGCACCCGGCGCGCCCGCCCTGCTGCTCGCGCTGACCGCCGCGCTCGGCGGCGACGTCCTGGTGCCCCGGCCCTGCGCGGCCTGGTGGGCGCCGTACGCACGCCTGCTGGGCAGCCCCGCCTTCCATGTGGCGACGCCGGCCGAGTGCGGCGGCGTCCCCGACCCGTACGCCCTGCTGGAGACCGTCCGCAGAGTCCGCGCCGAGGGCGGCGACCCCCGGCTGCTCGTGCTGTCCGTCGCCGACGACCCCACCGCCACCGTGGCACCGCCGGAGGTGCTGCACGAGACCGTCGAGGCCGCCGCGGCCGAGGGACTGCACCTGGTCAGCGACGAGACCTGGCGCGACACCGTGCACGCACCGCACGAGACGGTGCTGCTCAGCCCCGCCGAGATGCTGCCCGACCGGGTCACCGTCGTCACCGACCTCGCCGGCGCGTTCCTGCCCGCCGGCTGGCCCGCCGCGATCGCCCGCTTCCCCGCCGGCGCCACCGGCGAGGCACTGCACGCGCGCGTGCTCGACATCCTCACCGCGCTGGACGCCCGTATCCCCGAACCGGTCGCCGCCGCGGCCGCCTACGTCCTCGACGAACCCGGGCCGGTCACCGCGCGCCTGGCGGCCTCGGTACGTCTGCACGCCCGCGTGGCGCGTGCCGTCCACGCGGCCGTGGTCGCCGCCGGCGCGTTCGCCCGGCCGCCGCAGTCCGGCCGCCACCTGTACGCCGACCTCGGCCCGCTGCGCTCCGCGCTCGACGCCCACGCGGTGGGCGACGCACAGGAGTTGGAGGACTACCTCACCACCCGCCTGGATCTGCCCGTGCCCGGCGGCCACCGCTTCGGAGACGACCTCGGCGCGCTGCGCGTGCGGCTGTCCACCGCGGAACTCCTCGGCCGCACCGACGAGGAACGCGCGGAATGCCTCCTGTCACCCGAGCCGTTGGAACTGCCACACGTGCAACGGGCGTTGCTCTCCTTGAGGTCGGTACTCGACGATCTCCGCGACGACGCTCAGCGATGGGAGCCTCCTCGATGACGCAGCAGTCCGAGTCGACCACGTCCACGAGCACCACTCCTCAGGAGACCGACGATCCCGCGGCCGCGTCCCTCCTGACCACCCAGCCCGCCCCGTTCCCGCCGCTGGCCGAACCCCGGCCGCTGGGGGAGCGGCGGGTGTGGCCGCGCGCCTTCCACGACCGTCTCACCGCCCCGCTGCCCGGCCTGAAGGCCTTCGCCCGGTTCGCCCGCGAGGGCGCCCTGCGGCCGGACAAGGAGGCCCTCGCCGACATCCCGCTGCTGCCGTACCGGCCCGCTCCGCTGCCCCGCGTGGACACCCGTACCGTCGCCGTCACCTGGGCGGGGCACGCCAGTTGGGTGGTCCGGATCGGCGGGCTGTCCGTGCTGACCGACCCGGTGTGGTCCCGGCGCATCATCGGCACCCCGGCCCGGGTCACGCCCGTCGGAGTGGCCTGGGAGGCGCTGCCGCCCGTCGACGCGGTCGTCATCAGCCACAACCACTACGACCACCTGGACGCGCCCACGCTGCGCCGACTCCCGCGCGACACCCCGGTGTTCGTGCCGGCCGGACTCGGCCGCTGGTTCCAGCGCCGCCGGTTCACCCGCGTCACCGAACTGGACTGGTGGGAGGCGGCCGAACTGTCCGGCGTCCGCCTCGACTTCGTCCCGGCCCACCACTGGTCCAAGCGCACCCTCACCGACACCTGCCGCAGCCTGTGGGGCGGCTGGGTGCTCACCGACCCCGACGGGCAGCGCGTGTACTTCGCCGGCGACACGGGCTACGGCCACTGGTTCTCCCGCATCGGCCGCCGCTACCCCGGCATCGACCTCGCCCTGCTCCCCATCGGCGCCTACGACCCACGCTGGTGGCTCAGCGACGTCCACTGCGACCCGGAGGAAGCCGTCCAGGCCGCCCGGGACCTGGGCGCCCGGCACATGGCCCCCATGCACTGGGGCACCTTCGTCCTCTCCGCCGAACCCCTCCTGGAGCCCCTGACCCGGGTCCGCAGAGCCTGGCGGGAGGCCGGCCTCCCCCGGGAACGGCTGTGGGACCTGCCGGTGGGCGCCTCCCGGGTCCTGGAGTAGCGGCGGGCCGGCCGGGCGGGGGCCGTCCGGAGTGGTGCCGCGGCCCGCGCCCGTACCGGACCGGCGGCAGCGGCCGGTCCTCGGCGCGCGCCCACCGGCCGGTCGACGCCCCCGTGCGCCCGGAGCCCCGGCCGCGGTCAGTGCGAGCGGTGGACCGGGATCAGCCGGCGCAGGCGGCGCCAGACGATGGGGGCGGCGCCCAGCAGGACGGTCAGCGCGATCGCGGTGACCACGCCCTCCCAGGGCTCCTTGAACAGGGAGCCGCCGAGGATGCCGATCAGCTGGTACGTCACCGCCCAGGCCAGGCACGCGGGGAGGTTGCCGCGGGAGAAGCGGCGCAGCGGCCACTTCGCCAGCAGGCAGGCCAGCATCACCGGTATGCGGCCCGCCGGGACGAGGCGCGACAGGACCAGCACCGCGACCCCGTGCTCGGTCAGCTTCCGCTGCGCCTGCGCGAGCCGGTCCTCCGGGGCGCGCGTGCGGATCGCCTCCAGCCAGCGCGATCCGTTCCTCGACCCCAGCCCGCGCCGCCCCAGCCAGTACAGCGTCGCGTCCCCGAGGAACGCGGCCAGCGACGCCGTCACGAACACCAGCGCCAGAGAGAACGGCGCCGTCTGGTGCAGGGCCACCACCGCCGCCGAACTGACCAGCGCGCCCGTCGGCACCACGGGCACCAGCGCCCCGATCAGCACCAGCAGGAACAGCGAGGGATACCCCAGCGCCTGCTGGGTGGACTCCGGTGGCACCACCGAGGTCACGGCGGCGGCGATCCGTATCACCGGGCGCCCTCCAGGCGCACGCTCTCCCCGTGCCCGAGCCGGTGCACCGCGACCCCCGGCGCACGCTCGGCGGCCAGGCGCGCGAACTCGTCGCCCGGCGCATGGAACTCATGGGGGCGCACGGCGTCCATCCCGATCGGCCAGTACGTGCCGTAGTGCACCGGCACCGCGCTGCCCGGCGCCAGCCGGGCGAGCGCCTGCGCCGCCCGTCCCGCGTCCAGATGCCCCGCGCCGAGGTACGGCCCCCAGCCGCCCACCGGCAGCAGCGCCGCGTCGACCGGCCCGACCTCCTCGGCCATCGTCTCGAACAGCCCGGTGTCCCCGGCGAAGTACGTCCGCGCCTCGCCCTCGACGACGTAGCCGAGCGCGGGCGAGCGGTGCCGCCCGACCGGCAGCCGCCGCCCGTCGTGCCGGGCCGGCACCGCCCGTACGACGACGCCGCCGACGTCGACCCGGTCCCCGGGCGTCACCTCGGTGATCCGCAGCTGGTCGAGCCGGCGCAGCCCCGCGACCGCCCGGAGTGCGCCCCGGGGCACCAGCAGGCGCGTGCCCGGCTCCAGCCGGGCCAGCGAGGGTACGTGCAGATGGTCGGCGTGCAGGTGGGAGACCAGGGCCACGTCCGCGTGCCAGGCGGTGGGCGGCGGGGGCGCGCCGCGACGGCGCCGCAGGTGCGCGAGCCGGCGGGCGAACAGGGGATCGGTCAGCACGCGGACGTCCGAATCCTCGACCGTGCAGGTGGCATGACCCCACCAGGTGATCTCCACCGGCACTCCTTTCCCTCCTTCGTGCGACTCCCCCTGAGCCTACGGGCAGGAGTAGGGTCGGCGGCGGAAACCCGGAGGTGAGGGGGGACGCCATGGGAGAAGTGCGGGATGCCCCCGGCGGGGGCGCCCCGGCGGCCGTCCGCGTCACGGCGATCGCGAGCCTGACGCCCCTGGAGGAGCTGAACGACGACCCCTTCCTGGTGGACTCCCGCAGCCAGCACGCGATGTGCGCCCGCTGGGCGGCCGAACGCGGCTACGTGATCGCGCGGGAACTGCTCGTCGGGGGGCTGCGGGCCGACCACTGCGCCCTGTGGGAGGGAGTACGCCCCGGCGTGGACCTGTTCGTCGCACCCAGCCGGCGGGTGCTGGAGCGGGCGCTGTCCTCCGTCGAGGAGTTCACCGAGGAGTGCGCGCGACGCGGGGTCCGGGTGGAGACGGTGGGCCAGGCCGAGCCCTCCTACGACGCCCAGATGAAGGCCCGCGTACACCGCCGCCTCTCCATGCCGACCGCCGGCTACGACGGCCGCTGACCCGCCCCTCCACCCCCGCTTTGTGGGCATTACCACAGGTCACGGGGGTTTGTGTGGGTGTATGACAAGCTGGGTCGCGTCCGTGTGGAGGCACGGAGCGGGGCGGGAACGGAGGATGTGTCGGCATGGGTGGCGGGCGGCGGTGGCGGCGGGCCGCCAGTCAGGTCGGGCGCAGTGCCGCGGTGTGGGCCGTCTCCACGGTCACCATGCTGCTGCTCGCCGGGATCTTGCCGGACTTCCAGTTGCAGTCGCCCGACGGCGACAGTGCCACCACCACCGCCGGGACCGCCGCGCTCGGCGCGGGCGCCTTCGGCGTGCTGTCGGCCGTGGTGTGGCCGCTGCTCGTCCGGCTGCTGCTGCTCGTGCCCGCGCTGGTCCTCGGGCTGCTGGTGTTCTTCCTCAACGGCTCACTGCTCCTGCTCGCCCTGCGCATCACCCCCTCCGGCCAGGCCGAGGCGGCCCCCGAGACCGCCGTCATCGTGGCCGCGGTGATGTCCGCGGTCGCCTCCGCCACCGGCGCCGCCCTCGCCGTGCGCGACGACGACGCCTACCGGCGCCGGCTTCACCGGCTCGCCGACCGCCGCCGCAGACGGCTGCCGCCCTGCTCGTCGACCCCCGGCACGGTCGTCGTCCAGCTCGACGGCGTCGGTCACGACGTGCTGCGGGACGCGGTGGACGCGGGCCTGATGCCGACCGTCGCCCGATGGCTCGGCGCCGGCCAGGGGCAGCCCACCCACCGGCTCACCCCCTGGCGCACCGACTGGTCCAGCCAGACCGGCGCCAGCCAGCTCGGCATCCTGCACGGATCCAACCACGACGTCCCCGCCTTCCGCTGGTACGAGAAGGACACCGGCGAGGTGATGGTCTGCAACCGCCCGAGCAGCGCCGTCGAACTCCAGCGCCGCGCCGTACGGCGCACCGGCGACGGCGGACTGCTCACCGCCGACGGAGCCAGTCGCGGCAACCTCTTCGGCGGCGGCGCCGGTGAACTCGCCCTCGTCCTGTCGGTCGCGGTCCGCCGCGATCGCGCCAGCCGCTCCCGCGCGGGCTACTTCGCCTACTTCTCCGACCCCGCCAACGCCGTGCGCACCTTCCTGTCCTTCGTCGCCGAAACCGGCCGCGAGATCGGCCAGTCCCTGCGCGCCCGGCTCCGCGAGGAGCGCCCGCGTGTCTCCCGCGGCGGCCTGTACCCGCTGATCCGCGCCTTCGCCACGGTCGTCGAACGGGACGTCGTCGTGGCCGCGGTGATGGGCGACCTGCTCGCCGGGCGCACCGCCGTCTACGCCGACCTGGTGGCGTACGACGAGGTGGCCCACCACTCCGGGCCGCACAGCCGTGACGCGGCCCAGGTACTGCGGCGGCTGGACCGCTCGCTGGCGCTGATCGAGAAGGTCGCCGAGCACGCCCCGCGCCCGTACCGGTTCGTCCTCCTGTCCGACCACGGCCAGAGCCCCGGCGAGACCTTCCGCTCCCGCTACGGCCTGACCCTGGGCGACCTGGTCCGGGCCGGCTGCGGCCTGCCCGTGCCGCGCCGGGCGGAGAGGACCCTTCCCCAAGCTCTCGGCTTCGCTCGAGCAGGGGAGACCCCAATCGGCGCCGAGGCGCGGGCCGCCGTACGGGCCGCGCTGGGCCGCCCGGTCGAGGAGAGCGGTGAGGACCGCCGGCCCTCCCGCCGCTCGGAGCCCGTCGTGCTGGCCTCCGGCAACCTGGGCCTCGTCTCCTTCCCGGACGTGCCGCACCGCATGAGCCAGGAGGAGATCGACGCCCGCCACCCCGCGCTGCTGTCCACGCTCGCCGACCACCCGGGCGTCGGCTTCCTGCTCGTGCGCAGCGAGGAGCACGGCGGTGTCGTGCTCGGCGCGCGTGGCGTGCGGATACCGCTGGCCGAGCTCGACACCGACCCCGGCCCGCTGGCCCACTTCGGCCCCGGCGCCGCCGACGCCGTACGCCGCACCCACTCCTTCCCGCACACCGCCGACATCATGGTGAACTCCTGTCACGACCCGGCCGACGGGGAGGTCCTCGCCTTCGAGGAGCAGATCGGCTCCCACGGCGGCCTCGGCGGCGCGCAGAGCCGACCCTTCCTGCTGTCGCCGCTCGACTGCTCCCCGCCGGTCGAGGACGGCGAGGAACTCGTCGGCGCCGAGCACGTCCACCGGGTGCTGCGCCGCTGGCTGCACGAGGCCGCCGGGACCGGGGCGCCGCTCACCGCGGAACCGGAGGAGCGGGCCGCCTGATCCCCCTGGTGCCGGCGGTCAGTGGTGCGGCCAGAAGCCCGATCGGACCCGGCCGAAGTCGCTCATCATCATGACCGCGGGCGCCATGCCGCCCGCGCCGTGCGGCTGGTCGCTGAACGACACCACCGTGTCCAGCGCGCTGGTCAGCGTGATCAGCTTCTGCAGGGTGACCTGGTCGTCGCGGAACTCCCGCGCCGGCAGCCGGCTGTGCGCGGCCCGCAGCACCTGGATGTGCTGCTTCAACCGCTTCGTCGCCGCGTCCCGGTCACGGTCGTACAGGTCGTCCAGCGCGTGGAAGGTGACCTCGCTGGTCCACAGGCCCATCGCGTGCACGGTCACGGTCTCCTCCGTGAGGGTGAGGCCCGTGGCCAGGTCGAGCTCGTGCCGGTGCCCCTCGCGGCTGACGGTGTCGACGTACTGCAGGGCCCCGGTGCCCAGTGGGTGCGGCTCGCGGCCCGGCGGCACGGTCAGCTCGAGGACGATCCAGTACGTCTCCCCGAACGCGAGGTCGGGCGCGAAGATGCGGATGCCGGTCTCGTGGGTGATGAGGTCCGGGAGGGTCTCGGCGCCGTAGTCCCGCCGCGCGCGCTCGGCCGCCTGGGCCGCCTCCCGCAGCACCGCCGCCCGGGCGCGCGGGTCGGTGACCAGGTCGTGGCCGTACAGGTGCCTGATCTCCACGTCCGGGGCGATGTCGAGGCGGAGCTGGATGTCGATGGCGGCCAGGTGGTCGCGCCGGTTCAGGTCGGCGAGCAGGTCCGTGCCCACCTGCTCGGGCCGGGTGACGAACGTCGAGTGACCGCCGGCCAGCCCGGCCAGCGCCGCCAGTTCGGGCATCCGGGCGTCGGAGCCGAAACCGAAGCACGACACGGTGAGGTCGCCGCGGAGCTTGGCCGCGATGTTCGTGCGGATCCTGACCCAGTCCCGTTCGCCGGAGGTCGGGCCGCCGTCGGAGAAGAGGTACAGGCAGTTGACCGTGCGCCCGCCGAGGGCGTTCCGGCCGATCTCGTCGATGCCGTACTGCACACCGAGGTTGATGTCCGTGCCGCCGCCGGCTCTCAGCCCGGCCACCACCTGCGCGAAGTGCTCGCGCGGCAGCTCCCGCTTGGCGGTGGCGGGCAGCACCGTGCGGACGCGGTGGTCGAAGGTGATGACGCCCAGGCAGTCCGTCGGCCGCAGTCGGTCGTAGAGGGTCTGCAGGGCCGCCTTGACGCAGTCGAGCTTCTCGCCGCGCATCGAGCCGCTGGTGTCCACGACGAAGACGAAGTTGACGGGAAGCGGCTCGGCGGGGGCGTCCCCGGGGTGCGCCTCGCCCGCCTTGAGAGTGATCTCCAGGAAGTGGGTCGTCGCCTCGTCGGCCCTGAACTCCCCCTGCGCGGCCGCCAGCCCGTGGCTGACGCCGACGGCCCGGCCGGGCGGGGGACCGGGCACCTGCTCGGTGCGGGCCGCCACGAAGTCGTCGAACCGGATCTGCTCCTGGCCGATGATCAGGCCCTGCTCGATGAGATCCCGCACGCCGAGAGGGGAACGGGTGCCGAAGGCGCTGTTGCGGCGGATGAAGAGACCGTCGTGGGGGAGGGGCCGGCCGGTGCGTAGGAACAGGGGTGGGCGACGGCCGGGCTGGGCGTCATGGCTGATGGTGCGCCGTTGCGAGGCGGCACTGAGGTGATCGGTCGTTGCTGCCGTGGATTCGGGGACCTCGTGGGGGCTGAGACGGCCGAGGAACTCGTAGTCCTCGCCGCCGCGCCTCATGGGCGCTCGGGTCTCCCCGTCGAGGGAGGCTGGAAGGAGCCGGTTGTCCTCGTCCGGGGGCGGACCGCTCAGACAGCCGGTGTTGTACGTGCCGCCGGTGTACGTGACGCCGAGTTCCCCGGCGGACGCCGTCCCCGACCGCCGCCGGGAGAACCGCCCCGCGAGCGGGGCGAACGCCGACCGGATCTCCCGACCCGCTTGCAGCCATCCCCACAGCAGGGCGTCCGGGCTGTCGGGGGCTGGCGCGGTGAGCCCGGGGTGCACGACGGCCGTCAGCGTCAGGGACCAGCGCACGGCCCGTCGTAGCTCCACCACCCAGTCCTCGGCGCTCTCCCCGAGCACCGGCCCGGCCGGCAGGCCGATGCGGGCCGCGAAGTCCCGGCACAGCGGCGCGCGCTCGGCGCGTACCGCCCGCCCGGCCGCCGGAGCACCCTCCCGGGGCAGCTCCACCACCAGGAGAGCCAGCCGTTCCTCGTCGTCCGGGCCCATGGGCCCCGGCGCTGCCGAGCCGTCCGGGAGCGGAGCACCCGGCGCAAGCGGCGACTCCTCCGAGGACGACGCCGCCTCCGACGACGAGGCACCCTCCACCAGAGAGTTCTCCTCCGGGCGTGAAGCCCTTTCCGGAAGCGATGCCTCCACCACGGCGGCCGGTTCGCACAGCCGCAGTCCGGCTCCGCAGCGCAGGAGGTCCCACAGCGCGCCGCCCGGCCGGGGGCGCGGATCGCGCAGGATCCGATCGCCCGGGTGGATCACGAGCACCGCGTCCGGGTGCCGGGCGAGGAGTGCGTCGGCCTCCTCCGCCGAGCGGGCCACGGGAGTCACCGGGCGCAGACCCGCCCTGGCCGCCGCGTACAGCGCCTCGCGCAGCGGATCCTCCGGTTCGCCGTGCGTCCCACCGTCCGCGCCCCCGCCCGCGACGGTGACCGGCGGAAGGAAGACGACCGTCTCCCGCTCCTCCCCGTGCCTGCTCCGCTCACTCCGCATGGACATCCTCCGTGGTACGGGTGGGAAGCGGGCACCGCGCCTCGAGTTCCGTGCGGGTGCGCACCCCACCGTCGAACATTCCCTCGGCCCGCAACTGGCGCAGCCACGCGTCGAGTTCGCCGCTCAGACCGGTGCTGTCCACCGACAGCCGCGCGGCTCGGTCACGCCGGTCGGGGTCGCCCGCCAGCAGGAGCAGCTCTATCTTCAGCGCGATGCTGTACGGGTCCCGGCCGTCCAGCTTCAGCGCCTCCTCGACATAGCCGGACGCCACGTCGAGGTTGGACCGGACCAGCGCGATCCTGGCCTTCCAGTACCAGAACACCGACGACTCGCGGTCCGGCCGGGACGCCTCCAGGGCGCGCTCCGCCTGGTCGGCCTCCCCGCTCTCGACGTGCCGGCGCACCGCGGTGAGCCTGCGCTCCGAGCCGCTCGGGCCGCCGGCCTTCGCGCGGGCCGCCGGGCCCGTGACCACGCGCACCGCGATGAACAGCACCGCCAGCAGGAACAGCAGCAGCATGCCCACGAGGACGAGGAACTGCTGAACGCCCTGGCTTTCGGCGAGGGTGGCGAAGATCCCGAGGATCGCCACGACGAAGGCCAGCACGACCACGGCCCCGAACAGGGCGGTCGCCTGCGCCGACGTGAGCGTCCGGAACATCCGCCTGCGGATGATGTCGCGCACGAGGTCCCGGTAGAGCAGGTACAGGACACCGAGAGCGACCCCACCAAATCCCGCGATTCCCCCGAGGACTTGGAAGAGTTCGACCATGGAACGGACTGTAGGCCCTCCCCCCGCCGTCCGGCAGGCGATTCCCGCAGCTTCTCCGGCAGGTCGCGGCCCGTTCGGTGGGTGCGTACGGCGCGGATGTGATCGGATGGCGGTTACGGAACCCCGGCAAACGGGAACCTAGGCGAAAGGTATGGAACCAACCGTGGCAACCACGCGCACCGCTCACACCGTCTGGGAAGGCAACCTGCTCGAGGGCAACGGCGTCGTCACCTTCGACTCCTCCGGCATCGGCCAGCAGCCGGTGTCGTGGCCGTCGCGCGCCGAGCAGGCGAACGGGAAGACCAGCCCCGAGGAGCTGATCGCCGCCGCCCACTCCAGCTGTTTCTCCATGGCGCTGTCGCACGGCCTGGCCGGGGCCGGCACCCCGCCCACCACCCTGCGGACGAAGGCGGACGTCACCTTCCAGCCGGGCGAGGGCATCACGGGCATCCACCTCAGCGTCGAGGGCACGGTCCCCGGCATCGACAACGACGCGTTCGTCGCCGCGGCCGAGGAGGCCAAGAAGAACTGCCCGGTCAGCCAGGCCCTGACCGGTACGACGATCACCCTGGACGCCAAGCTCGCCTGACGCGAGGCCTACGTCCGACGACGGTGCCGCGCCCGCCCCGGGCGCGGCATCGGTGTCCCGGGGTAGAGAGGCAGTCGGCGGGTACGCGGCATTGACAACAGCGCACTCAAGTTTTGTGCTGGAGAGCAGGAGGCGCCCGGAAGGGGACGAAGATGGCACGTGCGGTCGGGATCGATCTCGGGACGACGAACTCGGTGGTGGCCCTGCTGGAAGGCGGCGACCCCACCGTCGTCGCCAACGCCGAGGGCGCGCGCACCACACCGTCGGTCGTGGCGTTCGCCAAGAACGGCGAGGTGCTCGTCGGCGAGGTGGCCAAGCGGCAGGCGGTGACGAACGTCGAGCGCACCGCACGCTCGGTCAAGCGGCACATGGGGGACGCGAACTGGCGCTTCCCCGACAAGGGCTCCGTCGACGGCACCCGCTACCGGGCGCAGGAGTTGTCCGCGCGCGTCCTGCAGAAGCTGAAGCGGGACGCGGAGTCCTACCTCGGCGAGGACGTCACGGACGCGGTGATCACCGTACCCGCGTACTTCGACGACGCCCAGCGGCAGGCGACGAAGGAGGCCGGGGAGATCGCCGGCCTGAAGGTCCTGAGGATCATCAACGAGCCGACGGCCGCCGCGCTCGCCTACGGCCTGGACCGGGGCGAGGAGCAGACCGTGCTCGTCTTCGACCTCGGCGGCGGCACCTTCGACGTCTCCCTGCTGGAGATCGGCGACGGCGTCATCGAGGTCAAGGCCACCAACGGCGACACCCATCTCGGCGGCGACGACTGGGACCAGCGGGTCGTCGAGCACCTGGTCAAGCGGTTCAAGGGCCAGTACGGCATCGACCTCGGCAACGACAAGATGGCGGTGCAGCGGCTGCGCGAGGCCGCCGAGAAGGCCAAGATCGAGCTGTCGTCGTCCTCCGAGACGACGATCAACCTGCCCTACATCACGGCCTCCGCCGAGGGGCCGCTGCACATGGACGAGAAGCTGACCC
Organism: Streptomyces sp. NPDC001292; assembly: GCF_042896465.1. Classification (NCBI taxonomy): domain Bacteria; kingdom Bacillati; phylum Actinomycetota; class Actinomycetes; order Kitasatosporales; family Streptomycetaceae; genus Streptomyces; species Streptomyces sp. NPDC001292. The sequence continues at coordinate 25,884 of NZ_JBIAXG010000018.1, forward strand.
GGGCCCAGTTCCAGGAGCTGACCGCCGATCTGCTGGACCGCTGCCGCAAGCCCTTCCACCAGGCCGTCAAGGACGCGGGCGTCAAGCTGCCGGCCGTCGACCACGTGATCCTCGTCGGCGGCTCCACCCGGATGCCGGCCGTGACCGACCTGGTGCGGGAGCTGACCGGCAAGGACCCGCACAAGGGCGTCAACCCCGACGAGGTGGTGGCCGTGGGCGCCGCCCTCCAGGCGGGCGTGATCCGCGGCGACGTCAAGGACGTCCTCCTCCTCGACGTCACCCCGCTGTCCCTCGGCATCGAGACCAAGGGCGGCATCATGACCAAGCTCATCGAGCGCAACACCACGATCCCGACCCGGCGTTCGGAGATCTTCACCACCGCCACAGACAACCAGCCCTCGGTCGGCATCCAGGTCTACCAGGGCGAACGTGAGATCGCCGCGTACAACAAGAAGCTCGGCGTCTTCGACCTCACCGGTCTGCCGCCCGCCCCGCGCGGGGTGCCGCAGATCGAGGTCGCCTTCGACATCGATGCCAACGGGATCATGCACGTCTCGGCCAAGGACCTCGCCACCGGCCGCGAGCAGAAGATGACCGTGACCGGTGGCTCGGCGCTGCCCAAGGACGACATCGACCGCATGATGCGGGAGGCCGAGCAGTACGCCGAGGAGGACCGCAAGCGCCGGGAGACCGCCGAGACCCGCAACCAGGCCGAGCAGCTCGTCTACCAGACGGAGAACTTCCTCCGCGACAACGGCGACCGCGTCCCCGCCGACACCAAGTCGGAGGTCGAGGCCGCCGCCGCCGAGGTGAAGGCCCTCCTGGAGCAGCAGGCGGAGACCCCGGCGCTGCGCACGGCCATCGACAAACTGGCCTCCGTCAGCCAGCGGATGGGCCAGGCGATGTACGCCCAGGCCCAGCAGAGCGGCACGGAGAGCACCGGACAGCAGACGGCACCGCCCGACGAGGACTCGGTGGTGGACGCGGAGATCGTCGACGACGAACGCGACACCAGGGGCGGGGCCGCCTAGGGTCTTTCGTTCGGATCGGGCCGGACCAGGGAGCGGGGTCGACAACGCGGCTGGGGGTCCCCCCTGCTCGAAGAGCTTGGGGGAGCGGCACCAGGGCCCGCGAGCCCGGCTGATCCGAACGAGAGGCCCTGGGTCAGGTCGCCGGGATGCGGGTCACAGGTTCTTGCGGTACTCCCGCAGCAGCTCGCGGGTCTGCTCGGCGGTGGCGGCGGTGGCCGTCATGCGGTCGAGGACCTCGAGGTGCGTGGAGATCTCCGTGCGGGAGTCCAGGTACAGGGCGCCGGTCAGGTATTCGGTGTAGACCAGGTCGGGCAGTTCCGGCTCGGCGAAGCGGAACAGCGAGAACGGCCCGTACGTCCCCGCGTGCGGCCCCCGCGCGAACTCGGCGACCTGCACCGTCACCCGGTCCCGCTCGGTGTACTCGAGCAGCTTGTCGAGCTGCTCGCGCATCACCTCGGGGCGGTCGCCCACCGGCCGCCGCAGCACCGTCTCGTCGATGATCGCCCACAGGTGCGGCGGATCCGGCCGCTCCAGCAGCGCTTGCCGGGCCATCCGCAGCGACACGTGCCGCTCGACCGCGTCCGGCCTGCGCTGTCCGACCGTCCCGGCCTCCAGCACCGCGTGCGCGTAGCCCTCCGTCTGGAGCAGACCCGGCACGAAGTGCGGCTCGTAGGAGCGGATCAGCCGGGCGGCGCCCTCCAGGCTCACATACAGGCTGAACCACTCCGGCAGCACGTCGTGGAACCGCTGCCACCAGCCCGGCGCGTTGGCCTCCTCGGCCAGCGAGACGAACGCGGCAGCCGCCTCGTCGCCCACCCCGTAGGCGGTCAGCAGCATCTGCACGTACGGGATCTTCAGCGCGACCTCGGCCGTCTCCATCCGCCGTACGGTCGCGGGGGCCACCCGCAGGACGCGCGCGGCCTCCTCGCGTCCCAGTCCGGCCTTCTCCCGCAGCTCCTGAAGTCGTCTGCCGAGCACCACCTGGCCCACGGTGGGTGCCGCCCGCCGCTCACTCACGCCACGCCTCCCGGCTCTCTCCCGCCCACGACGAGTGAAGGTACTCGACGGTGGCCGGGTCGGCGGGCAGGAACGTCTCGATCGCGAGTTCCGCCACCGTCACGTCCATGGGCGTGTTGAAGGTGGAGATGGAGGAGACGAACGACAGCACCCGCCCATCGTGCTCGATCCGCAGCGGCAGCGCGAAGTACGGCACCTGCGCGGGCGGCTCCGCCGCCTCCGGCGCGCTCCGCGGCACCGGGTAGGCCGCCACCTCCTCGTACAGCTCGCGCAGCGCGGCCGAGCGGTGCAGCGCGAACTGCCGCTCCATCTGGGCGAGCAGATGCCCGCGCCACTCGCGCAGGTTGCGGATGCGCGGCGCCAGGCCCTCCGGGTGCAGGGTCAGCCGCATCGCGTTCAGCGGCGCGGCGAGCAGCCGTTCCGGTACGCCCTCCAGCAGCATCGTGATGCCCCGGTTCGCGCTCACCACGTCGTACGTCGCGTCGACCACCAGCGCCGGATACGGCTCGTACCCCTGGATCAGCCGCTCCAGGCCCTCGCGCAGCGGGCCGAGCGCCGGGTCGTCCAGCGGGGTCTGCCGGTAATGCGGGGCGTAACCGGCGGCCAGCAGCAGGGCGTTGCGCTCCCGCACCGGCACCTCCAGGTGCTCCGCCAGCCGCAGCACCATCTCCTCGCTCGGCCGGGACCGTCCGGTCTCGATGAAGCTGATGTGCCGGGCCGAGGAGTCGGCGCGCAGCGCCAGTTCGAGCTGACTGATCCGCCGCCGCTCCCGCCAGGACCGCAGCAACGGGCCCACGCCCTGGGCTGCGGGGGCGGTGGGGGACACGGTGGTGCCGGACGCGACAATGGTCATAGGCCCGACCGTAGTCGAGGAGGGGGCGTATGACCGAGCCGTGGAAGCCGTCCTGGGAGGCGACGGCGGTGTTCGGACTGACCCGCACCGACCCCGCCGCCGCCTTCGGCACGGCCGCCCGCTGCGCCCAGACGACCCACGGCCACCCCACCGCTACGCGGCCGGCGCGCTCGCCGTGATCGTCGCGTACCTCATGTCCGGGGAGTCCGTCGAGGGCGCGGTCCTGCGTGCGCTGCGGTTGCTCGCCCGCCCCCAAGCTCTCGGCTCCACTCGAGCAGGGGGACCCCCCATCCCCGGGCACGAGCAGACCAGCGCCGCCCTGGAGCAGGCCCTCGACCTGGCCGCGCAGGGCGCTCCGACACTCGAGAGGCTTCAGCGGCTCGACGCCGGATGGGTCGCCGAGGAAGCCCTCGCCATCGGCGTCCGCAGCGCCCTGGCCGCCCCGCGCGCCGAGGACGCCCTGCTGCTCGCCGTCGACCACTCGGGTGACAGTGACTCCACCGGCTCCACCTGCGGAAACCTCCGCGGCGCCCGGCACGGCGACCACGGCCTCCCGCACACCTGGATGGAACACGTCGAGGGCCGCGCCAGGACCGCCGACCTGGCGGACGACCTCGCGACCGAGTGCGTGGCCGGCCGAGCCGCGGGCCCGTTCCGGCCCGGGACGCGACGGCCCTCCTGTGGCAGTCTGAACAGGAACGCGAGGTCCAGCAGAGGTCCAGGAAGGGAGCCGGTCCCATGCCCGTCGCACCGCTGTCGCACAAGGAGATCGAGGACCGGCTGGCCGAGCTGCCCGGCTGGTCCGTCGACGGGGACCGCCTCACCCGCTCCTTCCGGCTCGGCTCGCACTTCGCGGCGACGGCGATGGTCGTGCACATCGCCCAGGTCCAGGAGGAGCTCGACCACCACTCCGACCTCACCCTCGGCTACAACACCGTCTCGCTCAGCGTGAACACCCACAGCGCGGGCGGCGCAGTCACCGAGAAGGACTTCGAACTCGCCCGCCGGGTGCAGGACCTCGCACCGGGACACGGGGCGAGCTGAGCCGCGCCGGGACAGGGAGGGGGATCCGCGTGCTGGACTACGACGAGGAAGCCGCCCGACCGACGAGGGCAAGGGCTTCGACCGCATGTGCGGCCCGACCTACGGGGGCAACGTCCGCAACGGCAACAGCATGTCGGGCGCGCTGCCGAACGCCCCCGTGTCCCTGGTTCTCCGCCCGGTTCCAGGAGCTGAGGAAGAACGCGTACCCGCCTCTGCCGTGATCTGAGGCGATCCGCCGGGGCCGGCCCTGCCGGGCGGCCCGGCGGGCCGCGAACGGCTCCTCCCCGCGGCCAGGGGCCTGTGCTCCCGGCCGTTTTGCCGCCTCGGCAACAGGACTGGCCCTCTCCCGGTGCGTCGGCGCAGGCTGGCCGCACCGGACAAGAGAGGCTGATCAGCATGGCGCACGGACACCACGGACACCACGACCACGAGGGGGCCCACCCCGGCCGGCACGACCACCACGGTCACACCGACATCGACTGGGCAGTCATGGCTGCGCTGCTGGAGGCCCAGGCGGAGCTGTTCACGCCCCTGTACGGGAAGGTCATGGCGTGGCTGGGGGAGAAGGCGCCCGAACCCGGCCTGATCGTCGACGCCGGCAGCGGGCCGGGCGTGGTCTCCTGCCTCTTCGCCGAGGCGTTCCCGGGCGCGCGGGTCGTCGCGGTGGACGGCTCCGAACCGTTGCTGGCCCTGGCCCGGGCCCGGGCCGCCCGCCTCGGCCTGGCAGACCGCCTCGGCACCGCCGCAGGTGAACTCCCCGGTGTGCTGGAAGAGTTGGAATACCCGGTGGATCTGCTGTGGGCCGGCAACAGTCTGCACCACCTGGGCGACCAGCGGGCCGCCCTCGCCGCGTTCGCCGAGCGGCTGGCGCCCGGCGGCACGCTCGCCCTGCTGGAGGGCGGCCTGCCCGCCCGGTTCCTGCCCCGCGACATCGGCATCGGCAGGCCCGGCCTCCAGACCCGGCTCGACGTGGTGCAGGAGGACTGGTTCGCGCGCATGCGGGCCGAGTTGCCGGGCTCGGTCGCCGAGACCGAGGACTGGCCGGCGCTGCTGGAGTCCGCGGGCCTGAAGCCCAGCGGCACCCGCAGCTTCCTGCTGGACCTGCCCGCCCCGGTCTCGGACGCGGCCCGCGCCTATGTCGCCGCCGACCTGAACCGGCGTCGCGAGTCCCTGGAGAGCGACATCGACGACGAGGACCGTGCCACTCTCGACCGGCTCCTCGACCCCGAGGACGAGGCCGGCGTGCACCGCAGGAACGACCTCTTCGTGCTCAAGGCGCACACGGTGTACACGGCGGTCCGGACCGCCTGAGCCGCAGGGGCGCGGCAATCGCTCGGCCCGTGTACCCGGCTCAGTCGGCCTCGATGAACTCCTGCGCCGGCCTCTCGCCGAGGGCATGCGCCGCGCTGTGGCTCCCGATCGGCGAGACCCGGGAGTTCTTGAACAGGATGCAGGTCACGCCGGAGTCCACGCCGCCGGTGGCCGGGTCCGGGTCGATGCCGAGGTCCTGGGCGGTGGCGTACGAGGCCTCACCGGTGATCTCCTTGGAGACCTGCTGACAGGTCGTCACCTTTGCGAGCCGGTCGGCGGTACCGACCGAGCCCTCCCCGGCGGGCCGCGGTCCGCCGGCGCCGGGCGCGTTCGCGGGGAGCACTCCGGTGGTGAGCAGGGCCGCACCCAGGGCCGCGGCGAGGGGCGGTCTTCGCATGTGCCCTGTGTGATCCTTCTGTCAGGAAAGTTTCCTTACCTGGAGGCGTCTCGATATCGACGGCGCACGACGCGTCCCGTAACCGCCGGGCAGTGGTTCAGGACGCGCCGCGCGCTGTGCGGGTCAGGCCATCTCGAAGGTCGCCGGGTTCGGGCCCAGACGCCGGTCCTCGTTCAGGGCGCCGATCGCCGCGAGGTCCTCGTCGTCCAGTCTGAAGTCGAAGACGTCGATGTTCTCCCGGATCCGGGAGGGCGTCACCGACTTCGGGATCACGACGTTGCCGAGCTGGAGGTGCCAGCGCAGCACGATCTGGGCGGGCGTGCGGTTGTGCTTCTGCGCGATCGCCACGATCGCCGGAACCTCCAGCAGGCCCTTGCCCTGGCCGAGCGGGGACCAGGCCTCGGTGGTGATGCCCTGCTCCGAGTGGTACTCGCGGGCGGCGTGCTGCTGGAGGTGCGGGTGCAGCTCGATCTGGTTGACCGCCGGGATCACCGAGGTCTCGGCGATCAGGCGATCGAGGTGCTCGGGAAGGAAGTTGGAGGTGCCGATCGCCCGGATGCGCCCGTCGGCGTACAGCTTCTCGAACGCCTTGTAGGTGTCGACGAACTTCCCCCGGGCCGGCGTCGGCCAGTGGATCAGGTACAGGTCCACGTACTCCAGGCCGAGCTTGGCCAGCGACGCGTCGAAGGCGCGCAGCGTGGAGTCGTACCCGTGGTCGCTGTTCCAGAGCTTGGTGGTGACGAAGACCTCCTCGCGGGGGATCCCGGAGGCGGCGATGGCCTTGCCGGTGCCCTCTTCGTTGCCGTAGATCGCCGCTGTGTCGACGCTGCGGTACCCGGCCTCCAACGCGGTGGCGACGGCCCGCTCCGCCTCGTCGTCCGGCACCTGCCAGACGCCGAAGCCCAGCTGGGGCATCTCGACGCCGTTGTTGAGGATGATCGGGGGGACCTTGCTGCTCACGAGCTTCTCGATCCTTCGGTTGTCGTCGTGTGTCGGTGCCATGGTCAACGATCACGGGCCGTATCGCATTCCTGATCGGCCCCTGGCGGTGCGGCCCCGCTCAGACCTGGTACAGCGCCTCCACCTCGACGGCGTACGCGTTCTCGATGGCCTTGCGCTTGAGCTTCAGGGACGGGGTCAGCAGACCGTGCTCCTCGGTGAACGGCTGGGCGAGGATCCGGAAGGTGCGGATCGACTCGGCCTGGGAGACCAGCGTGTTGGCGGCGACCACCGCACGGCGGACCTCGGTCTCCAGGTCGGCGTCGTGCACCAGCCGGGCCGCCGGCATCCGCGGCTTGCCGCGCATCTGGAGCCAGTGCTCGACGGCCTCCTGGTCGAGGGTGACCAGCGCGGCGACGTAGGGGCGGTCGTTGCCGACGACGATGCACTGGGAGATCAGCGGGTGGTCGCGCACCCGTTCCTCCAGCAGGCCCGGCGCGACGCTCTTGCCGCCGGAGGTCACCAGGATCTCCTTCTTGCGGCCGGTGATCGTCAGGTAGCCGTCCTCGTCGAGGGAGCCGAGGTCCCCGGTGGCCAGCCAGCCGTCGTGCAGGGTCTCGTCGGTGGCCTTCTCGTTGTGGAGGTAGCCCTGGAAGACGTTGCCGCCGCGCAGCCAGATCTCGCCGTCGTCGGCGATGTGCACGGTGGTGCCCGGAATGGGCTGCCCGACCGTGCCGTAGCGGGTGCGTTCGGGCGGGTTGGCGGTGGCCGCCGCGGTGGACTCGGTCAGTCCGTAGCCCTCGTAGATCTGCACGCCGGCGCCCGCGAAGAACAGGCCGAGGCGGCGGTCCATGGCCGAGCCGCCGGACATCGCGTTGCGGATCCTGCCGCCCATCGCGGCGCGCACCTTGGAGTACACGAACGTGTCGAAGAACTGGTGCTGCATCCGCAGGCCGGCCGAGGGGCCGGGGCCGACGCCCCACGCCTTGGCCTCGACGGCGTCCGCGTACTTCACGGCGACCTCGACGGCCTTCTCGAACGGCCCGTCCCTGCCCTCCTTCTCCGCCTTGCGGCGGGCCGCGTTGAACACCTTCTCGAAGATGTACGGCACCGCCAGGATGAACGTCGGCCGGAACGCCTGGAGGTCGGGCAGCAGCGCGGCGGCGTTCAGCTGCGGCTGATGGCCGAAACGGACCTTGCCGCGGATCGCGGCGACCTCCACCATCCGGCCGAAGACGTGGGCGAGCGGCAGGAACAGCAGCGTCGCCGCCTCGTCGCCCTTCTTGCTGTGGAACACCGGCTCCCAGCGCTCGATCACCGTGTCCGACTCGTACATGAAGTTGCCGTGCGACAGCACGCAGCCCTTGGGACGGCCGGTGGTGCCGGAGGTGTAGATGACGGTCGCGACCGAGTCCGGGGTGACCGCCTGCCGGTGCCGGTGCACCACGTCGTCGTCGATGTGCCCGCCCGCGTCGTACAGCTGCTGCACGACGCCGGTGTCCAGCTGCCACAGCAGGCGCAGTTGCGGGAGCCGGTCGATGACGGTGGCGATCGTCATCGCGTGCTCCTCGTGCTCCACGACCGCCGCCGTGACCTCCGCGTCGTACAGCGTCCAGAAGCACTGCTCGGCCGAGGAGGTGGGGTAGAGCGGCACCACCTGGGCACCGATCGTCCACAGCGCGAAGTCGAACAGCGTCCACTCGTAGCGGGTACGGGACATGATCGCGACGCGGTCGCCGAAGCGGATGCCCTGGGCGAGCAGGCCCTTGGCGAGGGCCAGCACCTCGTCGCGGAACTCGGCGCAGGTCACGTCCCGCCACCTGCCGAACTCGTCCTTGCGGCCGAGCGCGATGTGCAGCGGGTCGTCCTGGGCATGCTGGAAGACGACGTCGGCCAGTCCGCCCACCGGTGGTGGCAACCTCGACGGAGGGCTGGTGAACTCGCGCAAAGCCCGCTCCCGTTCCTTGTGACGCTCCGCACAGCGCCGTGAAAGCTACCCCAGCGCGGCAGGGGACGGGAGGGCCCGCGAAGGCGAGCGGCGCCCCGGTGGACGCCGGAAAATGCGCTCACAAGGGGAAGGGTCGGACAGGCTTTCTTACGGATCAGTAAGGTTCGGTGCCGTTATCTCCACCGAATCTGTACGGCCCGATTACGGCCCTCGCGACCGGCCGGCCCGACACCCGCGGCGACCGCGGTGGGCAAGCCGGGCGCCGGTCGCGAGAGTCGTGGGCAGACCCGGACCACCCGAACCGGCCAGGGCGAGGGCGGTGGGGAGGCCCGGACCGGCCGCCGTCTAGCCGGCTCCGCGCCGGTGGAGGCGGTCGCCGCTGGTCAGGATGGCCGTGGCCAGGGCGTCGGCCGCGTGGTGCGGAGTGTCGTGGCGGCGGCCGTGGACGAGGACGAAGTCGACTCCGCCCAGTTCCGGCAGGCCCGCACGGTCCGGGACACGCACCAGGCCCGGCGGGATCAGGCCACGGGAGTGGGCCATCACACCCAGGCCCGCGCGGGCGGCGGCGACCAGGCCGTTGAGGCTGCCGCTGGTGCAGGCGACGCGCCACGGCCGGCCCTGGCGCTCCAGGGCCTCCAGGGCGAGGGCCCGGGAGATGCCGGGCGGCGGGTACACGATGAGGGGCACCGGGCGATCGGGGTCCAGACGCAGCCGCTCGGCGCCGATCCAGACCAGGCGGTCGCGCCAGACCGGTTCGCCGTGCGGGTCCTCGGGGCGCCGCTTGGCCAGCACCAGGTCCAGCTTTCCGGCGGCGAGCTGTTCGTGCAGGGTGCCCGACAGCTCCACCGTCAACTCCAGGTCGACCTCGGGATGCTCGTAGCGGAAGCCCTCCAGGATCTCCGGCAGCCGGGTCAGCACGAAGTCCTCCGACGCGCCGAACCGCAGCCGGCCGCGCACCCGGGCGCCGGTGAAGAACGCCGTCGCCTGCTCGTGCACCTGGAGGATCCGCCGCGCGAAGCCCAGCATGGCCTCGCCGTCCTCGGTCAGCTCCACCGAGTGGGTGTCGCGGGAGAACAGCAGCCTGCCGGTCGCGTCCTCCAATCGGCGCACGTGCTGGCTGACGGTCGACTGACGCAGCCCGAGCCGCCGCGCCGCCCCCGTGAAGCTGAGGGTCTGGGCCACGGTCAGGAAGGTGCGCAACTGGGCGGGGTCGTACACGAGGCACAGGTTACCGCGGTCATCGCGAAACACGATGACAGTCAGAGCGGTGTGACGGATTCCCGATCGGCCGCGCGAGGAGCACGATGGAGAGGGGCCCCGTCGGCCCCCTACCGAACGGGCATGACGGCGCCCGTACCGAACCGAAGAGCACGAGCAAGTGGAGCACCGTGAAACGCCTGCGCCGGACGAACTGGCTGCCGATCGACCCGTACATCGTCCTGTTGCTGGGGACGGTGGGCATCGCGGCACTCCTCCCGGCCCGCGGCACGGCCGCCCATGTGGCCTCGGGCGCCTCGACCGCCGCGATCGCCCTGCTGTTCTTCCTCTACGGCGTCCGCCTGTCCACCCGTGAGGCACTGGACGGCCTGAAGCACTGGCGGCTGCACGTCACTGTCCTGGCCTGCACCTTTCTGGTCTTCCCGCTGCTCGGCATCGCCGCAGGCGGACTCGTCCCGGTGCTGCTGAACCAGCCGCTCTACCAGGGCCTGCTCTTCCTCACCCTGGTCCCGTCGACCATCCAGTCGTCGATCGCGTTCACCTCCATCGCCCGCGGCAACGTGCCCGCCGCGATCTGCGCCGGCTCCTTCTCCTCGATGGTCGGCATCATCCTCACCCCGCTGCTCGCGGCGGCGCTGCTCGGCAGCGGCGGCGGCGGCTTCTCCGGGCACTCGCTGGTCACGATCGTGGTGCAACTGCTCGTGCCGTTCGTCGCCGGCCAGGTCCTCAGGCCGTGGATCGGGCGCTTCGTCGCCCGGCACAAGAAGGCTCTCGGCCTGGTCGACCGCGGCTCGATCCTGCTCGTGGTCTACACCGCGTTCAGCGAGGGCATGGTGCGCGGCATCTGGCACCAGGTCAGTCCCGTACGGCTCGGCGGGCTGCTCGTCGTGGAGGCCCTGCTGCTCGCCGTGATGCTCGCCCTGACCTGGTACGGCACACGGGCGCTGGGCTTCTCCCGCGAGGACCGCGTCGCCGTGCAGTTCGCGGGCTCGAAGAAGTCGCTGGCCTCCGGGCTGCCCATGGCCGGCGTCCTGTTCGGCGCCCATGCCTCGCTCGCCGTGTTGCCGCTGATGCTCTTCCACCAGATGCAGCTCATGGTGTGCGCGGTGATCGCCAAGCGCCGGGCGCACGACCCCGAGCCGCGGCAGGAGGCCACCGGGCGGGCGTCGGCCGCGGCGTCACGGACCGTGGTCGGTACGGCCACCGGTCCCCGTTGACGTCCGTGACACCGGCGCGGCCACCTGATCGGGCCGGTGTCGCACGGCCGCGCGGCGGCGGCCGTCGGGGCGGCTCAGCCGTGGGCGGCCGCCTCCCGCAGGGCGATCCGCTCCCCGCCCGCGTACACGTTCATGGAGCTGCCCCGCAGGAAGCCCACCAGCGTCAGTCCCGTCTCCGCGGCCAGGTCCACCGCCAGGGACGACGGCGCCGAGACGGCCGCCAGGACCGGGATGCCCGCCATGACGCCCTTCTGGGCCAGCTCGAAGGACGCACGGCCCGAGACCAGCAGGATCCTGCGCGACAGGGGCAGGTCGCCGTGCTGCAGGGCGCGGCCGATCAGCTTGTCGACCGCGTTGTGCCGGCCCACGTCCTCCCGTATGTCCAGCAGTTCGCCGTCCTCGGCGAACAGGGCCGCCGCGTGCAGCCCGCCGGTGCGGTCGAAGACGCGCTGGGCGGCCCGCAGCCGGTCGGGCAGGCTCGCCAGCAGCTCGGGCCCGACACGCAGCGGGGGCGTGTCGGAGATCGGCCAGCGGGCCGTCGTACGGACCGCGTCCAGGCTCGCCTTGCCGCACAGGCCGCACGACGAGGTCGTGTACACGTTGCGTTCGAGGGTGATGTCGGGCAGGACGACGTCCGGCGCCGTCTTCACGTCCACCACGTTGTACGTGTTCGACCCGTCCACCGTCGCGCCCGCGCAGTACACGATGTTCAGCAGGTCGGACCTGGCGCCCAGCACGCCTTCGCTCACCAGGAAACCGGCCGCCAGCGCGAAGTCGTCACCCGGTGTGCGCATGGTGATCGCGAGCGGCTTGCCGTTCAGCCGGATCTCCAGCGGCTCCTCGGCGACCAGCGTGTCGGGGCGGGACGAGACGGCTCCGTCCCGGATGCGGATCACCTTGCGTCGTTCCGTGACTCGTCCCATGTCCTGATCAGCCCCGGTTCTGTGCGCTCTCCGGCCGAAGCGGCCTTGACGATCTCAATTGTCCTGCACGCGTGGCAGGGGATCGCGGCGGGAGGACCTCGCTGATCACAGCCGTGACCTGTCCTGCCACTGCTCGAATACTGTCTACGATCTATTGTCCACCGCTTGCCGCCGCCTGAGCAAGGGCCCTGGTGGTGAGGGTGGCGCCCCTCTGACAGAAGCCGACAAGCGGGGCCCGTCAATCCTGTGACTTCACCTGCCGCCTTACCCGTGAGTCACTGATCAGACTGGTGAATCCCGCTACCCACGGCCACGAGGGGGATCACCCATGAACGGCTCGCGCATCACCGCCGTCGGTCACTACCAGCCCGCCAAGGTGCTCACCAACGAGGATCTGGAGGGCATCGTGGCGACCAGCGACGAGTGGATCAGGAGCCGGGTGGGCATCCGGACCCGGCACATCGCCGCGCCCGACGAGCCGGTCGACGAGCTCGCCGCGCACGCCGCCGCCAAGGCGCTCGCGGCGGCCGGGCTCACGCCCGCCGACATCGACCTGGTGCTGGTCGCCACCTCCACGGCCACGGACCGCTCCCCGAACACCGCCGCCCGTGTCGCCGCCCGGCTCGGCGTCCCGCGGCCGGCCGCGATGGACGTCAACGTCGTGTGCGCGGGCTTCACCCACGCCCTGGCCACCGCCGACCACACCGTGCGGGCCGGCGCCGCGACCCGCGCCCTGGTCATCGGCGCCGACAAGATGTCCGACGTGACCGACTGGACCGACCGCACGACCTGCGTGCTGGTCGGCGACGGGGCCGGGGCAGCCGTGGTCGAGGCCTGCCGGCCGGGCGAGGAGCCCGGGATCGGGCCGGTGCTGTGGGGCTCGGTGCCCGAGATGGGACACGCGGTGCGGATCGAGGGCACGCCGCCGCGGTTCGCGCAGGAGGGGCAGAGCGTCTACCGGTGGGCCACCACACAGTTGCCGCCGCTGGCCCGGCAGGCCTGTGAGCGGGCCGGCTTCGCGCCGGAGGAACTGGCCGCGGTCGTCCTGCACCAGGCCAACCTGCGCATCATCGAGCCGCTCGCCGCGAAGCTGGGAGCCGTCAACGCCGTGGTCGCCCGCGACGTCAGCGAGTCCGGCAACACCTCGGCCGCGAGCATCCCGCTGGCCCTGTCCAAGCTCGTCGAACGGGGCGAGGTGACCACCGGCGACCCGGTGCTGCTGTTCGGCTTCGGCGGCAATCTGTCCTACGCCGGGCAGGTCGTGCGCTGCCCGTGAGCGGCGGCCGGCGGGGCCTCGCGCGATGGGTGTACGGCTTCGGACGGGGGCGTCACGCGCGGGCGTCGCGCGTGCGGGCTTCACGCGCGCGAGTGTGTGACGTGCGCGACTTCCGATGATCGTGGCTACTGTGCATCGTAGACTGTAGACGAACGCCCGATCGATGCTCTGCCCGAGTGTCAAGGACCCGGCTGTCCGCCTGCTGCGCACGCGCCCGGCCGAGGAGGGGACCGCGATGTTGTCGACAGGACTGCCGCAGGGGGCGGTGCCCAGGCTCGAGCGCCCCGGCCCGCTGCGCGAGCGTGTCTACGAGGCCCTGCTGGAGCTCATCACCACCCGCGCCCTCCAGCCGGGCCAGCACCTCGTCGAGAGCGAACTCGCCGGGCACCTCGGCGTCTCCCGGCAGCCGGTGCGCGAGGCGCTCCAGCGCCTGAACACCGAGGGGTGGGTCGATCTGCGGCCCGCCCAGGGCGCCTTCGTGCACGAGCCGACGGAGGAGGAGGCCGATCAGCTCCTCAGTGTGCGCATGCTGCTGGAGGCCGAGGCGGCCCGCCTCGCCGCCGTGAACGCTGACCGCGACGGCGTCACCGTCCTGGAGGAGCTCGTGGCGCAGGGGTTCGAGGCCGTCGCCGCCGACGACGTGGACACGGCCGTCGCCCTGAACGCCCGCTTCCACGCCAAGGTCGTGGAGCTGGCCGGCAACGCGGTGCTCGCCGAGCTCGCCGCGCAGGTTGATCGCCGGGTGCGCTGGTACTACACCCCGGTGGCCCGGCAGCGCGGCCGCCAGTCCTGGATCGAGCACCGCGCGCTCATCGACGCGATCGCCGACCGCGACGAGCAGCGCGCCACCCGTCTGATGCGCGAGCACACGGAGCACACCCGCAGGTCGTACCACGGCCAGGCCAAGCCTTGACCCACGGGCGAAGCCCTGACCTTACGGGGGCTGAGTCCTGATCCGACGGGCTGAGCGTTGACCCCACGGGCTGAGCCTTGACCTCGAGCCCTGCCCTCACGGGTCGAGCCTTGACCCCACGGGCTGAGCCTTGACCTCACGGGTCGAGCCCTGCCCTCACGGGTCGAGCCTTGACCTCACGGGTCGAGCCCTGCCCTCACGGGTCGAGCCTTGACCCCGCGGGTCGAGCCTTGACCCCGCGGGCCCAGCCCTGCTCCCACGGGTCGAGCCTTGACCCCGCGGGCCCAGCCCTGCTCCCACGGGTCGAGCCTTGACCCCGCGGGCCCAGCCCTGCTCCCACGGGTCGAGCCCTGCCCCCACGGGCCCAGCCCTGACCCCCCGAAGACCGGTCCGGGGTCCCGCTCATCGCCGCCAACTTTGTCCTGTCGGTGGGGAAAGTTGGCGGCAATCCGTGCGCAACTTCTTCCCAGTTCCGGCAGTCGCTGCTACGTTCCTCTCTCAAGCAAGCGGCCAAGTGGCCGGAAATCCCGTGTGCACAGGCCGAATTGGGGCGGGGAGGGGCACGTGAGACGTATGACGGCACGACCCGCCAACACACACCAGGCCCGGCTGCTGAAGCTGCTGCGCGACGGGGGAGCCAGCTCCCGGGCACAGCTCGGCGACCGCGTCGAGCTGTCGCGGTCGAAGCTGGCCGTGGAGGTGGACCGGCTCCTGGAGACGGGACTGGTCGTCGCCGACGGACTCGCCGCCTCGCGCGGCGGCCGTCGCTCCCACAACGTCCGGCTCGCCCCCGAACTGCGCTTCCTGGGCGTCGACATCGGCGCGACCTCGGTCGACGTCGCGGTCACCAACGCCGAACTGGAAGTGCTGGGACACCTCAACCAGCCGCTGGACGTACGCGAGGGGCCCGTCGCGGTCTTCGAGCAAGTCCTCGCCATGGCTGCGAAGTTGAGGGTGTCGGGGCTCGCGGAGGGGTACGACGGCGCCGGTATCGGCGTCCCCGGGCCCGTCCGCTTCCCCCAGGGCGTCCCCGTGGCACCCCCGATCATGCCGGGCTGGGACGGCTTCCCCGTGCGGGAGGCGCTCAGCCAGGAACTCGGCTGCCCGGTCATGGTCGACAACGACGTGAACCTCATGGCGATGGGGGAGCAGCACGCGGGCGTCGCCCGCTCCGTGGGCGACTTCCTCTGCGTCAAGATCGGCACCGGCATCGGCTGCGGCATCGTCGTCGACGGCGAGGTCCACCGCGGTACGACCGGCAGCGCGGGCGACATCGGGCACATCCAGGCCGTGCCCGACGGACGCCCCTGCGTCTGCGGCAACCGGGGCTGCCTGGAGGCCCACTTCAGCGGCGCGGCCCTGGCCCGTGACGCGCTGGAGGCGGCCCAGCAGGGCCTGTCGGCCGAACTCGCGGCCCGGCTGGAGACGAACGGCGCCCTCACCGCCGTCGACGTGGCCGCCGCGGCCGCCGCGGGCGACGCCACCTCGCTCGGCCTGATCCGGGAGGGCGGCACCCGCACCGGACAGGTCATCGCCGGACTCGTCTCCTTCTTCAACCCCGGCCTGGTGGTGATCGGCGGCGGGGTCACCGGCCTCGGCCACACCCTGCTCGCCGCGATCCGCACCCAGGTCTACCGCCAGTCGCTGCCCCTGGCGACCGGCAACCTGCCCATCGTCCTGGGCGAGTTGGGGCCCGTCGCCGGAGTCATCGGCGCGGCCCGGCTCATCAGCGACCACCTGTTCTCGCCGGCCTGACCGGCGCGTACCACCCCGCACCACCGGCACGTCCCGCACCACCGGCACGTCCCGCACCACCGGCACGTCCCGCACCACCGGCACGTCCCGCACCACCAGCACGCAGCACGCAGCACGGCACACCGGCACGTCCCGCGCACAGTGCGTCCACGCACCACCAGTACGTCCACGTACCAGCCAGCACGTCCCGAGCACCGGCAGGACCCCGTACCACCGGCACAAGTCCGTACCACCGGCACGCAACCGCACGTCCCGCGCACGTACGAAAGCCGCACCCCCGGCACCGAACTCGCGCCCCCAACCCCGCGTACCCAGCCCCCGCACACCCTCGAATACCCAAACATCCCCTTACCCGCACATCCCCCGTACCCGCACGCCCCCGCACACCCCCAGTACCCGAACACGCCGCGTACCGCGCACCGACACCGGTACGCCCCGCGTACGTCAGCCCTGCCCTGAGACCGGCCGTATCCGCCGAGGGGAACCACCATGGCTCCAGAACCACCCCTGCTCAGCATGTCCGGCATCACCAAGTCGTTCCCCGGAGTCCGTGCCCTGGACGGAGTCGACCTGGAGGTCCTGGCCGGAGAGGTCCACTGCCTGCTCGGCCAGAACGGCGCCGGGAAGTCCACGCTCATCAAAGTCCTCGCCGGGGCCCACCAGCCCGACGACGGGAAGATCACCTGGCGGGGCGAGCCCATCACGCTGAAGTCCCCGATCGCCGCCATGAGCCTGGGCATCGCCACCATCTACCAGGAACTCGACCTGGTGGGGCATCTGTCCGTCGCCGAGAACGTCTTCCTCGGCCACGAACCCACCACCGCCGGCTTCGTCGTCCGCGGTCGCGAGGCACGTTCCGCCACCGCCGCCCTCCTCAAGCGGCTCGGCCACCCCGAGATCGACCCGGCCCGGCTCGTCGGCGAACTCTCCGCCGCCCAGCAGCAGGTCGTCTCCATGGCCCGGGCCCTCTCCCACGACGTCCGGCTCATCGTGATGGACGAGCCGTCCGCCGCCCTCGACCCGGACGAGGTCGACAACCTCTTCCGCATCGTCGGCGACCTCACCGCCGACGGCGTCGCCGTCGTCTACATCTCCCACCGCCTGGAGGAGATCCGCCGCATCGGCGACCGGGTCACCGTCCTCAAGGACGGCCGCGCCGTCGCCGGCGGCCTGCCCGCCGAATCCACCCCGACCCGCGAGATCGTCTCCCTGATGACGGGCCGCAACGTCGAGTACGTCTTCCCGCCGCGCCCGCCGGCCGGCACCGAGCACCCCCCGCCCGTCCTCACCGTCGAAGGACTCTCCCGCGACGGCGAGTTCGCCCCCCTCGACCTCGAAGTGCGGCCCGGCGAGATCGTCGGCCTCGCCGGACTCGTCGGCTCCGGCCGCTCCGAGATCCTGGAGACCATCTACGGTGCCCGCAAACCCAGCGCGGGCCGTGTCCTCGTCGACGGCGCACCGCTGCGCCCCGGCAGCGTGCGCTCCGCCGTGCGCGCCGGACTCGGGCTCGCTCCCGAGGAACGCAAGGCCCAGGCCCTGCTGATGCTGGAGTCCGTCACCCGCAACGTCAGCGTCTCCACGCTGTCGCGCTTCGCCCGCGGCGGCTGGCTCGACCGGCGCGCGGAGCGGACCGCCGCCCGGCAGGCCACCCGCGAACTCTCCCTGCGCCCCGACAATCCCGACGCCCCGGTGCGTACTCTCTCCGGCGGCAACCAGCAGAAGGCGGTCCTCGCCCGCTGGCTGCTGCGCGGCTGCCGCGTCCTGCTCCTCGACGAACCCACCCGCGGCGTCGACGTCGGCGCCCGCGCCGAGCTGTACGCGGTGGTGCGCCGCCTCGCCGACGAGGGCCTGGCCGTCCTCCTGGTCTCCAGCGAGGTGCCCGAGGTCCTCGGCCTCGCCGACCGCGTCCTGGTGCTCCGCGAAGGACTCGTCGTCCACACGGCACCCGCCCGGGAGCTGGACGAACACCGCGTACTCGACCTGGTCATGGAAGGAAGCCCCGTGTCCACGCAGTCCGTAACCGAGGAAGGGAGCGCGACGTCATGACGCAGCCCGCCACCCCGGCCCAGCACGGCGGACCCGACGCCGGGCCGCCCCCCGCCGCCCGCGCGGACACCCCGTCCGGCGGCGCCGGCCCGCTGAGCGCCCTGTTGGCGCGCACCGACGTGCGCACCCTGTCGCTGCTCGGCGTGCTCGCCGTCCTCGTCCTCATCGGCGGCATCACCAAACCCGACCAGTTCCTGGACGCCCGCAACCTGCAACTGGTGCTCACCCAGGCGTCCATCATCGGCGTCGTCACCGTCGGGATGACCTTCGTCATCATGAGCGGAGGCATCGACCTGTCCGTCGGCGCGATCGTCGCCCTCGCCTCCGTGTGGGCCACCACCGTCGCCACCCAGGAGTACGGCTTCGCGGGCGTGCTGTTCACCGCGGTGCTCGTCGGCGTGGGCTGCGGACTCGTCAACGGCGTCCTCATCGCGTACGGCGGCATGGTCCCGTTCATCGCGACACTCGCCATGCTCGCCTCCGCGCGCGGTCTCGCCCTGCAGATCACCGGCGGCAAGACGCAGATCGTCACCATCGACGGCGTCCTGCGGCTCGGCGAACGCGACTCCTACGTCCTCGGCGTGCCGCCGCTGGTCCTCGTCTTCGCCGCCGTCACCGTCATCGGCTGGCTCGTGCTGAACCGCACCACGTTCGGGCGGCGCACCGTCGCCGTCGGCGGCAACGCGGAGGCGGCCCGCCTCGCGGGCATCGACGTCCGCCGCCAGCGCCTCTACCTCTACCTGCTGTCCGGGCTGTGCTGCGGCATCGCGGCCTTCCTGCTGATCGTCCTGGCCGGTTCCGGCCAGAACACCAACGGCAACCTGTACGAACTCGACGCCATCGCCGCCGCGATCATCGGCGGGACGCTGCTGAGCGGCGGCCGGGGCACCATCGTCGGCTCCGTCCTCGGCGTCCTGATCTTCACCACGATCACCAACATCTTCGCCCTGAACAACCTCCAGAGCGACGTCCAGCAGATCGCCAAGGGCGCCATCATCGTCGCCGCCGTCCTCGTCCAGCGGCGCACCGCCTCCACCACGTAGCCCAGCCGAGCCGCCCGCTCCGTACGGCCCTCAACGGAAAGGCCATCGCCATGACCCAGACACCGAGCCGCAGAGGTCTGCTCTTCGGCGGCGCCGCCGTCGGCGCCACCGCCTTCCTCGCCGCCTGCACCAGCAACGAGCCCAAGAACGAGAAGCCCGCGGCGAACGACCAGCCCGCCGCCGACGACAAGCCCGGCAAGGCGGTCACCATCGGCTTCGCCGGCCCCCAGGCCGACCACGGCTGGCTCAACGCGATCAACGAGAACGCCAAGAGCCGCGCCGAGAAGTACTCCGACGTCACCCTGGAGATCACCGAGGGCTCCAACGACACCGCCGCGCAGATCGGGCAGATCGAGACCCTCATCAACAAGAAGGTCGACGTCCTGGTGATCCTGCCCGCCGACGGCAAGGCGCTCACCCAGGTCGGTCTGAAGGCGATGCGTGCGGGCATCCCCGTCGTCAACCTCGACCGGATCTTCAACTCCCCGCAGGCGTACCGCTGCTGGATCGGCGGCGACAACTACGGCATGGGCTTCAACGCCGGGCAGTACATCGGCGAGCAGCTCAAGGGCAAGCCGAACGCGAAGGTCGTCGAACTCGCCGGCCTCGACAACCTGGAGCTGACCAAGCAGCGCACCCAGGGCTTCGACGACGCGCTGAAGAACTACGCCAACATCACCAAGGTGGCCCGCCAGGCGGCCGAGTTCACCGTCGAGTCCGGCCAGGCGAAGATGGCCCAGCTCCTCCAGGCGCAGAAGCAGATCGACGCGCTGTGGAACCACGACGACGACCAGGGCGTCGGCGCGCTGCGCGCCATCGAGCAGGCCGGGCGCGACGAGTTCCTCATGGTCGGCGGCGCCGGCGCGCTCTCCGCCTTCGAACAGATCAAGCAGGACAAGGGCGTCCTGAAGGCCACCGTGCTGTACCCGCCCACGATGGCCGCGTCCGCGATCGACCTGGCACGCGCACTGGGCCAGGGCAAGGGCGTGTCCGGGATGGCGGAGTTCGAGATCCCGGCGTCCATCACGTTGTACTCGGCCGTGGTCGACAAGACCAACGTGGACCAGTACATGCCCACCGGCTTCAAGTGATGGGCGCCGCCAACCCCCCACATCGCAATCACGGCGTCGGGAACGCCGCTGCGAACGCTTACGAGAAGGAGTTATCGGTATGGGCCTGAAGGGACAGTCGGAGCAGGCCGAGAGCGAGCCCGCGGCCGGGAAGCCTCCGCTGCGTGTCGGCATGGTCGGCTACGCCTTCATGGGCGCCGCCCACTCCCAGGGATGGCGCACCGTGGGCCGCGTCTTCGACCTGCCGCACCGGCCCGTACTGGCCGTCGTCGCCGGACGTGACGGGGCGGCCGTGCGGGGCGCGGCCGCCCGGCTCGGCTGGGCCGACGCCGAGACCGACTGGCGCGACCTGATCGCCCGCGACGACGTCGACCTCGTCGACATCTGCACCCCGGGCGACAGCCACGCGGAGATCGCCGTGGCCGCCCTGGAGGCGGGCAAGCACGTGCTGTGCGAGAAGCCCCTCGCCAACTCGGTCGAGGAGGCACGGGCGATGACCGAGGCGGCCGAGCGGGCGCGGGCCCGCGGCCAGGTCGCCATGGTCGGCTTCAACTACCGGCGGCTGCCCGCGACCGCCCTGGCCCGCCGCATGGTCGCCGAGGGCCGCCTCGGCACCCTGCGGCACGTACGGGTCAGTTACCTCCAGGACTGGCTCGTCGACCCGGAGTTCCCGCTGACCTGGCGGCTGCGCAAGGACTCGGCGGGCTCCGGAGCGCTCGGCGACCTGGGCGCGCACATCGTCGACCTCGCCCAGTACCTCGCGGGCGAGCCGATCACCGGGGTGTCCGCGGTCACCGAGACCTTCGTCCGGGAGCGCCCGCTGCCGGCCGGAGCGGCGGCCGGGCTCAGCGGCATCGGCGGCAGCGGCCGGGGGGAGGTCACCGTCGACGACGCGGCCCTGTTCACCGCCCGGTTCGGCTCGGGAGCGCTCGCCTCCTTCGAGGCGACCCGGTTCGCCTCCGGCCGCAAGAACGCGCTGCGCATCGAACTCAACGGTGCGCACGGCTCGCTCGCCTTCGACCTGGAACGGCTCAACGAGCTCTCGTACCACGACCACACCGAACCCGGGGTCAGCGCCGGTTTCCGGCGGATCCTCGTCACCGAACCCGACCACCCCTACCTCGAGGCCTGGTGGCCGCCGGGCCACGGCCTCGGCTACGAGCACAGCTTCGTCCACCAGGCCCGCGACCTGGTGCTCGCGATCGCCGCGGGCACCGCGCCCGAACCGTCCTTCTCCGACGGACTCCAGGTGCAGCGCGTCCTGGCCGCCGTCGAGGAGAGCGCGGCGAAGAATTCCCTCTACACGCCCGTCCCGGTCTAGGGAGGCCAGGTCATGTCACGCTCGTTCACTCTGTTCACCGGCCAGTGGGCAGACCTCCCCCTGGAGGAGGTCTGCCGGCTGGCCCGCGACTTCGGCTACGACGGACTCGAACTGGCCTGCTGGGGCGACCACTTCGAGGTCGACAAGGCGCTGGCCGACCCCGGCTACCTCGACGGGCGCCGCGCGCTGCTCGACAAGTACGGTCTCAAGTGCTGGGCGATCTCCAATCACTTGGTCGGCCAGGGGGTCTGCGACCACCCGATCGACGAGCGCCACCGGGGCATCCTGCCGGCCCGCATCTGGGGCGACGGGGAGCCCGAGGGCGTACGGCAGCGGGCCGCCGCCGAACTCGAGGACACGGCGCGGGCGGCGGCCGCGTTCGGCGTCGACACCGTCATCGGCTTCACCGGCTCCTCGATCTGGCACCTCGTCGCCATGTTCCCGCCCGTGCCGCCGGGCATGATCGAACGCGGCTACGAGGACTTCGCCGAGCGGTGGAACCCGATCCTCGACGTGTTCGACGCCGAGGGCGTCCGCTTCGCGCACGAGGTGCACCCCGGCGAGATCGCCTACGACTACTGGACCACCCGGCAGGCCCTGGACGCGGTGGACAACCGGCCCGCGTTCGGGCTGAACTTCGACCCGAGCCACTTCGTGTGGCAGGACCTCGACCCGGTCGGCTTCCTGTGGGACTTCCGGGACCGCATCTACCACGTGGACTGCAAGGAGGCCCGCAAGCGCCTGGACGGGCGCAACGGCCGCCTCGGCTCCCACCTGCCGTGGGGCGACCCCCGGCGCGGCTGGGACTTCGTCTCCGCCGGGCACGGTGACGTCCCGTGGGAGGACGTCTTCCGCATGCTCCGGTCCATCGACTACGCCGGCCCCGTGTCGGTGGAGTGGGAGGACGCCGGCATGGACCGGCTCCAGGGCGCTCCCGAGGCACTCCGCCGGCTCAAGGAGTTCGACTTCGACCCGCCGAGCGCGTCGTTCGACGCGGCCTTCGGCAGCGAATAGCTCCGCGGGAGGCGGGGACGCAGAGCGCCGTTTCGGCGCGGTGTCCGCCGGCGGCTGCGGGTGGGCTGTGGCCGGTCGCGCAGTTCCCCGCGCCCCTTCGGGGGCGCTGGCGCGCCACCTGCCGGTTCGGCATGCCCGCAGACCGCTTTGTCCTGCCACTGGAAAAAGTTCAACTTCTCTGCTGTGCAAGGGCTATCCGACTCCGACAAAGCCAGCTACGGTCCCGGAGTTGTACAGGTCCCGCACATCTCCGGGGTGACGGCGCACCCCGGCACATCGCAACCGCCCCGTACGACCCCCACCCTCCCGGAGGGATCTTCGTGCACAGGAAACGTCCCAGATTCCGCAAGGCACTCGCACTTCTCACCGGTTCACTCCTCGCGGGCAGCTCGCTCGCGCTCGCCGCGCCGCCGGCGAGCGCCGCCGACCCCGACACCGCCAAGCCGGCCGCCGCGGCCGCCGAGGAATTCCAGCAGGTGACCCTGGCCAAGGGCGCCCCCGAGGTCGGCGAACCGATGTCGCTGGCCGTCCTGCCGGACCGCAGCGTCCTGCACACCTCCCGCGACGGCACCCTGCGCCTGACCGACGCGCAGGGCAACACGTCCGTCGCGGGCAAGCTGGCCGTCTACAACCACGACGAGGAGGGGCTCCAGGGGATCGGCGTCGACCCCGACTTCGCCGAGAACCGCTTCGTCTACCTCTACTACGCGCCGCCGCTGAACACCCCGCCCGGCGACGCTCCCGAGAACGGCACGGCCGCCGACTTCGCGCCCTTCGACGGCGTCAACCGGCTCTCCCGCTTCGTCCTGAAGCAGGACGGCACCCTCGACCTGGCCAGCGAGAAGAAAGTCCTCGAGGTCGCGGCGTCCCGCGGCATCTGCTGCCACGTCGGCGGTGACATCGACTTCGACAAGGACGGCAACCTCTACCTGTCGACCGGCGACGACTCCAACCCCTTCGCCTCCGACGGCTACACCCCCATCGACGAGCGGTCGAACCGCAACCCGGCGTTCGACGCCCAGCGCACCTCGGGCAACACCAACGACCTGCGGGGCAAGATCCTGCGGATCAAGGTCAAGCAGGACGGCTCCTACGACATCCCCGAGGGCAACCTCTTCGCCCCGGGCACCCCGAAGACCCGTCCCGAGATCTACGCGATGGGCTTCCGCAACCCGTTCCGGTTCAGCATCGACAAGCCCACCGGAGCCATCTACATCGGTGAGTACGGCCCGGACGCCGGCTCCGCCAACCCCAACCGCGGCCCCTCCGGCATGGTCGAGTTCAACCGCGTGACCAAGCCCGGCAACTACGGCTGGCCCTACTGCGTCGGCAAGAACCGGGCGTACATCAAGTACGACTTCGCCACCAAGCAGTCCGGTGCGGCCTTCGACTGCTCGGCGCCGAAGAACACCTCGCCGAACAACACCGGCCTGGTCGACCTCCCGCCGGCCCAGCCGGCCTGGATCGACTACGACGGCGGCTCCGTCCCCGAGTTCGGCACCGGCTCCGAGTCCCCGATGGGCGGCCCGGTCTACCGCTACGACCCCGACCTGAAGTCCGCCGCCAAGTTCCCCGAGGCCTACGACGGGGACTTCTTCGCCGGCGAGTTCGGCCGCCGGTGGATCAAGCGGATCGAGCAGGACGACGACGGCACCGTCAAGTCCATCAACCCCTTCCCCTGGTCCGGGACCCAGGTGATGGACATGGCCTTCGGTCCGGACGGCGCCCTCTACGTCCTGGACTACGGCCTGTCCTGGTTCGGCGGCGACGAGAACTCCGCCCTCTACCGCATCGAGAACGTCACCAACGGCCACGCGCCGACGGTGACCGCCACGTCGGACAAGACCTCCGGCAAGGCGCCCCTGAAGGTGTCCTTCTCCGCGACCGGCAAGGACGCCGACGGCGACGCGCTCACCTACAGCTGGGACTTCGGTGACGGCACCACCGGCACCGGCGAGTCGCCCCAGCACGTCTACAGCACCAACGGCACGTACACCGCCAGCGTCACCGTGACGGACCCGAGCGGCTACACCGCCACCGCCAACGTCCACGTGGTCGTCGGCAACACCGCGCCCACCGTCGAGTTCAAGTCCCCGGCCAACGGCGCGCTGTTCGAGTTCGGTGACACCATCCCGTTCCAGGTGAAGGTCACCGACCCCGAGGACGAAGTGATCGACTGCTCGAAGGTCACCGTCCGCTACATCCTCGGCCACGACAGCCACGGCCACCCGATCACCTCGGCCAACGGCTGTGAGGGCACCATCACGGTGCCGGCCGACGGCGAGCACGACCCCAACGCCAACATCTTCGGCGTCCTCGACGCCGAGTACACCGACAACGGCGGCGGCGGTCAGGCTGCGCTGACCACCCACGACCAGGTCCAGCTCCAGCCCCGGCACCGGCAGGCCGAGCACTTCGGCGACCAGAGCGGCATCCGCACCTACGACAAGACCCAGGCCCACGGCGGCAAGACCGTCGGTGACATCAACAACGGCGACTGGATCTCCTTCAAGCCCTACGACCTCAAGGGTGCCCAGACGCTCACCGCCCGGGTCTCCTCCGGCGGCGCCGGCGGCTACCTCGAGGTCCGCACCGGAGGACCGGACGGCCCCCTGCACGGCTCCGGGATCGTCCCGGTGACCGGTGGCTGGGAGACCTTCCAGGACATCGACATCCCGCTCAGCAAGCTCCCGAACAAGACCACCGAGCTGTACCTGGTGTTCAAGGGCAGCGGCACCGGAGCGCTCTACGACGTCGACGACTTCGTGATCTCGGACAAGAAGCCGGCGAACGACGCCAAGCGCGTCCTCGTCTTCTCCAAGACGGCCGGCTTCCGCCACGACTCCATCGGCACCGGCGTGCAGACCCTGAAGGACCTCGGCAAGGACAGCGGCATCACCGTCGACTCCACCGAGGAGGCCAAGCAGTTCACCACCGAGAACCTCGCCCGCTACGACGCCGTCGTGTTCCTCTCCACCACCGGCACCGTACTGAACGCCGATCAGAAGCAGGCGTTCGAGAAGTACATCGCCGGCGGCGGCGGTTACATGGGTGTCCACGCGGCCGCCGACACCGAGTACAGCTGGCCGTTCTACGGCGGCCTGGTCGGCGCCTACTTCGACTCGCACCCGCAGATCCAGAAGGCCACCGTGCGGGTCCCCGAGCACGACCACCCGGCCACCAAGGACCTCGACGACGCGTGGGACCGCACCGACGAGTGGTACGACTATCGCTCCAACCCGCGTGACAACGTCCGCGTCCTGGCCACCCTGGACGAGACCACCTACCAGGGCGGCAAGATGAAGGGTGACCACCCGATCGCCTGGTGCCACGCCTACCAGGGCGGACGCTCCTTCTACACCGGCATGGGCCACACCAAGGAGTCCTACGCCGAGGACGGCTTCCGCAGCCACCTGCTCGGCGGACTGAAGTACACCACCGGGCAGGAGAAGGCCGACTGCAAGCCGCGCACCGGCTACCGTGACCTCTTCAACGGCCAGACCCTCGAGGGCTGGAAGCAGGCCGGACCGGGCGGCTTCACCGTCAAGGACGGCGCGCTGCACTCCGAGGGCGGCATGGGCCTGCTCTGGTACCAGGCCAAGGAGTTCCAGTCCTACTCCCTGAAGCTGGACTGGAAGATGCAGGGCGACGACAACTCCGGTGTCTTCGTGGGCTTCCCCGCCTCCGACGACCCGTGGTCGGCGGTGAACAAGGGCTACGAGATCCAGATCGACGCGACCGACGCGCCGGACCGGACCACCGGGGCCATCTACTCCTTCCAGTCGGCGGACATCAAGGCGCGTGACGCGGCGCTGCGCCCGCCGGGGGAGTGGAACAGCTACGAGATCCGCGTCGAGGGCGAACGCATCCAGGTGTTCCTCAACGGAGTCGAGATCAACGACTTCACCAACAAGGACCCGGAGCGGATGAAGAACGGCTACATCGGACTCCAGAACCACGGGCCGTCCGACCACGTGTCGTTCCGCAACATCCAGATCAAGGAACTGCCCGTCAAGGGCGCCTAGAACGGCGGCGGGCGGGAGACGCCGGACTCCCGCCCGCCGTCCCTCCGACCGGGCCGGCCGCCGACGCGCCCGCGCCCGTACTTCCCCCAGCCAGTGCGGGCCGGGACCCCGGGCGTTGCCCGAAGCCCGGGTCCTGGCCCGCACCCGGCACCCGACCCACCCGTCCGGCTTCCGGTTCGCGTACGACAAGGAGGCTGCCCATGTCCGCCGAACCTTCCGCTTCCCCCTCCCGCACCGGTGTCTGGCTGATCGGCGCACGAGGCTCCGTCGCCACCACCGCCATCACCGGATGCGCCGCCGTCGCCGCCGGAATGCATCCCACCGCCGGCCTCGTCACCGAGACAGAGCCCTTCGCCGCGAGCGGCCTGCCGGCCCTGTCCGCCCTCGTCTTCGGCGGGCACGACACCGTGGACTGCCCGCTGCCCAAACGCGCCGAAGCCCTCGCCGCCGGCGGCGTCCTGCCGCACGGCCTCCCGTCCGCCGTCCGCAGTGAACTGGCCGCCGCCGACGGGGAGATCAGGCCCGGCGGTCCGCTGCCCGGAGACACCCGGAGCGAGGACGCCCTCATCGACGCCCTCGCCGGCGACATCCGCGACTTCACCCGCAGCCACGGTCTCGCCCGCACCGTCGTCGTCAACGTCGCCTCCACAGAACCGGCCCCCGAGGGCACCGCCCTGCCCGCCAGCTCGCTGTACGCGGCGGCCGCCCTGCGTGCCGGCTGCCCGTACGTCAACTTCACCCCGTCGACCGGGCTGCACCACCCCGCGCTCGCCGCCGAGGCCGGGGCCGCCGCCCTGCCGTACGCGGGCCGCGACGGCAAGACCGGGCAGACCCTGCTGCGGTCCGTGCTCGGCCCGATGTTCGCGCAGCGGGCGCTGCGGGTGCTGGCCTGGTCCGGAACGAACCTCCTCGGCGGCGGGGACGGCGCAGCCCTCGCCGACCCCGCCGCTGCCGCGGCGAAGAACGCCGGCAAGGAACGGGTCCTCGTGGACACCCTTGGCACGGCTCCCCAGGGCGAGGTGCACATCGACGACGTGCCCGCGCTCGGCGACTGGAAGACCGCCTGGGACCACATCGCCTTCGACGGCTTCCTCGGCTCCCGGATGACCCTCCAGACCACCTGGCAGGGCTGCGACTCGGCGCTCGCCGCACCTCTGGTCCTCGACCTGGCCCGGCTGCTGGCCCGCGCCCACGAACGCGGACTGACCGGGCCGCGCCCCGAACTCGGCTTCTACTTCAAGGATCCCGACCCGGGCGCCCCCGCCGCGCTGGGCGAGCAGTACGCGGCGCTCCTGGACTTCGGCCGACGGCTGGGGGACCAGCGATGACCCGCCACGGTCTGGTGGCCATCGCCCTGGCGGTGACCGTCGCCGCCGTGGCAGGAGCGCGCGGGTCCTCGGCCCGCGGCCGCCGGCGCCAGGCGGAGGACCACGGCCACCCGGCACCCTCGCCGCAGACGGAGCAGGAGACGCAGTCGGATGCCAGACCCGCGGATCCGACCCACCCAGCGGGGGAGAACGCCACGCCCGCAGCTTCCGCCGAACGGCCGGCGACAGCCACCGATTCCGGCGGACAGTCACAGGCGTCCGGCGCGTCGGAGGGGGCCTCGCGGCCCGGGCGGGCGGACGCAGATGCGGACCCTGGCACCGCCCGGTCAGCCACCCCCGCCGTGCCCCAGCCTTCCACCGAGCGGGCGGCGCCAGCCGCGGCTTCCGCCGGACAGCCGCCGGCGGCCGGTCCGTCGGAGGGGGCCTTCCGGCCGGAGCGGGCGGATGGCGACCCCGTCGCTTCCACCGCCCCGGCAGCCACTTCCGCCGCCCCGGCAGCCACTTCCGCCGCCCCCACAGCCACCCCGCCCGCCGCAGGCTCGGCCCCCGCACCCACCCCGCTCCGGCCCCATCGCCCCGCCCTCGGTACGCCCGCCGACTGGGTCGAACTGTTGCGGCTGCCCGCTCTGTTCACCGTTCCCGGTGATGCCCTCGCCGGGGCCGCGGCGGCCGGGCGGGCGCCCGGGGCCCGTACGCTGCTCGCCATCGGCTCGTCCCTGTGCCTCTACCAGGCGGGCATGGCGCTCAACGACTGGGCGGACCGCGTCGAGGACGCCGTGGAGCGCCCGCACCGGCCGGTCCCGTCCGGACGGATCGCCCCCGGCGCCGCGCTCGCCGCGGCCGGCGCGCTCACCGCCCTCGGCCTCGCGCTCGCCGCCCGCGCCGGCCGGCCCGCCCTCACCGTCGCCGTACCGCTCGCCGCCACGGTCTGGGCGTACGACCTCGGACTGAAGCGGAACTGGGCGGGGCCGCCCGCGATGGCGGCGGCCCGGAGCCTCGACCTCGTGCTCGGCGCCGCCGCGAGCGGCGGCCGGGTCCGCGACGCCGTACCGTCCGCCGCCGCCCTCGGCGCCCACACCCTGGCCGTCACCGCCGTCTCCCGCCGCGAGACCCAGGGCGGCTCCACGGCCGTCCCGCTCGCGGCCCTCGCGGTCACCTCCTGCGTCGCGTACGCACTGGCCCCGCCTGCCGTGGCCCTCAGACTCCCGGCGGACCGAGGCGGAGCAGCCCCCCTCGGTCTGCCGGGCCCAACCCCCGCACCGGGCGGTGCGCTCCGCGCGGCCCTCGCGCTCGGCTACGCCGCCACCGTCGCCCGCCCCCTCGCCCACGCCGTACTCAACTCCTCACCGCCGCTCACCCAGCGCGCCGTCGGCGGCGGCATCCGCGCCATGATCCCCCTCCAGGCCGCGCTGTCCGCCCGCGCGGGCGCACCGGGCACCGCCCTGTGCACGGCCGCCCTGGCCCCCCTGGCCCGAAGGTTCGCGAGGAAGGTGAGCGTGACATGAGCCCCGACCCCGCCGCGGTCCCGCGCTTCGGCTACGGCACCAACGGCCTCGCCGACCTGCGCCTCGACGACGCCCTCGGCCTGCTCGCCGACCTCGGCTACGACGGCGTCGGACTGACCCTCGACCACATGCACCTCGACCCACTCGCCCCCGACCTGGCCGCCCGCGCCCGCCGGGTCGCGCACCGGCTGGACGCGCTCGGCCTGGGGGTGACGGTGGAGACGGGCGCCCGCTATGTGCTCGACCGGCGCCGCAAGCACGGCCCTTCCCTCCTGGACGCGGACCCGGAGGACCGTGCCCGGCGCGTCGACCTGCTGCTGCGGGCCGTACGGGTGGCCGCCGACCTCGGCGCCCACGCCGTGCACTGCTTCAGCGGCATCACCCCGCCCGGCACCGACCGGGACACGGCGTGGAAGCGGCTCGCCGACTCCCTGGGTCCCGTCCTGGAGGCCGCCACCGCCGCCGGCGTCCCCCTCGCCGTGGAGCCCGAACCCGGTCACCTCCTCGCCACCCTCGCCGACTTCCACCACCTGCGCGGCACCCTCGGCGACCCGGAGAACCTGGGCCTCACCCTCGACATCGGCCACTGCCAGTGCCTCGAACCCCTCCCTCCGGCCGAGTGCGTCCGCGCCGCCGCGCCCTGGCTGCGGCACGTCCAGATCGAGGACATGCGCCGCGGCGTGCACGAACACCTCCCCCTCGGGGACGGCGACATCGACTTCCCGCCCGTCCTCGCGGCCCTGGCCGCCACCAGCTATCAGGGCCTGACCGTCGTGGAACTGCCCCGCCACTCCCACGCCGGCCCGCACTACGCCGAGCTCTCCCTGCCCTTCCTCCGCCGGGCGGCCACCGCCGCCGCGTCCACGGGCGAGCCCCCGGCCTCCGCGCCTCCCGCGCCCGAGCATCCGGTCACCCCAGAAGGGAGCACCCGATGACCCACCCGCACGGCACCGCGGGCACCCCCACGGCCGGCACCGCACCGACCCCGACGGACGAGCTGCGCGCCCGCACCAACACCGGCCTCACCCCGGCCGCACGGGCCTGGCTCGACCAGGCGCTCGACGAGGCCGCCGCCCACCCCGGAACCAACGGGCCGATCTCCGTGTGGGAACTGCGCCTGGCCGAGGCCGGCCGCCGCTGCGGCCCCGCCCACGCCGACGCCGCCCGCGTCCTCATCCTGCACGCGGCCCGCGCCGACCGCGACGCCCTCACCCGGGTCTACCGCCAGGGCACCGCCGACGAACGCCGCGCCGTCCTGCACGCCCTGCCTCACCTCGTGTCCGGCCCCGACGCCCTCCCGCTCGTCGAGGACGCGCTGCGCACCAACGACACCCGGCTGCTCGCCGCCGCCGTGGGCCCGTACGGCGCTCAGCACCTGGCGCCCCACGCCTGGCGGCACGCCGTCCTGAAGTGCCTGTTCACGGGCGTGTCCGTGGACAACGTCGCGGACCTGGGCGGCCGCGCCCGCGGCGACGCCGAACTCGCCCGCATGCTCGGCGACTACGCCGCCGAACGCACCGCCGCGGGCCGTCAGGTCCCCGAGGACCTGCACCGCGTCCTGGCCCTGACCGAGCCCGGCACCGCGCCGCACGGCCCGGTCGACCCCGACGGCAAGGAGTCCTGATGCGCATCTTCGATCCCCACATCCACATGACGTCCAGGACCACCGACGACTACGAGGCCATGCACGCCGCCGGCGTCCGCGCCGTCGTGGAACCGGCCTTCTGGCTGGGCCAGCCCCGTACCTCGGCCGCCTCCTTCCTCGACTACTTCGACTCCCTGATCGGCTGGGAGCCCTTCCGCGCCGCCCAGTACGGCATCGCCCACCACTGCACCATCGCCCTGAACCCCAAGGAGGCCAACGACCCGCGCTGCCTGCCCGTCCTCGACGAACTGCCCCGCTACCTCGTCAAGGACCAGGTCGTCGCCGTGGGCGAGATCGGCTACGACTCGATGACCCCCGAGGAGGACACCGCCCTCTCGGCCCAGTTGCAGCTCGCCGCCGACCACGGGCTGCCCGCCCTCGTCCACACCCCGCACCGCGACAAGCTCGCCGGCCTGCGCCGCACCCTCGACGTCGTACGGGAGTCGGCGCTGCCCATGGACCGCGTCCTGGTCGACCACCTCAACGAGACCACCGTCAAGGAGGCCAAGGACAGCGGCTGCTGGCTCGGCTTCTCCGTCTACCCCGACACCAAGATGGACGAGGAGCGGATGGTCGCGATCCTGCGCGCCCACGGCCCCGACCGGGTCCTGGTCAACTCCGCCGCGGACTGGGGCAGAAGCGACCCCCTCAAGACCCGCAAGGTGGGCGACCTCATGCTCGCCGAGGGCTTCACCGAGGACGATGTGGACCGCGTGCTGTGGCGCAACCCCGTCGAGTTCTACGGCCTCAGCGGCCGGCTGAGCCTCGACGTCGCCGCGACCGGCGCCACCCACGAGGGCAACAGCATCCTGCGCGGCGGGGAGTGATCGATGCGCTTCCGGCACCCCGACGGCTCCACCGTCCACCTCGCCTACTGCACCAACGTCCACCCCGCCGAGACCCTCGACGGCGTCGTGGCCCAACTGCGCGACCACTGCGAGCCCGTCCGCCGCCGGCTGGGCCGCGACCGCCTCGGCATCGGCCTGTGGCTCGCCCGGGACGCCGCCCGCACCCTCGACTCCGACCCGTCCGCGCTGCGCGCCCTGCGCGCCGAACTCGACCGGCACGGGCTGGAGGTGGTCACCCTCAACGGCTTCCCCTACCAGGGCTTCGGCGCCGAAGAGGTCAAGTACCGCGTCTACAAACCGGACTGGGCCGACGCCGAACGCCTCGACCACACCACCGCGCTCGCCCGCATCCTCGCCGGCCTCCTCCCGGACGACGTCGGCGAGGGCAGCGTCTCCACCCTGCCCCTGGCCTGGCGCACCGCGTACGACGACACCCGCGCCGAGCAGGCCCGCACGGCCTTGCGCACCCTCGCCGAACGCCTCGACGCCCTCCAGGAGTTGACCGGCCGCTCCATCCGGGTGGGCCTGGAACCCGAACCCGGCTGCGTCGTCGAGACCACGCAGGACGCCATCGCCCCGCTGACCGCGATCGCCCACGAGCGCATCGGCATCTGCGTCGACACCTGCCACCTCGCCACCTCCTTCGAAGACCCGCACACCGCCCTGGACGCCCTCACCGCGGCCGGCGTCCCCGTCGTCAAGTCCCAGCTGTCCGCCGCCCTGCACGCCGAGCAGCCCCACCTGCCCGAGGTCCGCGAGGCCCTCGCCGCCTTCGACGAGCCCCGCTTCCTGCACCAGACCCGCACCGTCACCGCCGCCGGACTGCGCGGCACCGACGACCTCGGGGCGGCGCTCGGCGGCGACGTCCTGCCCGACGCAGCCCCCTGGCGGGCCCACTTCCACGTCCCTCTGCACGCCGCCCCCGCCGAACCCCTCACCTCCACCCTCCCGGTCCTCAAGACCGCCCTGACCCGGCTCGTCGGCGGCCCGCAGCCGCTCACCCGCCACCTGGAGGTCGAGACCTACACCTGGCAGGCGCTCCCGCCCGAGCTGCGCCCCCGCGACCGCGGCCGGCTCGCCGACGGCATCGCCGCCGAACTGGACCTCACCCGCGACCTGCTGACCGACCTCGGCCTGAAGGAACTGCCATGACCCGGCCCGAGGGACCGACACCCCTGCTCGTCCTGGACGTCGTCGGTCTCACCCCGCGCATCCTCGACCACATGCCCCACCTCAAGGCACTCGGCCAGTCGGGCTCCCGCGCCGCGCTCGGCACCGTCCTGCCCGCCGTCACCTGCGCCGCCCAGTCCACCTTCCTCACCGGCACCATGCCCTCCGAGCACGGAATCGTCGGCAACGGCTGGTACTTCCGCGAACTCGGCGACGTCCTGCTGTGGCGCCAGCACAACGGACTCGTCGCCGGCGACAAGCTGTGGGACGCCGCCCGCCGGGCACACCCCGGCTACACGGTCGCCAACATCTGCTGGTGGTACGCCATGGGCGCCGACACCGACATCACCGTCACCCCACGGCCCGTCTACTACGCCGACGGCCGCAAGGAACCCGACTGCTACACCCGTCCCCCGGTCCTGCACGACGAACTCACCGAGAAATTCGGCACGTTCCCCCTGTTCCACTTCTGGGGCCCCGGCGCCGACCTCGTCTCCAGCCAGTGGATCATCGACGCAACCCGCCACATCCTGCGCACCCGGCGCCCCGACCTGACGCTCTGCTACCTGCCCCACCTCGACTACGACCTGCAACGCTACGGCCCCGACGACCCGCGCTCCCTGCAAGCGGCAGCCGACCTCGACGCCGCCGTGGCCCCGCTCCTGGACGACGCCCGCGCCGAGGGCCGTACCGTCGTCGTGCTGTCCGAGTACGGCATCACCCGCGCCGACCGGCCCGTCGACATCAACCGCGCCCTGCGCCGGGCCGGCCTGCTAGAAGTGCACACCCAGGACGGCATGGAATACCTCGACCCGATGGCCTCGCGCGCCTTCGCCGTCGCCGACCACCAGATCGCCCACGTCTACGTGCGCCGCCCCGAGGACATGGACGCGACCAGGGCCGCCCTCGACGGACTGCCCGGCATCGAGAAACTCCTCGACGACGAGGGCAAGAAGGCCCACCACCTCGACCACCCGCGCTCCGGGGAGCTCGTCGCCGTCGCCGAGCCGGACGCCTGGTTCACGTACTACTACTGGCTCGACGACGAGCGCGCGCCCGACTTCGCGCAGCTGGTCGAGATCCACCGCAAACCCGGTTACGACCCGGTAGAGCTCTTCATGGATCCGCACGACCCCTACGTGAAGGTCAAGGCGGCGACCGCGGTGGCCCGCAAGAAACTCGGCCTGCGCTACCGCATGGCGGTCGTGCCGCTCGACGCCTCACCCATCCGCGGCAGCCACGGCCGCCTGCCCGCGAGCGACGACGACGGTCCGCTCCTCCTCTGCTCCACCCCCCTCGCCGTCGGAGACCGCATCGCGGCCACCGACGTGAAGTCCCTCCTGCTCCACCTCGCCGGTCTCGGCCAAGCAGACCACAAGTCCGAAGAGAGGCACCCGTGAACGACACCCACGCAACCGACCACGGCACCGACGAACTGCTGCGTCGCAGCCTGGGCATCGGCCGCCGCAGCTTCCTCAGCACCTGCACCGCCGTCGCGGCCGGGGCGATCGCCGCTCCCGTCTTCGGCGCGGCCCCCGTGCAGGCGGCGACCCCCGCCGAGTCGAACGGCAAGGCCAAGGGCCACCTGCTCGTCCCCGAGGACAAGCGCGGCATCATCCTCTACACGGTGCGCGACGCCACCGGCCGCGACCCGTTCTCCACCAGCCTGCCGTCCGGCTTCCGCGCGGTGTTCGAGCAACTGGCCCGCTTCGGCTACCGGCAGGTCGAGTTCGCGGGCTACGGCCAGCACCGCAACGCCCCCGGCGGCGCCAGCCTGGAGAGCGTCGAGGGCGCCCGGCTGCTGCGCGGCTGGCTGGACGAGTTCGGGCTGCGGGCGCAGGGCAACCACGGTTTCATCCCGGGCTCCTGGCCGCTGACCACCGGGGACCTGGACACCTTCAAGAAGCACCTCGAGATCGCGAACATCCTCGGCATGCAGCACATGGGCACCGGCGGTGACCCCACCGGCAGCTCCTACAAGGCCGACTGGGACGTCGCCGCCGAGAAATGGCACGCCCTCGGTGAGATCGCCCGCAGCGCCGGGATCAAGCTCTACACCCACAACCACGACACGGCCTACGGCTTCCTGCTCGACGGCGGCCCGCTCGACGCCCAGGGCCGGCCGACCCGCAGCTCCGGCATCCGCAAGCTGGAATACTTCCTGTCCATCACCGACCCCAAGCTGATCTGGCTGGAGATGGACATCTACTGGGCGCACGTGGCCCAGTACAAGTTCCGCACCTACACCGACCACGACGGTGCCGTGCGGCAGAACATCTTCGACCCGGCGGGCCTGGTCGCCGCCCACAACAAGCGTTACCCGCTGTTCCACGCCAAGGACGGCGTCATCAACACCGCCAACGGACAGGGCTACGACATGGTCCCGTTCGGCACCGGCGTCATCGACTACACGACCTTCTTCTCCCGGGTCGGCCACCCCAATTACCACAACCCGATGGTCGAGCAGGACAACGCCCCGAGCTCCACCAATCCGGGCCAGTCGCTGGAACACGCGCGGATCGGTTACGAGAACATGGCCGCGCTGCGCCGCAAGTAGCGCACACCCGCGGAGGGCCTCCCCGGAATCGCCGGGGAGGCCCTCCGCACGCGGTTCACCCGCTCACGCCATGTCCTCGCCCAGGGGCCGGGGGTTGGCGGCGACGCCGCGCCGGGACTGCGGCCTGCCCGGAGCCTTCAGGAACAGCGCCAGCACCGCCGAGGCCAGCCCGATCGAGCCCGCCAGGACGAAGGCGCCCTGGTAGTCCCAGGCGGCGACGACGACCGCGCCGAGACCCGAACCGACGAGCCCGGAGATCAGCTTCGAGCTGTAGACGATGCCGTAGTTGGCGGCGTTGTGGTTCTCCCCGAAGTAGTCGGCCGTCATGGCCGCGAACAGCGGGAAGATCGCCCCGCCGCCGAACCCGGACACCATGGAGCAGAACAGGAAGAACGGCATGCTGCCCATCTGCCCGGACACCAGCACGCCGAACTGTGCCGTGCCGAGCACCAGACACACGATGATCAGTGTGTTGCGCCGCCCGCACTGGTCGGAGATCCAGCCGATGACGCCGCGCCCGGTGCCGTTGACGATCGCCTTCAGGGACATCGCGGTCGCCACGATCCCGCCCGCGAAGCCCATGTCCTTGCCGAACGGCACCTGGAAGGCGATGCCGAAGATATTGATGCCGGCCGTGCACAGCAGACAGAACCACATCATCCACAGGACGGGCGTACGGGCGGCCTCGCCCGGGGCGTACTGCTTGACCGCCGGCGGGTTCTTCGCCAGCGCCCGGCGGAGCTTCGGGTCGTCGGTCTGCTTCAGCGGGTCGACGTGAGCGGGCCACCAGTTCTTCGGCGGGTCCCGGAAGAACCAGCCGGCCGTCGCCACCACCAGACACAGTCCGACACCGACGCAGGCGAGCACCGTCCGGTAGTTGCTCAGGTCCATGAACGAGGTGAAAAGGAAGACGAACGGCACCGAGCCGTAGGCGAATCCGCCGTTGACGAAGCCCGTCTTGCCGCCCTTGCGCTCCGGATACCATTTGCCGACCATGTTCACGCAGGTCGCGTACACCAGGCCGGCGCCGATGCCGCTGCACATGCCGAAGCCGAAGTACGCCACGATCACGTGGGGTGCGTACGCCAGCGACAGATAGCCCAGCAGCGTGCCGACCGCGCCGAGCAGCATGGCCGAACGGGCGGGCAGCCTGCCGCTCTCCCGCAGCTGTCCGGCCGGAAAGGCCACGGCCGCCTGGAAGAACACCCAGACGCCCATCAGCCAGAAGATGTGCCCACTGCTCCACAGGTGGGCCTTGTGGAGCGTCTCCTCCGCCGACGTGAAGGCGTATTCGGCGGAGCTGATGCCCATCATGCCCACCCAGGGCAGGATGACCATCCACCGGCGGGGCCGCCCCATGATGTCGATGTCGGTCTCACCGATGCGGTAGACCCGCCCCCGGGAGTCGGTCACTTCGCGATACGAGCCGTACGCCGTGCGGGAATCGCCCGGCGTACTTGTTGTTGATATGGGATCCGCGGTCATGTCTGGCCATCTCCTCGCCGTGTCGGTGGGGATCGGGGACGATGCGCCGGGCGTTCGGTCGGCCCGGAGTCTTGCGGAACAGCGCCGGTACGGCGCAGGACGGTCCGGTGCAGTCTGTGCGGTCGCGCGTACGGTCCGGGGCGGCCCGCGCCCACCACCGGCCGCTCCCGGACTCGATCTGCTCGCCGACCGCTTCATTGCATACAGTCGACGAATACTGTATGAAGTTTGTTATCCCGCATCCCGTCACAGGTGTCCAGGGGTTGCGCAGCACTTTTCAGCCAGGAGCCGTCCCGCACGGGAGCCGGAATGGACCTCTACGAACACCAGGCAAGGCAACTCTTCGAGGAGTACGGCATCGTGGTGCCGCGGGCCGAGGTCACGGACTCCTCCAAGCAGGCCCGCGAGATCGCCCGCAGGCTCGGCGGCCGTGTCGTCGTCAAGGCCCAGGTGAAGACGGGTGGACGGGGCAGGGCGGGCGGAGTCAAACTCGCCGCCGACCCCGCGGCCACCGAACTGACGGCCCGTCATATCCTGGGCATGGACATCAAGGGTCACCGGGTCCGCAAGGTCATGGTGGCCGAACCCGTCGACACCGCCGAGGAGTTCTACGTCTCCTACGTCCTCGACCGCTCGGCGGGCGGCTTCCTCGCCGTCGCCTCGGCTCAGGGCGGCACCGAGATCGAGGAGGTGGCCGCAAGCCGGCCCGAGGCCGTGGCGCGCGTCCCCGTCGACCCGACCGAGGGCGTCACGTCTTCGAAGGCGGCCGAGATCGCCAAGGCGGCGGGCCTGCCTCCGCAGACCGTGGACACCCTGGTCCGGCTCTGGCAGGTCCTGGTCCGTGAGGACGCCCTGCTGGTGGAGGTCAACCCGCTGGCGCGGACGAGATCGGGCCGGATCGTCGCACTCGACGGCAAGATCACCCTCGACGGCAACGCCCGCTTCCGCCAGGCCCGCTGGGGGGTGGAGCACACCGAGCACGACGACCCGCTGGAGGCGGCGGCCGCGGCCCGTGGCCTCACCTACGTCAAGCTGGACGGCGAGGTCGGCGTCATCGGCAACGGCGCCGGCCTGGTCATGTCCACGCTTGACATGGTCGCCGGCCGCGGCGCCCGCCCGGCCAACTTCCTGGACATCGGAGGAGGAGCCTCCGCGCGGCTCATGGCCGACGGGCTCTCCGTCATCCTCTCCGACCCGTCCGTGCGGTCGGTCCTCGTCAACGTCTTCGGCGGGATCACCGCGTGCGACACCGTCGCCGAGGGCATCGTCCAGGCCCTGGACACCGTCCGGCTCACCAGACCGCTGGTCCTACGCCTCGACGGCAACAACGCGGCACGCGGCCGCGCGATCCTCGACGAGCGCGCCCACCCCCTGCTCGAACAGGCCGCCACCATGGACACCGCCGCGAGCCGCGCCGCGGAACTCGCCCGGCAGGGATGAACCCGTCGCGCCCCCGGGACCCCTCCCGGGGGCGGATACGCAGGTGAAACGCACCGCGAAACCTTGGTATTGTTATGCATGTCGCCGCGGGGAACACCCCCGGTCAGGCGGCAGACACCTGGTCCGGGTGGCGGAATGGCAGACGCGCTAGCTTGAGGTGCTAGTGCCCTTTATCGGGCGTGGGGGTTCAAGTCCCCCCTCGGACACTTGTGGGACGTTCACGAGATCGTCCCGAAGCGTTCACGAATTACCGGTCGAGTCATGTGACTCACCGGTATTTCGTCGTTCCTGGGGCCTTCGAGCCTCGTGATCGGCTCGGCGAGGGGGTGGGGTGGTGGCGGTCCAGGTACTGCGCCTCTCACCTGCGGAAACAGGACATGCCTGCGCGACGGCTGGTAGCCGTGGCGCAGGCATGTGGGGTTTTCAGGGGGTGGAGCGCGGCGGGGGTGTGTCACTCGCGTGGCGGAGGCTCGACCTGCTCGGTCGGAAGCGGTCGCGCCAGGGACGGGTCCGAGGGCTCACCGGGTGGGGTTGCGGCGCTCCGCGTGTCGGCTTTGCGGGGCTGGATGCCCTGGTCGCGGAGGAACCGTCGGATGGCTCTGAGGTTCGCCACGAAGATGATGATGGCATTGAGCAGGGTCTGTGCGACGCGTCCGTGCGGCAGGCGGAGCTGGGGATTGTCGATGCTGTCGAGGGCGGACTTCTTGAGGTTGCCGTTGCCGCCCTCGTTCTGACTGCGCAGTCCGGACCAGGCTTCCTGCCACAGAGGGGTGAACAGGGGGTATTTCTGCCGCCACTTGGCCAACACGGTGCCCGGGACGGTGATGCTCTTCCCCCTGCAGATGTCTGGGTAGACGGGGGCGTCCCGCTTGGGCCTGGGGATGGTGGGCAGGGCTGCCGGGGTACGGACAGTGGGGGCGTCGAGGTCGACGACGGTGGACGGGCGTGGCTGGGGCCGGCAGTAGCAGGTGACCGTGGCGTGGGACCCGAGGGCGGGGCACTGTCTGCGCTGGTCCCCTGCGGGCCCGTACTCCTTGATCTTGGTCTGGTAGTCCTTCCGGGACTGGATCAGGTTGAGTGCGGGGGCGCGGTCCTCGTCCGTGCGGCTGTCGATGTATGTGGCGCCCGCAGTGATGAGCGGGGTGGGCATCAGCGGGCAGTAGAACTCGTCGCCGACCAGCTGCATGCCGCGGAACTCTCCCTGCCGGTCGACCTTGTCGTCGTTGTAGTGCTTCACCGCGTTGAGGCCGAGTCTGAGCAGCTGCAGATGCAGGTTGTGAGGCTTGGCCTGGGCGATGCCCCGGTCGGCGCAGAACAGGTCTTTGACCAGGCCTCGTTCGAAGGCCGGCTGGATGGCGCGCAGGGCGGCCGGGCCGGGTTCGGTGCCCGGGGTGTGAAGGATCATGCCGAGGCAGACCGCCGGGTAGGCGCCGGCGAGGTCGCCATGGCCATGGCCCGGGAACGCGGCCATCATGGCGTAGCGGAACTCTCTCTTCTCCGGCGCCTTGGCTTTCTTCTCCTGTCCCGACTTGGTCTTGCGAGGCACTGGCTTGTTCGCCGTGCCGCGCCGGGTGCCAGTGTTCGTGGAGGCCGCAGCTTTGCCGCTGGGCCCCGACTTCTTCTGCGTTCCTCCCTTCACGTACATCCCGGCGGTGATCTCAAGCGAGGCCCGGTCCTGGTGGTAGTCCGGCTCTTTGCCCCAGACCGGAACCGGAGTGTCGTCGACCGCGATGTGGCCAGGCCACCGAGCGAAGTCGCCGCGCCGGTAGGAAGCCATCACCGGAGCGAGAACCAGATCCTGGGCGATGGCCTCCAGATTGCGCACGGTGTCCTGATTGGCGCGGGCATTCCACTTCCGTCGGATCTTCTTGGCCTCGCTGAGCGACAGCCGCTTGAGCACGGTGCCGTCGGGATCGGTGCGGTAGAGGGAGCCCGCGCCCGGCGTGCCGTCGTAGGGCAGGCTGCCCGCCCAGAACCGGCCGTGCGGGTCGCACACCCCGTCGTTCATGCGGGTCGGAACGGGGGAGTGCTCCTCGGGTGGGCCAGCCACTCGCTCTCCAGGAGGGTGCTGAAGCGGGTGACGGCGGGGTAGAGGAGTCGGTACAACTCGGCGTGCAGCTTCTCCCACTTGGCCTGGGAGCCGCCGGCCTTCTCCTGCGCCTCGAAGTACGCGGCGACGAACGCGTCCATGTCCTGCACCGAGATGATCGGCGCGGACATGACCGCGGGGGTGGCCGTGAAGGCGAAGTAGGAGAGGTTGGCGGCCTGGGAGCGCTCGACCGCCTTCGCCTTCAGCTTGTCCTCCACGGTGACCTTGGTCGCGCCCTCGTCGTCCGAGTCGGCGTCCAGGCCGAGGTCGCGCAGGGCGGACTTCACGGCGGTGGCGGCGTCGCCGGACTGGGAGGAGTGCGCCTCGTCGACGATGATCGCGAAGCGGGTGCCCTTGATCTCGGTCGGGTTGCGCTTGATGTAGTCCAGCAACGCGGGGAACGAGTGCAGGGTGACCGTGACGATCTTCCCGGTGTCCCGGGAGAGGGCGCGGGCCAGCTGCTCGCTCTTCGCTCCGTGCTTCTCGTTCTTCAGGACCAGGCCGTCGGTCTGCGATGAGAAGCTGCCGACGGTCGCCGAGAGCTGGGCGTCCAGTACGCGGCGGTCGGTGATGACGATGACCTTGTCGAAGACGGGCTCGCCGGGCTTGATACGGCCGTCGGCGAAAGCATCGGGTCGCAGAACGGGCGGATCGCGGCGGGCGTGCAAGTCGCTGAGGCGGTGCGCCAGCCAGCCGATGGTGTTCAGACTGGAGGCGTTCGCCCAGCGGCAGGACGGCCGGCAGGACCTCCCGGGCCCGGCGCTGGTCCGCGCGCAGCGCGTCGGGGAGTTCGAGCAGGGCCAGCGGGTTTCCCTGCGCGGCGTCCAGCTCAGCTTCTGTGGTGCGGCCATTCTGAGTTACGCCGGCGGGGCGCCGGTGGTCGCCTCACCTTTCGACCGGTCTACCTCGTCCAGCGCGCCGATCGTGCTCCACCGTCCCGGAATCCGTGCATCAGCGCCCCGTATGCTCCTGACCATGAGCACTGCACATCCTGCCCGCAGGCGCGACGGCGCCGCGACACGCGAGGCGATTCTCGCCGCCGCGGTCGTGGAGTTCACCGAGCACGGATACGCCGGGGCCGGGGTGCGTCAGATCGCCGAGCGGGCGGGTGTGACGGCGATGATGATCAACCGCTACTTCGGCTCGAAGGAGGGCCTGTTCGCGCAGGCCGTCGATCGGGCCTTCGCACCGCCGACCGTCGTCGGCGACGAACGCACCGGTTTGGCGGGCACCATCGCCCACACGCTCGCCGAGCGCACCGCGTTCGGCAGCGAGCGGCTTGACCCGTTTCTCCTGTTGCTGCGCTCGGCGCCGGATCCGGAGGCGGCGGACATCGTCCGGCAGGGCGTGGAAACCCATGTGGGCGCCCGTCTGGCGGGGTTGCTCGGCGGATCGGACGCCGACGTCCGCGCGCAGCTCGCCCTCGCGCTAGTCGCCGGAACGTGGCTGCTGCGCAGCGTTGTCGGTACCACCGCGCTCGTCACGGCCGACGACGGCCGCCTCGCGGCCCTCCTCGCCGACATGCTCGAACCGGTCATCCGCGAGGCGGGTGGCGCATCTGTGCCTGGATCCGGTCCCGACGGCACCGTCGGGTAGCCGTCCGTCGTCGGCACACGGGATGGCCCGGTGTGTGGGCTCAGAAGGCGGAGCGGATGAGTCCGCCGTCGACGCGGATGGTGGCTCCGCTGACGTACTGGGCGTAGTCGCTGCAGAGGTAGGCGACGGCTGCGGCGATCTCATTGGGTTCGCCGAAGCGTTCCTGGTCGTTGGGGATGAGGGCCTGGACGGCGTTGGGCTGGATCTCGTCCCAGGTCCGGCCCCAGCCGCGGGCGGTCCCGATGCTGGTGACGAGGTCCTTGGTGGCTTCGACGAGGATCGCTCCGGGGGAGACGATGTTGGATGTGACGCCGGTGCCCTTGAGTTCGCGGGCGAGAGAGACGGCGAGGTTGTGCCGGGCGGCCAGGGTGGCGTTGTACTGGGGGTGGGTGTTCATCGGCTGGGAGGCGAGTCCGCCGCCGATGGTGACGACACGACCCCAGCCGCGTTCGCGCATGGCGGGGACCAGGTGCTGAATCATGCGGACGCCTGAGACGACGTTGACGTTGTAGGTGTCGCGCCACTCGTCGGGGGTGGCTTCGGCCCAGGACAGGTGCCGGTAGAAACCGGCGTTGTTGACGAGGATGTCGATGGTGCCGTCCGCAGTGGCGGCGCGGGCGACGTCGGCGGCGGCAAGATCGTCGGCGAGGTCACCGACGACTGTGCCGGCCGTCCCGCCCGCCTCGCGGATCTCCCGCGCGACCTTCTCCGTGCGGTCCTTGTCCCGGCCGTGGACCACGATCGCGGCGCCCTCGGCCGCCAGCAGCTTCGCGGTGGCCTCGCCGAGCCCCGCGCTCGAACCTGTGACGAGCGCGCGCTTACCGGTCAGATTGAGGTTCATCTCGTGTTTCCCCTTCATGGGCCCCGCACTCTTCGGCAATGCGAAGCATCTCTCGCAGAAGTATACAGTCGTAGACTTCTGTGGGAGAGGGAAGGGTCTGGGCACCGGCGGTCGGGGCCGAGCCCGCTCACGGAGCATCGGCGTAGCCAGAGCACCCGACAGCCGCGATCCATCAACACGCAGAACCTGACAGGGAGGTCTTACGAGGGCCCGAGGCGGGCGGATCCGGGTCGTGAGGCGGCCCTCCGCCCCGGCGGGGGGCGGCCGTTGTTCGACATCACGCTGTGCGGCGCGGCCGGTGGAGCGACCAGCCTGGAGTGGTCCGGGTGTCCGGTGCCGACCCGGGGCGGCCGGCCGTGACGGGCGGCTTCCGGGGCGGGGGCCGGCACGAATGCCGTGCCCGTGAACCTTCGCGGGGCTGGTCTCCGTGTTTCTGGAGACGGCCGCCGCGCGCGGAGCGGTCGGTGGCGAGCCTGCACGGGTTCCTGCGCGAGCCGGCCGAGGACAAGCGGCGCGTTCCCGGCGACGACCTGATATCCGCCCTCGTCGCCGCCCGGGACGAGGACGACGGCCGCCTCCCCCAGGACGAACCGACCGGCACCGCGGCCCTGCTCCTCATCGCCGGTCACGAGAGCACCGTCAACCTGCTGGAGCAACGCCGTGCTGGCGCTGCTCCAGCACCCCGAGCAGCTACGGCTGCTGTGGGACGACCCGGCTCTACTGGACAACGCGGTCGAGGAGTTCCTGCGCTACGACATTTCCGTCGAGCGCACGACGAACCGGTAGGCTGCCGAGGACCTGGAACTGGGCGGAGCACGGATTCCCCGGGGCGGCATCGTCGCCGTGGCACTCGCCTCCGCGAGCCGCGACGCCCCCTGCCCGACGGAGGCGATGCGGACTCGCTCGACATCACCTGTCCCGCCGCCCGACACCTGTCCTTCGGCCATGGCATCCACCACTGGTCAGCGCACAGAGACCGCGTACCAGTCGTCGTTGCCCTGCGAGGTGCACTGGGCGGCGGTGCGGACAGGCGGCCCTGGAAAAGGTAGCCGTGGGCGCAGGCGAGGTGGCTGTAGGCGATGTCCGACCAGCCGTTGGAGTCCATGTGGAAGTTCTGGATGCCCCGCACCTGGCCGGCGCAGTCGGCGTGGTCGGCCCTGGCCACCTTCACGGCGTCGACATGATGGACGACCACGCCGCCCTGTTCCGGGGTGA
Organism: Streptomyces sp. NPDC001292; assembly: GCF_042896465.1. Lineage (NCBI taxonomy): Bacteria > Bacillati > Actinomycetota > Actinomycetes > Kitasatosporales > Streptomycetaceae > Streptomyces > Streptomyces sp. NPDC001292. Next base: position 69,964 of record NZ_JBIAXG010000018.1, read on the forward strand.
TGTCGCTGCTGACGCTCTTCGGCGCCCGGGCGCCCCACTGGGAGCGGGTGACGAACGTGGCCATCAGCCCCTCCCTCCTCGGCCCAGGGCACAACTGACGGTGGCGTTCAACGGCTCGGCGTGGGCGTTGCGCGCCGCGTCGGGGCCATAGACGGCGCCGGCGTGGCGGGGGTGCGAGGGCGGCCCGGTAGCGGGCGAGGCGCGGGTGGGAACGGTTCACTCCGAACTGCAGGCATGGCTCGGGCGCCGCAGCCCGACCGTGCCCGATCTTGGTGGTTAATTCCAACTGTAATGCAGCGAGGCGGAGTTGGAGTCGGGAGAGGTGGCTGTGGTTGGTGCGGTCGAGGGGATGGCCGTTCCACCAGGCAGGGAGGCGGATGAGGCGCTCGGGCCGGCCACGCACCGTGCACTCCATCCACGTCCTGGTACTGCGCCTGGCTCGGGAGAGCCGTCCGCGCCCGTCGACGCGACCGGCCGACTGTCACAGCGTCGTGCGACGGCTCTACCGCACGCAGCTCGGACACCATCCGAACACAGTGATCAAAAGCCGGCAGAGTTCGTCATTCGAACAGCGGATGTCGCGCCTCGTCCGGCTGCTCGATCTCCACAGCCGCCAGGGCCAGCCCGACTTCGCCACGGTAGAGGCTGTGGCTCCACTGTCCTCCCGACACGGCGTCGTGGTCAGCCAGGGCGCTGTACAACCGTTCGGAGGCGAGCCTCAGCCATGCCTCTTCCTGTGTGTGGCGGTACATGTTCAGCAACGCGAAGACATGTCCGGCCTGGCCACAGCACAGCGTGCTGTTCGGTGCTTGGTCCTCGAAGGTTGCGAACGCGGCCGCGGCGGCGATGCCCTGGTAGGTGGTATCACCCAGAATGCGATGAGCCGCATTCCACAGGTACACATGCCCGGGTGACCCGTGGCACCAGCCGTTCATGAACGACGGGGAGGCCTCGTCGGTGCGGACAGGCCAGCGCAGACCGCGGCCGCCTGGTACGCCCCAGCCGGCCAACTCGGTGAGGTGTCCGACGACACCATCGTGCACATCCCTGTTTGCCACCTCACACCACGTCATGAGCGTGTACATCAGACCGGCCCACCCATGGGCGGCGCCGGTGTACTGGAGAACCAGGCCTTCTTGACGATTGCGCGGTTGGCCGAGGACCAGCTCCGCCATGTGATCAGTCAAGGCGTTTGCGCGATCTGACAGCTGCCCGAGTAGGGCGTTTGTGACCCCGTCCTGAGGATCCAGCTCTCGGAGGCTTTTCACGAAGTGCGAGCAGCCGGCGAGCACACTGGTGGTTCCCAACGTCGGGTCCACTCCCTGCGGCGGTTGTTCCATCAGGTGCAGGTAGGCGCTCGCAGCCTCGATCAAGGTGGGGGTGTCTCCCCGGGCGTGGGCAACCAGACCGCGCACCAGCTCGATTCCTGATCTTGTGTGGTAGGGCGATACCGAGCCGACAACGTCCGGTCCGATGCCGGCGTCCTCGTCATAGACGCCCCGCGGCTCCTCGGCGAGCATCGCAGCTCGCTGCGCCCACTGGTCGGCTGCAGCAAGCGGCTCCGGGTCACCCCTGAGCAGAGCCATGCGCAGCAGGTAGTAGGCGATTCCGGCGGCACCGTGCATGAAGGTCGCTTGCGGGCCAGTGCCAGGCCCTGCGGCAAAGAGGCCGTGGTTCGGGTCGACCAACTCGCCGACACGCTCGATGAACAGATCGGCGCGCGTCTTTGTAACTCTCGCTGAAGGTCGCGAGGGTTGGTCGTCGATCCGCACCCGCGACAGCGCCTCCGCTATCGTGGCCACCGATGGAAACCGGGCGCTTGTGGATTTGGAAAGCGACCGGCGCAGCACGCTCTCCAACTCTGGCCAGGGCGCAACGCCATTCTCGGCGAACGAGAGGGGTGGTGTCTGCTCGATCTGCCCGTAGAACCGTTCTGCCTCCGGAGAGAAGCGGAGATAGTCGCGACCAGTGGCCACCCGGTAACAGAGCACGCCCAGGGCATACTGTTCTGACTCGGCGGTGGCGTCAGGTGGCTCCATGCCCTTCCGTGAGGCTCTGGCATAGTCAGGGTCGAAGTACTCGGGCGCCCCGCCGCGACAAGTCCCGGAGAGTGGGTCGTCGAGCAGCCGAGCAAGCCCGAAGTCCAGGATCCTGACTCTTCCTTCGGCGTCGACCAGCAGGTTGCCCGGATGCACGTCACCGTGGATCACCTGTCGGTCGTGCAGCGTTGCATAGGAGGACAGAACGGCGACGAGCAAGTCACGCGTCTCCTGTCGTGAGCCGCTCTTGTCTCCAGCGCGAGCGACCGCTTGGGTGACCTCGACTCCGTCGCACCATTCCATGGCCAGGAACTGGCGCCGTTCATCGCCACCGAATCCAAGGAACCGTGGACTCGGAGAGCCGCCGAGGCGTTCGAGAATGCGTCCTTCCTGGCGCAACGCGGCAACGCTTCGATCGCTGGTCGCGTCGACGACCTTGACGGCACAGATCTCGCCGGTGTGTGTACGCGCGCGATAGACCTGCGTGTCGTCGGTGATGTAGACGCAAGCATCGACCGTGTGCCCCATCAACGAGCTTCCGGGCTCGTACCAGCGCGCGAGGGCACGGCTCAGATAGGAGTGTTCGAGGACCAGCCAATTCGCGTGAAGAAAGCGGGTGAGGACCGGCCAGGATTCATCGAGAACCACTTGTGGGTCGAGCGTATGCTCCCTGGCGTACTGCGTGATCGCATCGATGATCGTGCGTGGCGTGCGAAAGCTCTGGAACAGCTCCGCGAGATCCGCGGATAGGATCATCGAACGCGAACGCGAAGCCACCCGCGTCACGATCCAGTCCCCCTCATCGAAATCCAGGTCGACGAGACTGGCGGGGTCGAAATCGCTGACGCGGGCCAACTCGACGTCGGCCGGCATGATCAGCCTGTTTGTGGTCACCTGCACACCGCGCTCCCTTCAGACGTGCTGATGGGCCTCGTCACCGGTTGCCAGGTGGACGTGTCGACCCCCGCAGCCCGGAGGCGGTGCAGCGCAGCGGCCTGCGCCTGCCCGCCGATCAGGCCAGCCTGTCGTGCCTGCACCAGTCCGCCCGCGAGTCGGGTGGTGACCCAGGTCCGCCAGCTGTCGACGAGCGCCTCCGGCTCGTCTGGCGACGATGCGGGGTCGAGCCCCCACGAGAGCAGCCCGTCAAGGCCGGCGTCACAGGTGAACGGAACGCCGTGCACGTCGAATCCGGCCAGGGCCGACGAGAGTTCGCCGGCGAGGTCTTGCACCGCCTGCCATGACGCGAGATAGACCATGAACTTGTCGGGGCGCACCATCGTGTCGACCGTGTCAGCCACCTTCCAGCCGACAATTCCGGGAGCTTTTATGATCAGCGGGATCGAGGCAGCCACGACGTCGGCCAAGTTGTCCGGCGTGGGACTGATGTAAAGCTTGATGGTCGGCCGGTCCGCCCGGAGTTGGGCGTCACGCCGTCGATGGACGCGCCACGGCCGCTGCCCGAACTCGATCCATCGCGGGTCGCTCCCCAATCCGTGTGGCATCGCGTGGCTCATCCTCGCGCGGAAGGCGTCGCCGTATTCCGCAGTGCGCCACTCGCCGCGAATCGCTACTTGATGGAACGAGTAGAGGCGCTCCGCGATGACGGCCTGAGCGCGCAGGCCCAGCGACTCGGCATAGGCGATCGCTTTGAGTGACAGAGCGGCCAGTCGGCCATCGGGCGGTTCGAGCGGACCATGAGCCAGTTCGGTGAGGGCTTCGATGCCCGTCACGAACCGGCCGGTGATCTGGATTTCAAGCACCTCAGCGCCAACCAGGTCGCCAAGCTCCTCGCCGCTGAGGGCCGGCAAGAGTGGTGAGGGCAGCCAGGTAGGAACAGCAGCCTGCTGAAACAGGCTCGCCGTCGGCGCGCTCACGGCCTTGATGGAGCCGTGATCGGCTCCGTCGAGAGGAAAGAGCAGCCCGCCGATAGCGGAACTCGGCGAAGAGCCGATGAGGGCCTGACGTTGAGAACGCTTGAGGTCGTCCAGTCCACGCAGGACGTATCGCGGATTGGACCTGTAGAGGTGCCGGTCAGTCGCCAGCGTACGCACATTCACACTCCTGGTGTGCCGTTCGCGCACCGAAACATCCTGGGACGCTTGGCAGCAGTGTCAGGATGCCTCGAGTTCCGCCTTTGCCTCCCGCACCGCATGAAGGGCGGCGGTGAGTTTCCACTCGAGCTCAGTGGCCTCCTCGACCGTCTCCGGGCGGAGGCGTGTCTGCGACTCCAGCTCGACCGTCGCGCGGACCACCTCCAATGCCTGGTTCAGCTCGAGCTTCATGGCGTCGAACTCATCTTTTTTGATGACTGACGTAATGCCGCAGGTGACTTGGCCGCACTTTACCGTCGGTAGCCGGCACGAGATGACCGAGCATCTCTGGCAGTGCGGACCCGCCACGTCCGACATCGTGATCATCAAGTCCTTAAAGAGGAAACGCACAACCACACCTTCCTCGATCACAAAAGGAGCAACAAGAAACACAGATACCACTACATATGCGTGCGTAAGCTACCTTTAGCGCGTGAGTCACTCGGAAGCACCGAAGGTTTGATCCGCTGAGGGGATGGGTCGTGGTCCGTGAGCCGTCTCGTCCACCGCGACTGGAGGAGCGGGCAGCGCGGCGGGGGGTTCCCGCTGCAGAGCGCGGGGCGAACGGGCATCAACTACCGCTCGAAGACCTGAAGGCGTCACGCCGACCGACGACTGGGCCTGACGCAACGTTGCCATCCGGCCTGCTCGCGGCCGCGGCTGGGGCGCTGGCCCGCGGACTCGCCCGCCCGGCTGTGGCGCAAAAGGACGCAGAAGCCGAAATTTCGGCAATCTACGCAGAAAGGATCACTCGTGACCTGAGTGAGGACGAGGCCCGCGTCCTGGGGGTAATCACCGAAACACGCGAGCGGGGTCTCGCACTCTGCCGAGTCGGCCGGGTCCACGATGGTGGATCCGTGATCGCTCGAGCCAGGGACATGCTGACTCGAGCGGAAATCGGCAGGGAAGCATTCGTGCTCTCGGATTCCTTCCTGTGCGCAGGTGAGGGATTCGCGCACTTCAAGTCAGGCAGGGCCGACGCGGCCGTCTCCTCGATACTCAAGGCCATGGATCGTTGCCGGGAGTTGCGTGACGCCTGGGACTATCCGGTAGAGGGCCGACGAATCCATCTCGCTTGCAACGCCGCGCGAGTACACGTCGAAGCCGGGAAACACAAGGAGAGCTCTGCCGTGCTGGCACAGCTGCTCAACCTGATTGACACCTCGGATCGCCGTTTCTGGCCCTTTCCGGACCTCGAGTACCTCAGCAAGCCCGATCGCCTCGAGGGCGACATCCGGCGGCACTTGATGGATCAGGTCCTCGCGGTCGTGAGCAGGCTCGACGCTGAGGCTCTCAGTCACGTGGCCGCCGTTTTCTCGTATCCGCCGAGAGGCGTGTCGAACGGTGCGGCTGCCCGGGCTAGGTGCTTCGTGAAGGCAGTCCGCGCTCACACGTCGGGAGACTTCGAAACCTTTCTGGCTTGCTGCATCGAGTTTTTCCCGCCCGGAGCCCAGCACTTCCCACGGTCTTTTCGAACCCTGACCGAGCGACTGACCCATCTCTGTGAAGTCAGGCCGGATTTAAATGGCTGAGCGCCGCGCTGATACCTCGGGGATTGGTGGCTTCATTGCCCTGAGGCGACCGATCAGGGGGGCGCGGTGAGCTAGCACGAGGCGACTGGTCACACGGCACCCGTCGTGGTTGTCGACCCCGAATGTGCCCCAGCGCTTCAGGAATTTATCCGGCTGCACACCGAGGCGGCTGTCTGCGGCATCTCGCACACAGGAGGTGGCTGTCGTGCCGTCCTCGTATCCACGAGCCCGCGGCGTGTTTTGCAGGGTCGCGGATCAGTGCGCTACAAGCTGATCACGGACACGGAGTTGGCGAAGAAGTTGGTCACATAAAGGCGAGTCCCGTCCTGGTTCACCGCCACGCCGCGCGGACCGTCGGCGACCGGGATGGTGTCGATCACCGCAAGGCTAGAGGTGTCGATCACCGATACCGAGTCGAAGGGGAAGTGCGCCACGTAGAGGCGAGCCCCATCACGACTCACGGCCACTCCATAAGGACCCTCGCTGAGCGGGATCGTGTCGATCACGGTCTCGCTGGAGAGGTCGACCACCGACACGCTGTCCGAAAAGTAGTTGGTTACATAGAGGCGGGTCTCATCCGGACTTACCGCCACGCCGGTCGGGAAGTCGATCCGTTGGATCACGGCGAAGACGGGTTTCGCGAATGCGTCCGTCACCAGTACGGAGTCTTCCAGGGCGAGGGTCAGATAGACGCGGGCGTCCGCTCCCGCTGCCACACCGTACGGCGAGTGCCCGAAATGGCTGTCGGTTGAAAGAAGTTGGGGAAGCTGAATGTCCACCAACGCGTTCCGACTCGGACCAGCGACGTGAAGGCGGCGTCCGGTCGGGCTGAGTGCCACGCCGTATGGCCCTTCGGTCGCGTGAGTCGTGGCGATCACGGTCTCGCTGGAGATGTCGACCACCGATACGGTGCCGGGCTGGAAGTTGGTCACGTACAGGCGAGTTTCATCGGCGCTAACCGCCAGACTGTGGGGGCTTTGGCCGGCAGGGAGCCTCTTGGGGACTGAGGCAGCCGGGGGTGGTGCTTCCGCGGACACCCGGCGCCCATGCAGGCCCTTCTCCTCCGCCCTCGCGAACAGACGGTCCATCGGCACGTCGGTGCCATGATGGGTGGTCATGAGACACCCCCTTGCATTGGCGATGGAGCCTATTGCAGGTGGCCGCGAGTTCGTGGATCTAGACGCCTCGTGCTCCGTCCTCGCTCACACCCCCACCGTACCGTCATGCCCGCTCACGCACATCCGGAGCGACAGCGAGTGCCCGAGGGCAAACGGGCGATGTCACTCAAAGCGGCCTCACCGACCCGGTGACGCTCACGGCCGACCGGCTCAGCCCCGCGCGGCCGTTCCCGGCGGCTGCGTCGCCCGCCGGTGCACTTCCCGCACGGCCTCCACCAGCACCGGGGCGCGGGGTGCGAGCGCGCTGTCGCGGTGCCATGCCAGCAGTAACCGCATCCGCACGAACCCGCCGGCGATGGGCCGCACCGCTATGCCCTCGCCACCCCTGTACGAGGCCTGGCAGGCGGAGACCGCGCGCCCGGCCGCAACCAGTTCCGTCCGCATGCCGGTCTGCTCCAGCCGGTAGCGCACGCGCGGACGGAAGCCCGCGCGTTCGCACTCGTCCAGCAGGTGCTCGGGCCAGCCGGTGCCGTCCGAAGGCGACAGCGCCCAGTCCTCGTCGGCGAGATCCGCCAGCCGCACCTCCTCTCGGGCGGCCGCCGGATGCCCGGCGGGCAGCGCCACATGGACGGGCTCCGTGGCCACCTCGGCGTACCGTACGGCTGGCTGCGGGCGCAGCTCGAAGCCCGGGTAGTCGGCGAGCAGCGCGCCGTCGAGCCGGCCGGTGGCGATGCAGTCGAGCAGCAGCCCGGTGTAGTAGGCGACCTGGAGCTCGGTGCGGGCCCCGGGCAGCAGCGTCGCCACCCGCTCCACGACCTCTAGCGCCAGCGGGCTCTCGTATGCGCCGAAGCGCACCACCGACTGCGGCCCGGCCCGCCCCGGGGCGCGGTCGAGCAGGTCGTCGATGTTGCCGAGAGCCGCACGCGTGCGCGACATCACGAACTCGCCGAACGGCGTCGGCCTCACCCCGTGCCGTCCCCGCGTGAACACCTCTCCGCCCAAAAGTACCTCGATGCGCTGGAGTTGGGCGCTGAGGGCAGGCTGTGAGACGCCCAGCGCCGCTGCGGCCCGGGTGACGCTTCCGTGTTCGGCGATGGTACTGAGCGCCCGAAGGTGTCGTATTTCGAGTTGCACGGATGAACCCTAACTTTCCATAACCGCTTGGTGTTATGACGGTTTGGGATTACTCAGGGGACACGTGGTGAGGCAAGGTCAGCCGGACCCCCCGCGCTGCCCAGAGAAACCGGAGGCCCGAGTGCGTACCCGCACCATTCCGACCTTGCTGCTGTCCGCCGCCCTCACCGCGGGCGTCCTCGCCACGACCGCGGCCCCCGCAGCCGCCGCGGACACGGCTGCCACCGCCGAGGCGTCCTTCGCGGACCAGCTGCGCGCGATACCCGGCGTGACCGTCACCGACGTCACCGACAAGGGCGGCTACCCGCTCTACTCGCTCACCATCACGCAGCCGATCGACCACAGCAAGCCCGAACTCGGCACCTTCGGGCAGCGCTTCACCCTCTGGCACAAGTCGGTGACCAAGCCGGTCGTCTTCTACACCGGTGGCTACGGCCTCTCCAGCTCCACCCGTGAGCCCACCACCATCCTCGACGCCAACCAGCTCAGCGTCGAGCACCGCTTCTTCGGTCCCTCCCGCCCGGCCGACGTCGACTGGTCGAAGATGACCGTCTGGCAGGAGGCGAGCGACGAGCACGCCATCGTCGAGGCGATCCGCCCGCTGTACGACAAGAGCTCCAAGTGGCTCGGCACCGGCGGCAGCAAGGGCGGCATGACGCAGACGTACCACCGCCGCTACTACCCCGAGGACCTTGACGCGGTCATCGCCTACGTCGCTCCCAACGACGCCAACAACCATGACGACAAGGGCTACGAACGGTTCTTCGAGACCGTCGGAACCAAGGAGTGCCGTGATGCGCTGAACGCGGTCCAGCGTGCGATGCTCGAACGCCGCGACACTCTGCTGCCCAAGTTCGAGGTGACGGCGAAGGAGAAGGGCTACACCTTCACCAACACCCTCGGCACCACCGATCGTGCCTATGAGTTCGCCGTCCTGGACCAGGTCTGGAACTTCTGGCAGTCCGGCACCGCCGCCGACTGCCCGACCGTGCCCGACGCCGAGACCGTGTCCGACGACGACCTCTACACCTGGTCGCTCGGCCATGGCCTGTCCGTCTACGAGGACAGCTCACTCGGCGCCAACGGCTCCGGCCCGTACTACCGGCAGGCCGCCGCTCAACTGGGCTGGGCCGACCTGAAGTTCAAGCACCTCAAGGACGTCCGCCACTACCCGGACATCTACCAGCCCAACTCGGTGTTGCCTGCCGACATGCGCACCGACTACAACGGCAAGGCGATCTCTGACGTCGACAAGTGGGTGCGGAGCGACTCCGAGCGCATGATGTTCGTCTACGGGCAGAACGACCCATGGAGCGCCGAGCAGTTCGAGCCGAGCTCCCACGACTCGTACAAGTACGTCGTTCCCGGCTCCAACCACGGCGCCCGTATCTCCGCTCTGCCCGCCGACCAGCGGGACGAGGCCATCGCCACGATCAAGCGCTGGGCCGGACAGTGAGAGTTCGCCCGATGGGCGGCTGACATGCGTTCCCGCGGCCCGCAGGCCTGGCGGGCGGCGAGTTCGTTGCGGACGGCGCGCATCCGCGGGCCCGCGGCCCGGTAGGTGCGACCGGTCGAAGCCGCCGGCCCAGCCGCCGTGCACGACCCCGGGGCGCTCCTGGGTGGCTTCCGGCGGGGCGGGGCCGACCGGTTCCGCGCCGAGGCTGCCCAGGGGTGTGCCCCGACACCCACCGGCCGGTGGTGCGGTCCTGCACGGCCCGGGGCGGCGGGCGCAGGGGTCGCCCGCCGCCCCGGGCCGTGCCTCAGCAGCCGCGGCTCGCGGACGACCTTCGCTCCTTTCTGCCTGGGGTGTGTCCGCGATCAGGGTCCCGGTCGCGGGGTCGTAGGTCAGGAGTCCAGGAGTTCGCGCCTACAGGTCTGGATCCAGCGCTCCATGAGGGAGTTCATCCGCGGTATCCGGATGCCGGTCGTGAGGACCTTCACCCCAGCGCCGGTCGGTAGGGCGTCGAAGGCGGGCCGTCGACCAGGACGACAGCGTCCTGGACATCCTCGTCCAGGCCCGGCGGGACGCGAAGGCCGCGAAGCGGTTCATGGCCAAGCTGATGAAGAAGCAGTGCCGGGTACCCCGGGTGCTGGTGACCGACAAGCTCCGCTCCTACGGGCCGGCTCACCGGGAACTCATGGGCTCGGTGGAACGCCGCTCCCACAATTGACAACACCGTCCGCAGAAGTGAACCGGCGAAGTCGATCCGGCCAACTCCGATTCCACGCATACCATTTGGAGCGCATCGGCCCCCATACTCACTGGCGTCGCATACGGCACTCCAGGGAGGCAGAGCATGCTCCACACTACCCGCCGCAGAGCCCTCACCACCCTTGGCGCCGCCCTCGTCGGCGCTGTCGCCGCCCCCGCCGCGTACGCGCAGGCGAGCGAGCGCGGCCGTGGTCCCCGTCCACTGCGCCGTGCCCACGCGCACAACGACTACGAGCACACCCGGCCCCTCTTCGACGCGCTGGACCACCGTTTCGGCAGCGTCGAGGCCGACATCTACCTCGTCGGCGGGCAGCTGCTCGTCGCCCACGATCCGGTGGACCTCGACCCCTCCCGTACCCTCGAATCGCTCTACCTCGAACCACTGGCGCAGCGCATCAAGGCCAACCACGGCTCCGTCTACCGCGGCTGGCGCGAACCCCTGCAGCTCCTCATCGACATCAAGACGGAGGGCTCGTCGACGTACCTCGAACTCGACCGCCGCCTCCAGCGCTATCGGCACCTGTTCAGCACGTACGCGCACGGCAAGGTGCGCCCCGCCGCCCTGACGGCCGTCATCTCGGGCGACCGTGCCGCCCGCGGCCCGATGGAGGCCCAGCAGGTGCGCCACGCCTTCTACGACGGGCGACTGTCCGACCTCGGCACGGCGACCCCGGCCACCTTCACTTCGCTGATCAGCGACAACTGGACCCTGAACTTCACCTGGCGGGGCGACGGCCCGATGCCCGCCGCCGAGCGGGACAAGCTGCGCGGCATCGTCTCCGCAGCCCACGCGCGCGGACAGCAGGTCCGCTTCTGGGCCACGCCGGACCAGCCGGGCCCGGCCCGCGACGCGCTCTGGGGTGAACTGCTCGCCGCCGGTGTTGACTTCCTGAACACCGACGACCTGACCGGCCTCGAAGCGTTCCTCGACGCCCACGACAAGGCGTGAGCCCTCCCGGCGGCCCCGGGGCATCGTCAGGCGCAGTCAGCACACGTTCGATGGACACCCGACTCTGCGGGTGCCGATAAGACCGTGGCGATCCCGATGCCGAATCCGGCAGCGAGCTGGGCGTGGGTATCACCGCACCGCAGGTGGGCGAGGGCGAGCAGAGCCTGGCGGCCGGCGGGCAGGCGTCGCCACCGTGTACCGATCTTCGCCTGCCGCGCGGCCAGTTGACCGGTAAGGATCCGCAGGGTTCGGCCGGACAGATCGATCGAGGATGGGTAGACAAGCCTGCGAAGCTCCTGGCAGACACGGGTGAACTTGGTCGGGAACCCGTCTACCAGGAGCTTCGCCGTTGCGCAGGAGCGTCCAACTTGCGGTCGGCATCGGGATGTTGGAAAGCGTTCACGGTGGCCTTCCTCAGCCCGGCACTTCCAGCTCGATACCGCCGATCCGGTGGCTCAGTCGCCGGTCGGACCGGGTCCCGATCCTTCGGGCGCCTTTCAGGTTCTTCACAAAGGCCTTGCGCTGGGCCGGGCTCACAGAACGCCAGCGCAGCTCAAGGACCGGGCGCACCGGCGGGATGAGCTCCCGCACCCGCTCGTCGACCCGGGCGAGGCCGGTCTCGTAATCGTCGTCCGGCCGATAGACCAGATCGAGGTCGACCGACGGCTCGGTGCCGCCGGCCTGGTGGTGACAGGCCATGAGCCAGCGGGCGATCCAGTCGAGCGCGATCCGCACCGTGGAAGAGATCTGCTCCTGCCACTCGCCGAGGTAAGGCGCGTTCACCGACTCCGCGGTCACTTCCTCCGGCATCACGATCAGCCCGCGGACGGCGGTGCCGAGCAGCTCAACGTGGATGCGCGGCCACCGGCCGCTCGCGTCGATCCGGAAGCGGGGAAAGCACCCCGCCATGCCGATCCCCGTCCGCAGCTGTGCCCAGTTCATCGCGTCGACCGGTGGCCGGTCGGGCGTGTACGGCCCGGTGGTCCGATGCCCGAGCTGACTGGCGCGCATCATGAACACGGCCGCGAACTCGTCGCCTCGCAACGTCATGCTCACGGGGAAGAACGCCCCGATCTCGCCCATGAATACCTTGCCGGTGATCAAGGCTTCGATACTGGACCGACCCGGGATCATCGCCGCCTCCTCCATCGCCGCCGCGCCGGCTTCTCCGGCGCCGGCCCCCGCACGCTGTCCAGCTCGGTCTGGACGGCGAGCGTGTCCGGGTGGTCGTCGCCCAGCCGCAGCCGCCGTTTCGCCAGCACCTCGCGCAGGACCGGCTCGGCGTCGCCCAGTCGCCCGAGCCGGTGGTGCACGCGCGCCAGCCCCACCCGGGCGTCGAGCGTCCGGCCGTCGTCGCGGCCGAAGCGCTTCACGAGCCGGGGCAGCAGGTCGTCGTACATCCGTTCCGCTTCCGCCTGCTCGCCGCTCGCCGAGAGCAGGGACGCGAGCGCCGCGGTCGCCTCCAGGGTGGCCGGGTGGTCCGGCCCCAGGTCCTGTGCGCGCTCTCCGGTCACCGCCCGGACCAGCGCCAGGGCCTCCGGCTCCCGGTGCAGGTCGGTGAGGACCGCGGCCCAGCCGAGCATCGCGTCCTGGGTTTCGACGTGCCCGGCGTCCCAGAGGTGGGAGCGGACGTCGACGACGAGTTGCCACGCTTGCTCGGCCGCGGCCAGGTCGCCCTCGCGGTGCAGGACCGGGGCAGCCTCGGCGAGCGTGACGAGGTCGTCCTGGAGCTGCTCGGCGAAGTAGCCGGCCCAGAACTCCTCGGACCGGTTCAGCTCTGCCTCCGGTCGCAGCAGCAGCGCGAGCCGTTCGGCCGTGCTCGGTATTTGTGTGGGCTCCCGGGTCGCCGCGTCGTCGGCCACGAAGCGCACGTACAGCCGATAGCCGGTATCGGTGCGCGAGGGGATCTTGTCCAGTTCGCCCGCGAGCTCCAGGGTGCGGGTGACGGCGTGCCGCTGCCGGTCGCCGAGGCGGGCGAACGCCTCGACGAGCGCCGGGCGGCTGTCTTCGCGGGAAGGCAGCGGAACGGCGACCTCGGCCCGCAGCTCGTCGAGCGGGGGCTCGGCCTCCGGCCGCAGGGAGCCGGTCGCCGAGCCGAAGTCGTACTCCCAGTCCAGGGCCCAGGTCAGCAGGCGCCCGCGCTCGTCGCCGGCCAGGAGCAGGGCGCCGTCGGGGGCCAGCGCGACGTGCGTGACCACGTCCGAAAGGCCGGTGAAGGCACGCAGCTGCCGGCCGGTCGTGAGGTCCCACAACCGGGCTTTCCGGTCCTCCCCGCCCGACGCCGCGAGCCGGAAGTCCGGTGTGACAGCCAGACTCCGCACGACGCCGGTGTGCCCGGTCAGGACGTGGACGCAGCGAGCACCCACGACGTCCCACAGCCGGACGGTGCCGTCCACCGAGCAGGACAGCAGCCGCCGGGCGTCCGGGCTCGGCAGGACGTCGACCACGGCGTCCGCGTGCCCGGTGAGCACCACCTCGCACTGCCCGTCGGCGGTCCGCCAGACCCGCACCGCGGCGTCGGCGCCACCGGTGACCACGAACCGGCTGTCGTCGCTCAGCCGTGCGGCGCCGATCCACTCGTCGTGCCCCCGCAGCACCCACCGGAGCTCGCCTTCGCGCAGATCCCAGATCTTCACGGTGACGTCCTGGCCGCGAGAGAGCCCGTAGCGGTGATCAGCGCTGACGGCCACGTCCAGCACCGCCCCCGGGTGCGCCTCCCAGCGCCCGATGGTCCGGCCGCTGCCGATGTCCCAGGCCGCGACCAGGCCGTCGGTGGTTCCCGAGAGAGCCACTTGGCCGTCCTCGCTGACCGCGACGTGGTACACGTGGTCGCGGGGGCTGGTGAACAGCTGGACGATCCGCCTGTCGCGCGGGTGCCAGGCGACGACCCGGCCGTCCTCGCCCCCGGACACCGCGAGCCGGCCGTCGGCGGTCATCGCCATGGAGCTGATGTGGCCGGTGTGCAGGCTGAGCGTGTGCAGCAGCTGCCCGGTCTCGATCTCGAAGACCCACGCTTCGGCGGCGTTCCCGGCGCGGGCGAGCGCGGTGGGGCTGCGGCCGCTGAACTCCAGGGCCCACGACCGGCCGTCCTCCGGGACGATCCGGCCCGCGGACCAGGCGTCGGCGAGCTCGGTCCGGCGGCCGAGGGCGCCGAGCCGGCGCCAGAGGCGCACCGGCTCGGCGTGGCGCCGGTGCCCGGGCAGCGCGCGAGCGGCGCGGATCCGGCCTGCCGCCTCGTCGAGCCGCCCGGCGCCGGCCAGCGTGGCCGCCTCCGCCAGCAGCGCGGCCGCCCAGGCGGCGGTGGCGGCGACGTCCGGGGCTTCATGTGGGCGGACGTAACTCCACGGGGCAGGCGGCCCCGCGGGCGGCAGGTGCCACACCCGAACGGACTTCCCCTCGGCGGTCACGGCGACCCGCCCGGCCGCGCTCAGCACGACCTCGTCGGTGTCGGGCGCCGGGTCCAGGGACAGGCGGCACCGGCCACTGCTCAGGTCCCACACCCGCGACGGCTCGTCGCGGCCGCCGCTGGAGAAGCCGACCGTGCCGTCCAGGTTGACGGCGATCCGGCCGTGGCCGGTCTTCAGCTCCCGCCGGGGTTCGCCGGATTCGAGATCGACCAACCGGACGTCGGTGCTGCCGAGGCCGACCACGGCGAGGCGGCCGTCGCCGCTGAACCGCGCCGGCGTCAGGGTGCGGTCGAATCGGTGCACCAGCTCGCCCGTGCGGACGTCGTACACGGAGTTCGTGTGGTGCTGGTAATCGATGACGGAGCACAGGGTGCCCTGGGCACCGAGGACGTCCGCCTTGTTCTCGAACTGCCGGACGTCCAGGGGTTCGCGCGTCTTGAGGTCCCAGGTGACGGTTTCCCCTTCGAAGCCGCTGGTGACCGCGTGCCGCTGGTCCGCCGTCAGCGCGACCAGGCCCACCCAGCTGGGATGGCCGGGCAGCTCGAACCCGGCCGCGGCTTCGAGGTCGAGCACGAGCGCCCGCCCGATACCCCCGCCGACGACCACGAGCTGTCCGTCGTCGCGCACCGCCAGGGCCGAGGCGCTGTACTTCTCGAGCTGCAACTGCTGCCGGCACTCCTTCGCCGGGACGTCCCAGATTCGCAGCCCGCCGGAGCGGTCGGCCGAGACCGCGACCTGGCCGTCCGGGGTCAGCGCGAGGGCGGCGATCCCGTCTTCGTGCTCCCCCGGCAGGACCGACTGCGCCGGCGAGGGTGCGTACTCGACCGACGCGAGCGCGGCGGCGGCCTGCGGGTCGCCGGGCGTCCGCGCGGCCACGTCCCGCAGCAGCGTGGCCGCCGCGACCGGGTCGCCGCGTTCCCGGTGCACCAGCGCGAGCAGGTATGCCCCCACGCCGTCATCCGGATCCCCGAACCGCACGGATTCCAGTTCGTCGACCAGTTCGGCGTCGGTGATCACCCCGGTCCGCCACCGGTGCAGCCCGCGGTTGTAGCGGGCGTGTGGGTGGTGCGGATCCGCCCGCAGAGCCCGGGTCCACAGCTCCTCGGCGCTGTCGCGGCGGCCGAGGTCCAGCATGGACAGTGCGTGGTTGGACAGGCCGTCGGCGAGCAAGGTGGCCGCTGCCGGGGCGCGCCGGGGGTACGGCCCGACTTCCCGCTCGTGCACTCGGATCAGGCGCTCCGCGAGCGGCCCGAGCCGGCCGGGGCGCGCGGCCGGGTCCTTGGTGAAGCACTCGCGCAGCAGGTCCGCCACCTCGACCGGTACCGGCAGGATCGCGTCCAGGGCCCCGGAGCGGGCGAAGCCGTCCAAGACGCCGCCCGCCGCGGTCCCGTCCGGGTCCGGTGGCCGGCCGAGGAACATTTCGAGGACGGTGACCGCCCAGGACCAGGTGTCCGTGGCCGTCGTGAGCCCGCCCGGCGACCGCGCCTGTTCGGGCGAGCAGTACGCGGGAGTCAGGCCGCCGCGGCTGACGAACGGATCCGCGTCCCCGGCGTCCTCCCCGGTGGCCATGCGAGCCCGGGCCATGCCGAAGTCGGTGACCTTGACCGTGCCGTCCCGGGTGAGCATCACGTTGGCGGGCTTGACGTCCTGGTGCACGACACCGTTCTCGTGCGCGTGGTCGAGCCCCCACGCGGACTGGATGGCGACGTCCAGCAGCGATGCCAGGGGATCGTTCCCGTAGAGGCTCCGGCTCCGGACGGCTTCGGCCAGGCTGCCGCCGTCCGCCCACTCCGCGAAGACCCGGGGCACGCCATCCAGGGTGCGGACGTAGACGCAGTTCGCGATGTGCGGGTGCAGGCCCAGCCCAACCCACACCTCGGCTTCCCGTTCGAAGTCCCGGATCGCGTCCGGCGAGCGGACCAGGGCCCGGCGCGGGGTCTTCACCGCCAGGTCGATGTCCCAGCCGCGGTGCCGGACCCGGTGCACCAGTCCCATGCCGCCGGTGCGCACCACGTCCAGGACCTCGTAGAGGCCGAGGATCAGGTCCCCGCGGTGCCACGCTTCCATCGCCGTCAGTCGACGATGGCGACGTACACCGGAGTCCCGAGCAGCACCGACTTGGCCGTGCCGTCCGGGCTGTCGCCGTGCAGCAGGCGCTTGGCCACGAACTCGACGTTCTGCGCCGGCCACCGCAGGCTCGCCACGGCGCCCTGCACCCGGGCGAGCGCGGCGCGATCGGCCCGGTCGAGGTCGCCGTCCACCGCGTCGGCGACGTACTCGTCCTCCAGGTCCGAGGTGACTCCCAGCCCGTCGAGCATCGACGACATCATCGAGCGCCCCACCCCGTGCGCCGCAGCGTCCGGTACGGAGTCGCACACGTGCTTGTACGAGCCGCCCAGCCCGACGACGGTGTCCTCGCTCCGCCCGCCGAAGAACACCAGCGAGGACGTGGGATCGCCGGGGAACGCCCCCCAGCGCATCGGCAGCGACCCCCAGAAGAACTGACCCGGCTCGTCCACCGAGCCGAGATCACCGTGATCGCGCAGGTACCCGACGACGGTCTCCAGCCGGCCGATCCGGTCGTCGGACGGGCCCTCGGTCGTTCGCTTCGCCGACAGCACCGTGAGATTCACGCCCAGTTCCGTCGTGCGCTTCGCCCCGAACCCGGGCTCGATCTGCGGCAAAAGCATGTTGATCTTGCTGT
Source organism: Streptomyces sp. NPDC001292 (assembly GCF_042896465.1). Classification (NCBI taxonomy): domain Bacteria; kingdom Bacillati; phylum Actinomycetota; class Actinomycetes; order Kitasatosporales; family Streptomycetaceae; genus Streptomyces; species Streptomyces sp. NPDC001292. Next base: position 87,149 of record NZ_JBIAXG010000018.1, read on the forward strand.
CGCTGACGTAAACGTAGTAGCTGAACGACATTGCCGGCTCCCTCCCAGGCATTGACCTGCCCCAGCGTAGCGATCACGGCCCAATGTGAGCCGTCAGACGCGTGGGGCGGGCACCGTGAGGTTGCGGCGCCCGCGCTCCGATCGCGATGACGCGCGCATTCAGGAGACCAAGTCGCGATCACGCAAAGGTCCTGGGGAACTGGCTTGTGTTCGGCGCGGGCTACCGAGTTCGAGGGGATCGTCGTCAGGGATGATCCAGGTTGAATAGTCATGTGCGGCTTTAGTGTAGGTGGGGCCGGACATCAGTGAAAGCTTTCCAACGTCCCGATGCCGACCGCAAGTTGGACGCTCCTGCGCAACGCGGACGATCCGCGAGAAGGCGTTCGTGATCCTGGCCGGCACCCTGCTGCCGATCGACCGGATCGCTGCGGACACCCCGTACTACTCCGGGAAACGCAAGCGCCACGGCATGAACATCCAGGTCCTCACCGATCCGTTCGGACACCTGCTGTGGTCCTCGCCCGCCCTGCCCGGATCGACCCACGACCTCACTGCTGCCCGACACCACGGGATCACCGGCGTGCTCACCGTGGTGCCCGGCGCCCGGTGGCGGGTGGAGGAAGCGATCAAGCTCGCCAAGTCCGCCTGCGCACTGGCCGACTACGAAGTTCGGTCCTGGCACGGCTGGTACCGGCACCAGAGTCCGGCCCAGCTCGCCGCTGCCTTCCTCGCCGTGCAGGACGACGGCCTTGGCGACAACGTCGACGAGCTGACCCCTCCTCTCGCGCATGGCCCGCTGACGCATCGCGTCGTTGCCCTACGGTGATCGGTTCCGGTACACCCTCCCGCCCCGAAAGTCCGCGGTCCGACGCGAACCGCGGACTTTCGGGGCGGCGCGCTCCGGCAGGGAGCGCACGGCCGGTCAGCCGGTTGCCCGCGATCCCAGCATTCTCCTGGCCTCGGCGACCACCGCTGGGTCGGTGACGAAGTACGTGTCCTGCTCGGCGGAGGCGCTGGAGGCGCCGAGGGGGATCCACGCACCCCCGCGCCGGGGTTCGGCGCGGCGCTTCGCGGAGAGGTGGACCGCGGCGACACCGGCGGCGGTCAGGGCCGGGATGTCGGCGGGGCGCACCCCGCCGCCCGCCATCACCTGCACGCCGGGAGCGGCCTCGACCATGGCGGCGAGCGCGGCGAGTCCCTGTCCGGCGGCCGGGGCGCCGCCGGAGGTGAGCACCCGGGTGAGCCCCAGGGCGGGCAACAGCGCTGCGGTGGCGACCGGGTCCGCGGACAGGTCGATCGCGCGGTGCAGGGTCACCTCGACGGGGCGGCCCGCGTCATGAGCCGCCGCGGCGAGGCGGGTGACGGCGTCGGTGTCGAGGCCGCCGTCGGCGGTGAGCGCGCCGACGACCACGCCGGAGGCGCCGGAGGCGATCACGGACCGCACCTCGGCGACCATCAGGGCGATCTCCTCGGCGTCGTGGACGAAGTCGCCCGGTCGGCAGCGGACCAGGACCTGCACCGGCAGGCCTACGGCGGCGACCGCCTCGACGAGGGCGGCCGACGGGGTCAGACCGCCCAGTTCCAGGCCGGTGCAGAGTTCGACGCGATCGGCTCCGTGGGCGAGGGCGACACGAGCACCGGCCGGTGAGGTGACGGCGATCTCCAGTGTGGGCCGGCGGACCGGTCCGGCTGGGCCGGGCCGCCCGAGTCCGGGAACCTCGTCGGCCGCCACCGGCGCCGGGGCCCGGCCCGCGCCGCCGGCCCGGGGCGGGCCGAGGGGCCGGGTGGTGTGGTCGGTCATGCGTCGTCCCCGGTGAGCGGCTGGTTGGAGGCCGGGATGATACGGGCTGTCAGGTCCGGGTCGGCCATGTCGCGGTCGAAGGGGAACATCGGGCGGCGGATGCGGCGGTGGCCGAGGCGCACCAGGTCCTGGTCGACACCGCCGGGAGTGAGGGCCATCTTCCAGCCGACCGACATGTCGAACAGTTCGGGCTCCAGGTAGCCGATCTTGACGATCACGATGTCGGCGGAGCGCGGGTCGAGGTCGAGGTCGGTGAAGTCGTGCTCGTGGTGGTACGGCTTGCGCAGCCTGGTGAGGATCGCGTACACGCTGCCGACCCGGATCACGACCTCGGTCTCGGCGTCCCGGTCGCCGTGCCGGATCGCGTGGACCACGCCGGTGAGGGTGACGGGACCGGCGTGCCGGTCGTCGACCTCGGCGCCGGCGGTGACGGTGACGGTGGCGCCGACCCCGGCGGCGACGGCGGTCTCGATCGCGGCGGGGCCGGGTACCGAGGCGTAGATGACGGTCGGCCCGTCCTCCTTCTGGAACTCGGGGCGCTCCAGCAGCCGGGTCAGGCCCCAGGTGACGTCACCGGCGCCGCCCGCGGTGGGGTTGTCGCCGGTGTCGCTGATGAAGTACGGCCGCTGGTCGGAGGCGAGGGCCTCGTCGAGGAGTTCGTCGTAGGTGCCGGTCGGGGCGACGAAGTCGAAGTCGTGGCGGGCGTTCCAGAAGCCCCGGGCGAGTCGTTCGGCCCCGGCCGAGACCGCCGCCGTATCGTCGCCGGTGACGACCACGACGGCGCGGTTGCGGGGTTCGTCGGCCCAGGCGTAGCCGACCCAGATGGCGGCGTCCGTCACGCCGTCGGCGGCCTCGACCTCATCAACCGCCGCGTACACGCTCTTCGCGGGTTCGATCCGGGTGGAGGTCTGCTCGCCGGCCAGCAGCACCGGGACCGGCACCCACGCCTTGACCGGGCGGGGGGCGCCGGACGCCAGCAGGTCGACCAGGTTGCGGACGGCACGCTCCTTGGTCTCCATGTGGTCCTCGTGCGGGGCCATCCGGTAGCAGGTGATCAGGTCGCTGCGGTGGGCGAGTTCGCGGGAGACGTTGCCGTGCAGGTCCATCGAGGTGGAGACGATCACGTCGGGGCCGACGGTGGCGCGGATGCGCTCCAGCAGCACGGCCTCGGCGTCGTCGATCCCCTCCACGGTCATGGCGCCGTGGATGTCGTACCAGAGACCGTCCAACCGGGGCAGCGCGGCGAGCCGTTCGATGAGCTCGTCAGTGAGCGCGGTCCAGGCGGCGGCGGTGACGGTGCCGCCGGGCAGCGACTTGCCGACCAGGGCGCCGTGCCATTCGGCGGCCTCACGCAGTTCCTCGCCAGGGGCGAGGAAGGGGTACCGGTCGAAGATCCCGGCGCCGCGCGAGGGGTGGAAGGCGGGGGCTTCGGTGCGGGCCGGGGAGAAGGTGGAGGACTCGATGCCGAGGCCGGCGACGGCGATGACCGGGCGGGCGGCGGGGGTGCGGGTGTGCGACATGGCTCCTCGGACGGGGTGTGGTGCGTGAGGCTCGTTCGGCGGCCCGCCAGGGGGCGTGCCGCGGACGTCGATATCTGGGCGGGTGCGGGGACTTCGGGAGTGGCCCCTGGACAGGCCCCTGGGCTCAGGGCTCGGGGACCAGGGGATCGCCCGGGAGCCGGGGTACGGGCCGCGGCTCCCGGGCGGGTGCGTCGCCGTGTGCGCGGAGTAATTTCCGCGACTGTCAGGCTTTTTGCAGCGGCGTCAGATCCCTCCGTGGCCTGCGGCGGTGTGCTGCCGGTCGGCGCCAGGGGTGGCGCGGCCGATGCCGCCGAGGGCGCGGGTCAGGGCGCGCTGCAGGGCGAAGAGTCCGGCGCCGACCAGGCCGGCGTCGGCGCCGAGACTGGCCCGCTCGATGGTGAGGTGTTCGGTCACCAGCGGGTGGCAGCTCTCGTAGAGCTTGCTGCGCACCGCGGCGACGAACGGCTCGAGGGTGGAGAGGATGCCGCCGAGGTAGACGGCGTCCGGGTTGAAGAAGTTGACGTTGGCGGCGAGCACCTGGCCGAGGTGGTCGCCGGCCCTGCGGACGGCGCGGGTGGCCTCCGGGTCGGCGTCGGTGGCGAGCCGTACCACGTCCTCGGGGCTGGCGACGTCGAGACCGCGTTCGCGCAGGATGCGGACGAGCGCGGCGCCGGACGCCACCGTCTCCAGGCAGCCGGTGTTGCCACAGGAGCAGGGGATGTCGGCGCCGCCGTCGATGCGGATGTGGGTGATGTCGCCGGCGGCTCCGGTGGCGCCCCGGTAGAGGCGACCGTCGGCGATGACGCCGGCACCGATTGCCGAGCCGATCTTCACCATGATCGACTGCCGGTGCTCGGCGGGCCTGACGCTCTGCTCGCCGACCGCCATGCAGTTGGCGTCGTTGTCGACGGCGGCCGGGACCCCGAAGCGCTCCTCCAGCCAAGCGCCGACCGGGAAGCGGTTCCAGCCGAGCATCCGGGACGGCAGGACGACGGCGCCGGAGGCGACGTCCACCGGCCCGGGCAGGGAGAGCCCGACGCCCCGGAGCCGGTCGCGTCCACGCTGCTCGGCGAGGGACTCCAGGTGCGCGGCGAGCCTCGGCAGGGCGACTTCGGGACCGTCGGCGACCTCGAACGGGACGTTGGCGACGTCACGGACACCGCCGCCCGGGAGCACCACACCGATCCGGGCATGGCGGCCTCCGACGTCGGCGGCGACGGCGTACTCGTCGTTGCTGCCCGCTCTGAGGACCCTGCGGGGGCGGCCGCCGGTGGAGGACTGGGTGCCCTCCTCGGCGATGAGCCCGCGCTCGACCAACTGAGCCACGGTGAGGGAGATGGTGGAGGCGGCCGTGCCGAGGAGTTCCGCGAGTTCGGCGCGGGACGACGCCTGGCCCGAGGCGACGAGTTCGAGGACCCGCGTGGCGAGGGTGGTCGTGCCCTTCGGGTACACGCCCTTGGTGGTCTTGCGGTCCCGTGCACTTATTTCAGTCATGTACGAAGTAACTTCCGCAACGGTGGGTGTGACGGAGACAGTACGCCCGTCCAGGCGGGCGGGGAACAGCTCCGTGAAGAAAGTAGAGAGCGTCAATGCAAGTAAAATCGCCTCAAATTGGCACATACATACCGCCTGAGGTGCCTGGAACGGATGGGTGTGACTTTTGTCGAGATCGCAGAAACTTACTTTTTACTAATTCTTGTTTGTTTGTTCGGCGCGGCCGTCGTTGACTGTCGCCGTACACGGCGCCGTTCCAGCGGCGCCGACCCGGTCTCCCGGGACGTATGCGGGTCCTTTCACTCTGAGGAGAGTCATGTTCCTTGCTCACACGGCGGCCGGCCGCCGCTGGGCCCTCGTCGCGGGTGCCGTCGTCACCACCGGCGCGCTGCTCACCGGCTGTTCCGGCGGCGGTACCTCGTCGTCCTCCGGCTCGGCGTCGTCGGACACCATCAACTACGCCCTCCCGGCGAACTTCACGCCGAACTGGATCCTCCCGGTCGGCACCGCCTCGCACCTGAACACCAACAACTCCTCCATATCCCAGGCCGTCTGGGAGCCGCTGATCGCGTACGACGGCTCCACCGGCAAGGTCGGATGGAACAAGGACAACTCTCTGGCCGCCGACGCGAAGTTCGCCGCGGACAGCAAGAGCGTGACGATCACCCTCGGCGATCGTCACTGGAGCGACGGCAAGCAGATCACCTCACGCGACGTGGAGTTCTGGTTCAACCTGGTCAAGGCCAACAGGGCGGACTGGGCAAGCTATAGCCCGGGCAAGGCGCCGGACAACTGGACCTCCTTCAAGACGATCGACGACTCGCACTTCACGATCACTTTCGACAAGGCGTACAACCAGGAGTGGATGCTCGCCAACGAGCTGAGCATGATCCGCCCGATGCCGCAGCACGTCTGGGACAAGACCAGCGACTCCGGCGCCGTCTCCGACCTGGACCGCACCGCCGCCGGCGCCAAGAAGGTCTGGACGTACCTCAACAACGCCGCCAAGAAGATCTCCGGCTACGCGACCGACCCGTTGTGGAAGACGGTCAGCGGCCCGTACACCATCAAGTCGTTCTCCACCGCGGGCAAGGTCGAGCTGACCGCCAACGCGAAGTACGACGGCGGCGGCAAGGCCAACATCAAGAACGTCAATCTGCTGCCGTTCACCACGACCGACGCCGAGGCGAACGCCCTCCGCGCCGGCACCGTCGACTACGGCTACATCAACGCCACCGACCTGAGCCAGGAGTCGTCCTTCAAGGCCAAGGGCTACTCGGTGAAGCCGTGGACCGGCTGGGCGATCACCTACATGCCGTACAACTTCAACAACCCCGCCATGGGCCCGGTGTTCAAGCAGCTGTACGCCCGCCAGGCGATCCAGATGTCGGTGGACCAGGCCACCCTCTCCAAGGTGGTCTTCAACGGCACCGCCGTCCCCACCTACGGCCCGATCCCGCAGGGCCAGGACTCGTCCTTCGTCTCCCCGGAGCAGAAGAACAACCCGTACCCGTTCGACACGGCCAAGGCGAAGAAGCTGCTCACCGACCACGGTTGGACCGAGCAGGGCGGCACCATGGTGTGCACCAGCCCCGGCACCGGCGACAACCAGTGCGGCGCGGGCGTCGACAAGGGCACCAAGTTCGAGATGCAGGTGCTGTCCCAGTCCGGCTCCACCGTGACCGACAACATGATGAGCGCGCTGCAGTCGTCGTTCGCGAAGACCGGCATCAAGTTCGCCATCAAGACCGCCCCGGTCAACTCCGTCCTGTCGCAGTCCGGCCAGTGCACCGCCGACGAGTCGAGCTGCAAGTGGCAGCTGTCCTTCTTCGGCACCGCGGGCAGCTGGTACTTCCCCGCCTACCCGAGCGGTGACTCGCTCTTCGCCACCGGCGGCGGCTCCAACTTCGGCAGCTACTCCAACGCCGAGGTCGACAAGCTGATCACCGAAACCACCACGTCCTCCTCGAACGAGGCGGTGCAGAAGTACAGCGCCGCGCTCGCCAAGGACCTCCCCGTGATCTGGCTGCCGGAGCCCGATTACCAGATCTCCGTGGTCAAGGACGGCCTCGGCGGCTTCGCCCAGGACTCCCTCGCCAACTTCCACCCCGCCATGTGGAAGTGGACCAAGTAAGCCCGGTCGGTGCCCGCGCGGGCCTGCGGAGTCGTCCGTCCACCCGGCCGGGCCGCCCCGGGACCCGCGCGCACCCCTCGCGCGCCCGCGCCACACCGGCACCCGCCACGCCGACACCCACGTCGCAGTGACGCCCATGTCCAGGTGACGCCCGCGCGTACCACAGAGACGAAGCGACCGGAAAACACATGAGCACTTCCTCGTACCTGATCAGACGCGTCCTGCAGGCCGTCGCGGTGATCGTCATCGTGACGATTGTCGTCTTCGGCCTGTTGCACGCCCTGCCCGGAGGCCCCGCGCGCGGGATCCTCGGGCCGCAGGCCACCGCACAGCAGATCGCCCACTTCAACCACGAACAGGGCCTCGACAAGCCCCTGCCCGTGCAGTACTTCTACTACCTCGGCCAACTGCTGCACGGGGACCTCGGGACCTCGTACACCCTCAACGAGCCGGTCTCCCAGCTCATCACCGAGCGGCTGCCGAAGACCTTGGTCCTCACCGTGCTGTCGGCTCTCGTCGGCCTCGTCCTCGCCATCCCGATGGGCATGTGGCAGGCCGTGCGCCGCAACAAGCCGGTGGACTACGTCATCACCACGCTGAGCTTCATCGCCTACTCCACGCCCGTGTACTTCCTCGGGCTGATCCTGGTGCTGGTCTTCAGCCAGGGGCTGGCGTGGTTCCCGTCGCAGGCTCCGCAGGGCGAGACGCTGGGCCAGGTGTTCTCCGAACCGCAGGCCCTGGTACTGCCGGTGGTCGCGGGCGCGGCCTCCATGGTCGCGGTGTTCAGCCGCTACATGCGGGCGGCCACCCTGGAGAACCTCTCCGAGGACTACGTCCGCACGGCCAGGGCGGGCGGCTCCCGCGCCCGCGCGATCCTGTGGCGGCACGTGTTCCGCAACTCGCTGACGCCCGTGGTCGCCATGCTCGGCTACTACGTCCCGGTGCTCTTCGGCGGTGCCCTGGTCGTCGAGCAGCTCTTCAACTACCCCGGCATGGGGCTGCTGTTCTGGACCGCGGCGCAGTCCTCCGACTACCCGGTCCTGCTGGGCTGCGTCCTGGTGATCGCCGTCGCCACCGTCGTCGGCACCCTGCTCGCCGACATCGTCCAGCGGATCATCGACCCCCGAGTGAAGGCAGGTCGGGCATGAGCGCCGTCATCCAGCCGGACATGGCCCCGGCGAAGGCCGCCCCGCCGCGTGAGGCCTCCGGCGCACGGCTCGCCGTCCGCCGCTTCCTGCGCAACAAGCTGGCCGTCGTCGGACTCGCCGTCGTGGTCTTCTTCTTCCTGTTCTGCTTCGCCGGTCCGCTGGTGTACTCCACCGACCAGACCCACACCATGCTCCAGCAGGTCAACCTCGCCCCCAGCGGCGCGCACTGGCTCGGCACCGACGCCGTCGGCCACGACGAGCTGGGCCGGCTGATGTACGGCGGCAAGGTCTCCCTGATCGTCGGCCTCGCCGCGGGCGTCCTCGCCACCGTCATCGGCACTCTGTGGGGCGCCGCCGCCGGTTACGCGGGCGGCTGGATCGACGCCGTGATGATGCGGATCGTCGACGCCGGCATCGCCATCCCTGCGCTGTTCATCCTGCTGGTGGTCTCCGCCATCACCACGCCGGGCCTGACCGGTCTCGTCGTCATCCTGGGCCTGGTGTCCTGGCTGGTGCCGTCCCGGCTGGTCCGCGCCGAGACGCTGACCCTGAAGAACCGGGACTACGTCCTGACCCTGCGCGCCATCGGCGGCACGCACGCCCGGGCGATCCTGCGTCACATCCTGCCGAACTCGGTCTCCACCATCATCGTCGCCGCGACCTTCCAGGTCGCCGACGCCATCCTGCTGGTCGCCTACGTCTCCTATCTGGGCATGGGAGTCCGGCCGCCGCAGACCGACTGGGGCGGCATGCTCTCCGCCGGTCTCACCGCCGCCTACTCCGGCTACTGGTGGCTCATCCTGCCGCCCGGCCTGGCCATCATCCTGGTGGTGTGGGCGTTCAACGCGATCGGGGACGGACTCCGCGACGCATTCGATGTGAGGGGACGCGGATGACCGCCACCACCAAGGGCTCCGCCGTCCGCACTGCGGCGTCCGGCCCGATCCTCGAACTCGACGACCTCGGCGTCGTCTTCACCACCGAGACCGGCGACGTACCCGCGGTCAAGGGCGTGTCCCTCCAGGTCCGGCCGGGCGAGACGCTGGCCCTGGTCGGCGAGTCCGGCTCCGGCAAGTCGACCATCGCGCTCGCCGCGATGGGCTTGCTCGCCCAGAACGCCCGCACCACCGGCAGCGCCGTCATCGCCGGCACCCAGATCGTCGGCGTCTCGGAGAACGGCCTCGCGGCGCTGCGCGGCAAGACCGCCTCCATGGTGTTCCAGGAGCCGGCCACCGCGCTCGACCCGCTCACCCGGATCGGGAAGCAGATCACCGAAGTGATCCGCAACCACCGCGAGGTGTCCGCCAAGGACGCCGCCGCCGAGGCCGTCGAACTGCTGCGCCGGGTCGGCATCCCCGAACCGGAGAAGCGCGCCCGCGCCTACCCGTTCCAGCTCTCCGGCGGACAGCGCCAGCGGGTCGTGATCGCCATGGCCATCGCCAACGAGCCCGGCCTGCTCATCGCCGACGAGCCGACCACCGCCCTCGACGTGACCGTGCAGGCCGAGATCCTCGACCTGCTGCGCCGGCTCGCCGTCGAGACCGGCACCGGCGTGCTGCTCGTCACCCACAACATGGGCGTCGTCGCCGACTTCGCGGACCGGGTTGCCGTCATGTACCACGGCGAGATCGTGGAGACCGGATCGGTCGAGGACGTCCTGCTGCGCCCCGCCCACGACTACACCCGGCGCCTGCTGGCCGCCGTGCCCCGGCTGTCCGTCGCCGAGGCCGCAGACGGCACCGGCCGGCTTGCCGCGTCCGTGCCGGCCCAGAGGAACCGTTCCGCGGCCGAGCCGTCGGCCTCGCCTGCCGGGCCCGGCGGCCCCGAGGGCGAAGCGGTGGTCGAACTGCGCGACATCAACGTGGTGTTCGGCCGCGGCAAGGCCGCCGTACGCGCCCTCGACGGAGTGTCGTTCCGAGTCGGGCCGGCGGAGACCCTGGGCCTGGTCGGCGAGTCCGGCTCCGGCAAGTCCACCGCCGCCCGGGTCGCGCTCGGCCTGATCCCGCCCACCTCCGGCACCGTCTGCCTGTTCGGCGCCGACCTCGGCCGCACCCGCGCCCGGGCCCGCCGCGCCCTGCGGGCCGGCATCGGTGTCGTCCTCCAGGACCCGGTGGCCTCCCTCGACGCCCGGATGACCGTCGGCGAGTGCGTCGCCGAACCTCTCCGGGTGCACCGTCGCGACCTGTCCGCCAAAGACCGGCAGGCCAAGGTCGCCGCCGTCCTCGACCGGGTCCGGCTGCCAGGCGAACTCGCCCGGCGCGCGCCCCGCGAACTCTCCGGCGGACAGCGCCAGCGGGTCAGCTTGGCCCGAGCCCTGATCCTGGAACCCCGGCTGCTGGTCGCCGACGAACCCACCAGCGCGCTCGACGTGAGCGTGCAGGAAGCGGTCCTGGAGGTCATCACCGAACTCCAGGGCGAACTCGGCTTCGCCTGTCTGTTCGTCTCCCATGACCTCGCCGTCGTGCAGCACTTCGCGCAGCGCGTCGTCGTGATGCGCGCCGGCCGCATCGAGGAGCAGGGCTCCACCGGGACGACCCTGCTGCATCCGGAGACCGACTACACACGCCGTTTGCTGGCCGCAGTGCCGGTGCCCGACCCGGTGGTGCAGCGGGGCCGCAGGGCCGAACGCCTGGCCACCCTCGCGGCCGGCCGTACGGAGGCCCAGGCGTGACCGGACCTCTTCTCTCCCCCTACACCCCGCAGGACCCGGCCATTCCCACCGCCCTCCGGCCGCTGTTCGCCGGCATCGACATCGGCGGCACCACCACCCAGGTGGTGGTCTGCTCGGACGACCTGACCGTCCTCGACGGCGCGGAGGCCGCCACCCCGGCGCTTGAGGGCGGCCGGGCCATGGTCGGCGCCGCGCTCGACGCGCTCGCCCCGCTGCTGGCCCGCACCCCGGGCCGCCTGGTGGGCGCCGGAATCGGCGCCGCCGGGGTGGTGGACTCCGCGAACGGCCGCATCCTGGTCGCAAGCGACTCCTTCCGCGGCTGGGCCGGCTTCGCCGTCACCGCCGCCGTCGAGGAGGCCCTCGGCGTCCCGGCCTTCCTGGACAACGACGTCAACGCCTTCCTCTACGGGGAGGTCTGCGGCGGAGCGGTGCGCGGCGAGGCCGACGTCCTCGGCATGACCCTGGGGACCGGCGTCGGCGGCGCTCTGTGGACCAACGGCGCCCTGTACGCGGGTCCGCACGGCGCGGCCGGCGAGATCGGGCACATCCCCGGCTTCGGTGACCTGCCCTGCTCCTGCGGCGGCCGGGGCCACCTGGAGACGTTGGCCTCCGGTCGCTCCATCGGGGCTCGTTACGCCGACCGCACCGGCCACCGCCTCACCGCCCGCGAAGTCGCCGAGGCCGCCGCCCATGGCGACGAGGACGCTCTCGCGGTGTACCGCGCCGCGGGAGCGGGCATCGCCCGCGCGATCGTCATCACGGCGGGCGTCGTCGACATCACCACGGTGGTCGTCGGCGGCGGCGTCAGCCGCGCCTGGCCCCTGCTGGAGCCCGTCATCCTGTCCGCCCTCGCCGTCGACCCCCCGGTCAGCGGCCACCCCGTCCGCCTGGTCCAGGCCGCCCTGGCCTCCGACGCCGTCCCGGTCGGCGCCGCCGCCCGCGCCCGACGCGAACTGGGCACGGAGGTGAGGGCGACGGCGTAGGGACAGGACCACCGGCGCCCCGAAGTCCGCGGGCCCGACCCGCGGACCACACCGGCATGGCGGCCCGGGTACGCGTGGAGCCAGCGTGTGAACATTGTCCTTGCCTCGCGCCACCTGGCCGGGCAGGTGGACCGTGTTGGGTGAAGTTGTTGTTCAGACGAAGCGGCCTGCCGCCCGAATAGTTCAATGCCGGGGGGCCTCGAAAGGGGCGCGCCCACGACCCCGTGGGCGCGCCCCGCTGCTGCGCGACTGCGGTGCGGGTACGTCAACTCAGCGGTTCAACCCGGATGTTGCGGAACCGCACTTTGTTCCCGTGGTCCTGCAGGCGGATCGCCCCGGCCGACGGCCCCTCCGGCGCACCGGCGCCGGTCGGCCCGTCGATCGCGACGTCGTCGTGGACCTTCTTGCCGTTCCACACGACCGTCACCCGCGCGTCGGCGATCTTGCGGCCGCTGTCGTCAAACCGTGCCGCGCGGAACGTGATGTCGTACGTCTGCCAGGTCTCGGGCGCCGTCGCCGCGTTCACGTCGGGGGCCTTCTTCAGGTAGATCGCCCCGGCCTCGTTGGTGTCGAGCGTGGTGTCACCGTACGAGTCGAGGATCTGCACCTCGTAGCGGTCGTGAAGATAGACGCCGCTGTTGCCGCGGTCCTGGCCGGTCACGTCGTCCGGCAGCAGCGGAACCCGGAACTCCACGTGCAGCTTGAAGTCCTGGTAGGCCTCCTTGGTGCGGATGTCGCCGCAGCACACCTCCATCGACTGCTCGGCGGCGAGCGGCCACTCCACGCGCCGCCCGTCCGGATGCTGCCACTGCGCCTGGGAGGCTGTGGTGCCGTCGAAGAGGGTGACCGTGGCGCCGTGCGGACGCACGGTGATCAGGTCCAGGTTGACATGACCGGTGTCTCCGGCGTCGAAGCGGTACGCGACAGTGTTGTGGCCCGCGCGCAGGCTGACACGTTCGGTCCGGGTCGACCAGGCGTCCCACGTGCCCGTGGAGGGAAGCTTCGTCTGGCGCAGCTTCTCCCCATTGGCGTACAGAGAGAGGGACTTGGTGCCCTGGAAGGGGTTGGGGCCGTTCGAGTAACGCAGGTTCACGTCGTACTCGCCGGCCTCGGGGACCGTCACGTCGAACGTCGTGGCCACCTTGCCCTCGGTGCTGTAGCGGTCGACGAAGCCGCTGCCCGAGTACCCGGTGTGGTCGGTGTTGATGCCGGCCGTGCCGGTCAGGCGCGCCTCCTCGGCCTCGTACAGCGTGGCGGGCGGTGGCTGCTTTCCCGGCAGCGCGTTGAGCGTGTACCAGGCCTCCGTGCTCCACAGCGTCTCGCCGGACGCGGACGCGAAGGGGCGCGGCGAGCGCACGTGCACGACGCGGCCGGGCTTGAGGCCGTCGAGGCGCAGCCGGACCGTGCGCCCGTCGTCGGCGAGCGTCGCCGAGCGGACGGCGAGCCGCTCCTCGGCGATCTTCGGCCCGCCGTAGTCCGATGTCGGGGTGTAGCGCCACTGCTCGGCCTGGTAGCGGGAGGCCAGCTTCTCGGCGGTGGCCTCGGACACCGGCTGGGTGTACTCCAGGTCGAAGCCGCCGGGCACGGCCCGCATCTCCTTGATGTCGAAGGTGTTGCCGCCGTTCGGCGTCAGCTTCTGCAGGCCGAACTTGAGCTTGCCCTCCTGACCCCAGTTGCCGTCGGCGCCCAGGCCGCCCGCGTAGATCGCGCCGTCGGGGCCCGTGGTGATCCGGTTGACGCCGGCTTCGAGGCCCTGCGTGTAGCGGAACACGGCTCCCTGGTACTGCCCCTTCACCTTCTCCAGATAGCCGCGCTGGATCCCGCCGTAGGTGACGTCACCGATGAGCATCTGCCCGGCGAATTGACCCTTGGTCAAGTACAAAGAGGCACTCGGGGAGTTGGCGATCTCGTTCTGCGGCAGCCACAGCACCGGCTGGGTGACGGGACGGTCGTCGAACGGGCCCGACGGCTCGGTGTAGTGGTTGAAGAAGCGGTCCTGCTTGATCTGGACGAGCTTGTTGGCCGGCAGCCAGCCGCCCTGGTTGTCGGTGGTGAAGATGCCACCGTCCGGACCCCAGCCGATCCCGTTGGGCGTGCGCAGACCGCCCGCGACCGGATGGATCTTCCCCGTCTTCTTGCTGACCCGGTACGTGGTGCCGCGGCCCGGGGCCGGCTGCGGGGTGGTGGACGCCCCGCCGTAGTTGATGGCGACGGACAGGTTCACGTAGAAGTAGCCGTCGCGGTAGAGCAGCCCGAAGGCGAACTCGTGGAAGTTCCCGCCGTAGGGCCAGGTGGCCACGGTGCGGTACTCGTCGGTGACGGAGTCGTCGTCGGTGTCGACGAGCTGGGTCAGCTCGTGCTTCTGCGACACGTAGAGGGAGCCGTCGACGTACTTGATGCCCATCGGCTCGCGCAGGCCGCTCGCGACCTTCTTGACGGTCACCTTGTCGCGGCTGGTGCTCCCGGTGACATGGTCGAGGAGGTACACCTCGCCCGCCTTGTTCTGGGAGCCGCCCCACGTGCTCACGGCGAGCCGCCCGTCGGGCAGCCAGTCCATGCCGGTGACCTGCGGCTCGAACCCGTCCGGGCGCAGGTCGGTGAGGGTGAGGTCGGGGCGCACGTCGGTGAGCGGCAGTCCGTCACCGGGGCTGTCCGCGCCGGCCTCGCACTCCTTGCGGCCCGGCGACGTGACCCGTACGACCCCGGCGTCGGTGGTCAGCGACTCCCGCGGCACGACGGTGAAGCCGGTGGCGCCCGGCGGCTTCCAGGCGAGCGTGAGCTGCTGCCCGCCGGTGCGCTCGAAGTGGTCGACGCGGAACGGGTGGGAGCCAGCGGTGAGTTCGACGGCCCCGTCCTTGGGCTCTGCGGCGTGCAGCCCGTCGTGGTCGATGACCTCACGGTCGTCGATGGTGAGCCGTGACCCGTCGTCGCTGGTGAGACGGAAGGTGTACGTCCCGTCGGCGGGGATGACGAGGTAACCGGAGGCCTGGGCCGAGAAGTTGTCGGCGAATCCGCCGAAGTCGTCGGTCGAGGACCAGTCCACGGTCGGCATCAGCTTGTCGTGGTTGGGCGTCTGGCCCGGCTTGAGCGTGCACAGCTTGGTGAGCGGGACCTGGGTGTCGAAGACGCGCAGGGTGACACCGGGTTCCTGGGGCGGGATGTCGGCGGGTGCGGCGGCGGACGGGGGCGCGGCCGCCATCCCGCTCGCGAGGAAGCCGCCGACGAGCAGAGCGGTGAGCTGTCTTCGGGCGCGGCGGAACCTATGTGGATGCATCGGTCCTCCAGGACGGGACCGGAGGCCGCCGGATCACACTCCGGTCGAGCGATACGGAAACGCGGATGCTGATGCCGAAGAGTCGGTACTCCTACGGTCGCGCCGTCACGTTAGGGGACTTCTGCCGACTGCGTCCACACTTTGTCATCGGTGAGTTCAAAGTCCGGCTGCGGAAGCCCAGTTGGGTGCCTCGGGGATTCGGTCGCGGGGAGTGGCACCAGCGCTACTGGGGCCTCGGCGTGATGATCTACTGGCACGTCGCGCGGCAGTCGGCGTGTGCGGTCCGTCTCGTCGCACAGCTCACGGAGGGCCCGGGTGTCCAGGTGCCCGTAACGCCGCGACGGCGGTATCACCGCTGTCTACCTGTTGGACGCCTGCGGCGAGCCTGTGCGCAGACCGGCCTGGACCGTGCACACCTTCAGGCGCCGGACTTCACGGCGTCCGTGCCGGCGGCGCGGGTACGGTCCAGCAGGTAGGGCGGCGGGGTCGGTCGTTGGTGATGGCTTCCGGGCGGGCGGAGTTGTGCTCGTCCGAACAGCAGGATCAGCCCGGTGCCGGGCCAGAGTTGCGTTGCCGCGAGTCGCACGTGCTGGGGCAACCGCTCCGCAGGGGCAAAGACCTCAGGTCAGTGGTGTGTCGCCCCGCATCAGGGCAGGCGGGACCATCCCGTGGGCCCGGCAGTGGAGCGGACCGCGGGATGGTGGTCGAGGCAGGTCAGAGTGGTCGGGTCGTGGCGACCATGCGCCCCGCATGGTCCATCACGGAGATGGACCGGATATCGGGAAGGTGCAGGGCACTCGCCCCCGTCACGGCGGCGCTGCCGTTGGGAGTGATCGCCCAGGTGGCCGCCTGCTCCTTGCGGCCGTCCACCGAGGAGACCTGGAGGATGAAGGGTCCTGGTCCTCCTGCGGGCAGGTCGGCCAGGGTGACGCTCACCGCGGTGCCCCAGGGCTTGGCCGTGAGCGTGGCACGGCCGGACACGGAGTACCCGGCGGCCGAGGTGAAGGCCGTGGACGGGCCGGTCGACTGCCGGAACGGCAGCATCGACCCCAGTCCGAGCCCGGCAAGCACGATCAGGGCCGCAGCCAATGCCAGCCACTGCAGACGGGCCCGGCGCCTGCGTGCGACATCGGCGGCGCGGACCTGCTCCAGCAGGCGGTCGAGCCCGGCCGACGAAGCCGGGGGCGCCGCATCGGTGCCGGCCTCGCGCGGGGCCTGGGGACGGGGCGCGGACATGCCCGGGGCACGGCGCAGCAGTCCTGCCAGCGGGGCCGAGCGCGCGAGTTCGTCACGGCATTCCTGGCACGTGGGCAGGTGGGACTCCAGGACGCGGCGGTCGGTCTCGCTGAGACCGCCCAGCACATACGCGCCGATCAGCATGCGCACGTCATCGTGGTCGGTGCTCACCGTAGAACTCCCATTTCTTCAAAGGCTGCGCGCAGGTTGCGTACGGCGTAGTAGGCGCGGGACTTGACCGTTCCCTCCGGGATCGTGAGCCGTGACGCGGACTCGGCGATGGTCAGCCCCTCGAAGTACAGCGCCTGGATCACGTCACGATGCTCGCCGGACAAGCGTTCCAACGCTGCGGCAATCAGGTGCCCTTCCAGCGCCGACTCCACATCATCGGCAGAAGGTACAGCCGCGAGTGTCTCGTTGTCGTAGAGCGGTTCCGGACGCCGCTGCTCGGCGCGCCAGCCGTCGGTGAGCACGTTGCGGGCGATCGTGAAGAGATAGGAGCGGATGGTGGCGTGGCGTGGCTCGATCTTGGTGATGCTGCGCCACGCCCGCAGCAGCGTCTCCTGCACGACGTCCTCCGCCTGCTCAGGACTGCGCACGTACCTGCGCACGAAGGAGAGCAGCACGTCGTGGTGCTCGGTGTACAACGCAGTCATCAACTGTTCGTCCGGCGTCACGCTCGATGTCCTCGTCTCGCAGGCTGGGGTCGCTCGAAGCATCGCCGGGCCCGAACTGCAGGCGGCGGACAGTCCGCGTCCTGGGGAGGCCCGGAAACCAGATCCGATCCATCCGACTCACTTCCAGACATGACCGCACCGGCTGCGCCGTCATCGAAAAACGGCTGCGACAGGCGGTTTCTTGTGTCCTGAGGCACTGATCGTGTGCCCTTGCCGCTACGTATACGACGAGCTGGGGGTTCAAGTTCACCCGCAGGCAGCGGACGAACTCAGGTTCTCGCCGTCCGCTGGAGCGAAGGCCCGTCGGCGCTCCTTGTAGCAGGGGGGTGCGCGGGTGTGCTGACACGGAGCCGCCGTTGAGACCACGGGTGCGCTGGATGGCATCCTCGTCCCCACAGGCTTGCCGGACGCCGGACGGCGCTGAGTCCGTCGCCGGGGTCGCCCTGCGGGAGCCCGACCCGCCATGAACTGTTGCAGGCACTGGCGGTCGACGCCCAACCGCTCGCCGTTGACTACATCGACTTGCGCCGTCCGCCCAGCAGCAGACCGCGCAGGTAGCCCACGCCCTTGCCCTGCTGGTCCGAGCGCCGCAGGGGAGCGAACACCTCGGCCGCGAACGCCTCCAGCTCTTGGCGTGAATGGCCCAGCTCGCCCGGAACCATACGGACAAGGAACCGCCGGAACACGACCGTGACCGGCCTTCGGCGCGCGCCATCCAACAGAGCATTTCTGGTCGACCTGCGGATTGAACCGGGTACCGCAGGTGGTCGTACACATGACCGCAAGCCTCCCAACACTCAGGAGAACAAGTCATGAGGAAGAAGAAGTTCGGCTGGGCCCTCGGCGCGGGTGCGGCCATGATCCTCGGCCTGGGCGCCGCGGCCTCCGGGCTGTCCAGCGCGAGCGCCTCGAGCCAGAACACATCCGCCTCCACCAAAACGCACCCGGTCAAGGTGGAGGTCTTCGCGCCCGAGCGCGGGGACAACGCGGGGGTGGAGGGCAAGGGCTGGTTCGTGGACCTGAAGCTCTCCTTCCGGGGCAAGACCCTGGCCCAGACCGGCTTCAACGGGCTCCAGCTCACCGGCCCGGCCGCGCACAACAACATCGCCCCCTTCCCCGGCACGTTCTCCACCGGCCAGGACGACAAGATCCCTGGACTGGTCGTGCTGGACTCCACCACCAACAGCACCCTCCCCGGCTTCTCCGGGCCCGGCACCAACCTGGCCAACCTGTTCAACCTCTCCGGCGTCACCAACCGCACCCCGCACAAGACCGAACTGTGGGACACCTGGATCGTCGGCGCCCCCATCGCGGGGCAGGATGTCGACACCACCCTGACCGTGGCCGTCGTCGACGACCTCAACCACGACGGCGTCTACAACGACGCACCCGGCGTCGTGAAGGACCTCGACGGCGATGGGAAGATCGACGCCAAGGACCTGGGTCTGATGGGCGTCGCCTCCAACATCGTCACCGTCCCCTTTCACATCAACGCCGACCCCGCCTGAATCCCGTCAGGTCAGGAGGGCGCCGCCACTGGGCAGGTGGACGCCTGCGCGCGCCGCAGTGCGCGCTGGTGCTGATGAGACGGAGCGACGACGATACCGTCTCGCCCGGCTTCGTCTGCTGCTCCGTACGTGCTCCCCTGTGGACATCCGTCACTCGGCTGCAGACATGCCTGGGCGCTTCCTGGGCTCGCCAGTTCCCCGGATACATCGTTGCCGGCGCACGCCCGGCCACGCCGAAGACCCCCTGCCCGCCATGGCATCCCTATCCGCGGGCAGGGCGTCCGGCCGACACGCCACCGTGCTCCGCAGGTTCCCGGACCAAGGCCCCACTGCTTCGTCCGGGAACCTGCTGCGGCCAGTGCAAGGTCCTCAACTCTCCACGTCCCGTCGGGCATGACTGCCAGACGGACGAGCCGCCACCCGGGAGGTGGCGGCGAGCGCGACGCGAATGTGCGGTCGGCCCGGGGCGCGGTGACGGCTCTCCACGTACCCTGCCCGTCGGCCAGCCGGTTCCGGCTGTCGAGTCGATGTTCCACGGGGATCGGTCCCGGTTCGGGCCGGGGCCGATGACCTGCCAGGAGAGGGCCGCCTTGTTCGGCACGGAGGTGATAACCGGCGCGGGTGGAGGCACTGCGTCGAACCCTTCGCGCTCCGTCCCTGAGCGTCCCCTTGCGGATTGGCTCCTCCTGACTGATACTCAGCCAGTTGTCAGGGTCACGTCACCCGCATCTCGGGGGTGCGCTTTCTGACAACGACTCAGGGCCCCATCACCCAGCGGGCCTCATTCCTGAGGAGGAGACAGTGAGGATCAAGCGCACTCCTTCCCGCAGCGGAATCACCAAATCCGCACGGCTGCTCGCCATAGCGGCCAGCGTGGCCGCAGCCGCAACACTCGCCCTGCCGACCGCCAACGCGGCGCCGCAGCAGGCGTACACCGCCAGCCAGCTCTCCGAGGTGAGCAACGCGGTGATGCAGTCGGGCATCGAAGGAATTGCCTGGTACGTGGACCAGGCTTCCGACCGCGTCGTCGTGACCACCGACGGCACCGTCTCCCGCGCCGAGATCGCCGAGATCAAGCAGGCGGCCGGCTCCGACGCGGGAGCGATCAAGATCGAGCGCGCCGGCGGCGTCTTCAAGCCGCTGCTGTCCGCCGGAGGCGCCATCTACGGCGGCAACTACCGCTGCTCACTCGGCTTCAACGTCGTCAGCGGGAGCACCTACTACTTCCTCACCGCCGGGCACTGCGGAAACGTGGCCAACACCTGGTACACCGACTCCGGCCACAAAACGCTCATCGGCCCGACGATCGCATCCAGTTACCCGGGCAACGACTACGCACTGGTCCGCTACGACAACACCTCCCTCAGCCACCCGGGCGGTTTCTCGGCTGCCAACGCCTATGTCGGCGAGCCGGTCAAGCGCACCGGATCCACCACCGGCACCCACAGCGGAACCGTCACCGCGCTGAACGTCTCCGTCCGATACGTCGGCAGCGGCGGTGGCACCGTGAGCGGCATGATCCAGACCAATGTCTGCGCCGAGCCCGGCGACTCCGGTGGACCGCTCTACGACGGCTCCAAAGCGCTCGGCATCACCTCCGGCGGCAGCGGCGACTGCAAGTCCGGTGGCACAACGTTCTACCAGCCCGTCCCCGAAGCGGTCAGCGCGTACAACGTGAGCGTGTACTGACCCGTCCAGCGCGCCCGGCCGACAGGCATCCTTGCCCTGCGGCCGGGCCGCCCCGGCCTTCTTCCGTGCCAGGGCACGGGCCGTCTGTGGGCCATCCGAGGCTGCCCGGGAGCACCGCCGAGGACTCCACCTCCCGCAGCGTCACAGCTCACCACCGCGCGCGTTCGCGGGGGGTTTCGCCACCTCCGCGCAAAAGCGGCCCGTCCGGCGGGCGCACGAGGGCCGGCGCCGGACACCCACCCGGCTCGCAAGACCGCAAGGCCGCTGCCCCTGGACCTGGGCGCGGTGCAGGTTCCGGCGCTGACCTTCCCGTCGCTGGGGACCCGCGGGCCCGTCGCTGGGGACCTGCGGGTCGGCGCAGCTGATCCGGCAGTCCGATCCCGATTCCTACCAGCTGATACTGATTCCGCGCGGGGGCCACCGGTGGAAGACGCCGTGCGGCAGGGCCGGGGGGAGAGCCCAGGGTGATCAACAGTTCGACGCGCAACTCCGGGTGGGCGTGGAGCGCCGCCGGCCGGTCCCTGCCGACGCTGCCCGGTGCACCGGGGGCGGGCGCCCGGGCGCTCCGCCCCACCGTGCTGCCCCCGTGCACCGGCGCGGCCCTCAGTCCTTGAGACGGTCCAGGATCCGGTGCATCCCGCTGTTCCAGTTCTCCTTGAGCGCCGCCAGCGCCGCGTCGAGATCGCCGCGCAGCAGGCACTGCGCGATCCGCTCGTGCTCCTCGGCGGAGCGCTCCAGGACGTCCTGGTCGCCGAGCGCGACGCGCTCGTAGCGGTGCATCGTCACCTTCAGCGGCGTGATGAGCTTCATCAGCCGCTCGTTGGTGCAGCCCGACAGCAGCAGTTCGTGCCACGCGTCGTCGTACCGCTCTATGACGTCGTGCGGTGCCTGCGGGGCGGAGAAGGCGCGCGCCTCCTCCAGCAGGCGGGGAGCCGCCGCCCGCAGGTGCTCCAGGTCGCTGGACTCCAGGGCCAGGGCCTCCAGCGTCGCCACGATCGCCGTCAGGTCGCGGTACTCCTGCGCGCTGAGCGGCGTGAACCGGAAACCCCGGCCGCGCTCGCTGGTGATGACACCCTCGCGCTCCAGGGTGATCAGTGCCTCGCGCAGCGGAGTGCGGCTGACCCCGAGTTCGGTGGCGAGCTGTACCTCGTTGATCGGCTCGTTGGTCGCGATCGTGCCACTCCCGAGACGCTTGATCAGCTCATCCTTGACCTGCTCGCGCAGCGGGCGGTTGTCGATTGGCATGTGAGGCGGCCCTCCCCTTTCGGTCCGGTCGATTATCCGCCACCGGGCGAATCACGCGGTACCGGCACCGTCCACGGGGATGATGGCACCGCTCACGAACGCCGACGCGTCGGACGCCAGGAACGCCACGGTCTGCGCGATGTCCCGGGGCTGCCCGATCCTGCCGAGCGGCCGGTCGGCGGCGTCGGCGTAGAACGCGTCGGCGCTCTCGCCGAGCTGCCGGGCCTCCTCCGCGAGCATCCCGGTGGCGGTGTCGCCGGGGCAGACGCAGTTCACGCGGATGTTGTCCGGACCGTGGTCGATGGCCATGGCCCGGGTCATGTTGACGACGGCACCCTTGGACGCGCAGTACGAGACGGCGCGCGCGCCGCCCGAAATGCCCCATCCGGATCCGGTGTTGATGATCGAGCCGCCGCCCCGCGCCGCCATGCCGGGTATCACCAGGCGGCTCATCAGCATGATGGAGCGGATGTTCACGGCCATCACCAGGTCCCAGTCGTCCTCGGTGATCTCGCAGACGGTGGAGCGGCGGATGATGCCGGCGTTGTTGAACAGGACGTCGACACCGCCGAAGCGCTCCTGGGCGGTGGAGACCACGGCCTCGCAGTCCTCGCGCCGCGAGACGTCGCAGCGCACGAAGACGCCGCCGGTGTCCTTGGCGGTCTGCTCGCCGCCGTCCGCGTCGATGTCGGCGATGACCACGCGGGCACCGAGTTCGGCGAGGACGTGGGCCGTTGCACGGCCGATGCCGGTGGCGGCGCCGGTGACGACGGCACGCTTGCCTTCGAGAGTGATCACGGGAACTCCTTTGCGGGGGCGGGGCTGGGCGGGGGCACAAGGTACGGGTACGGAGATCTCGGCGGCCGCACGGCCGCACCGGTCAGGTGGTCAGGTGGTACAGCGCGGTGCGGTGCCAGCCGGTGATGACGGGGAGATGGCCGGACCATTCGGCATCCAGCGCGTCGTCGCCCGTGTCGAGGAGCAAGGGGCGGCCGCCCAGCGCTGCCAGCTTCTGCTCGGTGCACAGCGCGAGCAGCCGCTCGCGGCCGCCCGCGGCGCGCAGCACGCGGGGTGATATCTGCTGGTTTCCGCGGCCGAGCAGGAAGCCCTGGCCCCCGATGGGGGAGACGGCGATCCAGCACGGACCCGCCGCGAGGAGCGCGTCCTCGCCGGCGTCCCGTACGACGACCCGCGCCGGGTGGCCGGGCCGCAGCGCGAGCACGTCGACGCCGGCGAGCGAGACATCCGCGCCGAGCGCTGCGGCCACGGCGCGGGTCGTGCTGCCCGGGCCCAGCGCCAGGAGCCCGTCCCCGACCCGCTCGGCGACCTCGAGGGCGATGCCGCCGACCGCCTCCGGGGAACCGGCGACACTGCCGGTCTTGCGCTGCTGCACGCGCGCGGGCACGTGGGGGACCGGCAGCCAGCCGTGCAGGCGTGAGGCGACGCGGCCGGCGCGGAGTCCGTCCTCGTCCCGGTCCATCACCTCCGCGTCCCGCAGGCGCGCGGCGCCGGAGCGGGCAAGCCACGCGGCCGCGACCTCGCCGGCGGCGCGCGGGGTGACGCCGAACACCGCCGAGTGCATCTTGACGCCGGTCGGCACCCCGAGCACGGGGTGGCGCACGTCGTGGAGCGCGGCGAGCACGTCCCGGGCGGTACCGTCGCCGCCGGCGAAGAGCAGCAGATCGACACCGTCGGCGACGATGGCGCGCACGGCGGCGACCGTGTCCGCGACGGAGGTCTCGCGCCCGGCTTCCGGGGTGTGGACGACCCGTGGCGCGAGCCCGGCCGCGGTGGCGGAGTCGGCCCCCATCGCGCCGGCGGCGGTGACGACCTCCAGTTCCGCGCCGGGGCACCCGCCGCCCGCCTGCGCGACCGCAGCGCCCGGCGCACCGGAGCCGGCCCCCGACCCGACGGGGACACCCGAGCCGAGGCCGGCGCCCACCGTAGCGTCCTCGTCCGGACCGATGTCCGAGATGGCATCCCGGCCGGTGGGCTCGCGGAGGTCGCCTGTCGTCGCCGCGCGGCTCCGGGGCGCGGAAGGGGCGGGTCCGGCGGCCGTGCGGTCGGCTTCCGGCACGGCGCGCGGGAAAGCGGGCCGCCGGTCCGGTCCGGGTACGGCCCACGGGGCGGGACGTCCGCCAGGGGCTGCCCCGGGCGGCAACGTCCCCAGCCGCGCGCGCAGTTCACGCAGTGCAGCGGTCGCCCTTTCCCCCGCCAGGGGCCTCGCGCCCAACGCGAGGGCCTGCCTGCGGCGGTCCGGGCCGTCCGTGCCGCCCAGGCCCACCCGGCCGCCGAGGCCGGCGACCGGGTTCACCACCAGGCCGACCCTGGCACGTCCGGCGCTGGTCAACGGGCCGCCTCGCCGAGGATCTTGCGGCGGTAGGCGCGCCAGGAGACGGCCCAGGTGGCGGGGTCGTCGAGGCTCTCCGGGCGGACCCGGTGGATGGTGGAGCGGTGCGGGGCCGTCCGGACCGTGTCCGGGGACTCGTAGGCCTCGCGGGCGATCTCGGCGAGGATCGCCGCGTACTCGTCGAGGTCGGCGCGGGTGTAGGACTCGGTCGGCTCCAGCGTCATCGGCTCCGGGACGAGGTAGGGGTGGTGGCTCGTCCAGTAGTGCGTGCCGAAGTCGGCGGCACGCAGCCCGATGTCCTCGGAGTGCAGCCCGGTGTCCTCGTGCAGCTTCTGCCAGCTGTAGCGGACCTGTTCGACGCGCGGCCGTCCCTCGGCGTACGGCACCGATACGCCGGGGATCTGCCGGACCTTGTGCAGCAGGTAGTTGTTGTTGAGGACCGCGGTCTCCGCCGCGGCGCGCAGTCCCTCCGCGCCGAGCGACATGATCCACGCGTAGGCGCGCACCAGGTTCGGCACGACTCCGTAGAAGGGGCGCATCTTGCCGACGGACTCGGGCCGGTCGTCGTCCAGGAAGTAGCGCTCGCCGTCGAACTCGACGGTGGGCCGCGGCAGATACGGCGCCAGGTCCTCCGTCACCGCACTGGCACCGGCCGCCGGTCCGCCGCAGGCGTGCGGGGTCGAGAACGTCTTGTGCAGGTTGAAGTGGCACAGGTCGAACCCGGCGTCACGGGCGCGCGTGATGCCGAGGATGCCGTTCGCGTTGGCCTGGTCGTACGCGCACAGGCCGCCCGCCTCGTGCACGATCCGCACGAACTCCTCGATGCGCGGGTTGTAGATGCCGGTGTCCTCGGGGTTGGTGATGAGCAGCGCGGCCGTGCGCGGTCCGACGGCGGCCTTGAGCGCCTCGATGTCCGGGTAGCCGTCCGCGTCCGGGTACAGGGTGATGACCTTGAAGCCCGCCGTCTTGGCGCAGGCCGCGTTGGACGGGTGGGAGAAGATCGTCGTGATGACCTCGTCGCGCTGCTCCAGTTCGCCGCGGGCCGCGAAGTAGGCGCGGATCATGGCGACGTTGGTGTAGATCGCGGCCGAGCCGGCTCCGGGCTGGAGGGAGACCCGGTCCATGCCGGAGATCTCCTTCAGGAGCTCTTCCAGGCTGTGGATGATGCCGAGGACGCCCTGGACGGTGTCCTCGTCCTGGAGGGGATGCAGCGCGGTGATGCGCGGGTCGCGGACGAACTGGTCGTTGACCTTGGGGCTGTACTTCATGGTGCAGGTGCCCTGGCCGACGTCGATGTTGAGGTCGGCGCCGAGGTTCTCCTGGGACAGGCGCAGGTAGTGGCGCAGGACCTGCTGCTGGGACATCTCCGGCAGGGCGGGCGGCTCGGCGCGGCGCAGCGCGGCGGGGATCTCCACCAGGGGGACGGCGGGGTCGGGCGCCGGCACCAGGACGCCGCGCTCGCCCGGCGAACCCAGCTCGAAGATCAGGGACTCGTCCCAGGAGGCCTGCTGGAAGCGGCGCAGCCGCGGCTTGGGCGCGATCCGCGCGTCCTCGGCGGTCACGGGGGCGGGCGTGTGGTGGGCGGTCACTTGACGATCTCCTCCAGGGTGGCGGCCAGCCGGTCGATGTCGGCCTTGGTGTGGACTTCGGTGACGCAGAAGGCGGCATCGTGCTTGCCGGTGGGCACGGATCCGTAGATGCCGCGTTCCCTGAGGTCGGCGCGGATCTCGGCGGCGGTCCTGGCGCCGGTGTAGCGCACGGTGAAGTCGGCGAAGTGCAGGGCGTCCGGGTAGGGGACCTCGATGCCCGGCACCTCGGCGAGGCGTCGGCGGGCGTACGCGGTGAGGGCGAGGATGGTCTCGCCGATCTCGCGCATGCCCTGCGGTCCCATCAGGGCGAGGTAGACCCCGGCGCCGATGCCGTGCAGCGCGGCCGCCGTGCCCACCCACTCCTTGCCCTCCTCGCGCAGGGCGAAGGAGGTGCGCTCGTAGGCGACGTCGCCGAAGCCGTACTCGCCCTCGACCGCGGTCGGTGCGAGACCGAACAGGCGCGAGGGGAACTCGGCGACCAGCCGCTCTTCGTCGCGGGTGGCGATGAAGCCGGCGTTGCCGCCGCCGAAGCTCTGGTGGATGCCCAGCGGCTGGATGTCGCCGCAGGCGATGTCCGCGCCGTACGCGCTGGGGGGCGCGAGCACGCCGAGGGTGAGCGGGTTGCAGCCGATGACGTACAACGCGCCCGCCTCGTGGGCGAGTTCCGCGAGCCGCGGCAGCGCCGGGTCGACGATGCCGAGGGCGGAGGGGGAGTCCGCGTAGACGGCGGCGGTGTCGCCCGCCGCCAGGTGTGCGCGCAGCGCGTCGAGGTCGGCGCAGCCGGTCCGCGGGTCGACGGGGACCACGGTGACCTCGTGGTCGGGACGGACGTAGTCCCGGATGCGGGACAGCTTGTCGGTGTCGACGGCGGTCGCCACCAGCAGCCGGCGTCGGCCGGTGACGCGGCCCGCCATGCGCAGCGCGGTTCCGGCGGCCTGGAAGCCGTCGTACACCGGCACGTTGACCACGTCGACGTCGAGGAGCTCGGCCATCATCGACTGGTACTCCCACAGGGCCTGGAAGCGGCCGTGGTCCTCGTAGGGTTCGCCGGCGTACGCGGTGAGGAACTCGCTGCGGTTGACCACCTCGTCCACGACCGCGGGCACATGGTGCTGGTAGCAGCCCGAGCCGAGGAAGCTGAGGACCTGCCGCGTCGAGGTGTTGCGGGAGAGGAGCCCGTCCATGTGCCGGGTGAGTTCCGCTTCGGAGCGCAGCGGAGCCGGCAGGTTGAGGCGGCGGTGCAGCCGGATTCGGTCCGGGATGTCGGCGTAGAAGTCCTCGACGCTCGCGGCGCCGATCTCGTCGAGCATCGCCTGCCGCACGGACGGTACGGAGTTCGGGATGTAGGGGTGGACCACGTTCTCGGACGACGTCATGCCGTGCCTTTCGCCTGGGCAAGGTCAGCTGCCCGGCCGGGGGAGCGGCCGGTGTCAGAAGTCTTGGGGTGTACGCCTCTTGACGGCGAGGCTCGTTATTCAGTGTTCTGAATACAGAATTAGGCATTCAGGCGTCTGGAGGCAAGAGTGTCAACGAGACCCACCCGGCGGGACGTTGTGGCCACAGGCTTCGCGGCGGCGAGTGCGGCCCTGCTCGGCGGCTGTGCCATGGGCGGCACGGGCGGCGGAAAGGCCCGCGACATCGCGGGCAAGGACGGCAAGGGCGGGAAGCTCGGCGGCCGGATCACCGTCTGGTCCTGGGACGTCGCCGCCCAGGCCATGAAGCGCCTCGCCCGCGGCTTCGAGCAGCACCACCCCGGTACCACCGTCGACGTCGTCGACATCGGGTACGACAACGCCTACGACAAGATCACCGTGGGCCTGCGCGGTGGCACCGGCCTCGCCGACGTCCTCACCATCGAGGGCAGCTACATGCCGCGCTACATCGGCAACTTCCCCAGCGGCTTCTACGACCTGACGAGCCTCGGCGGCCGCTACGGCGGCGACTTCGACCGCGCCGCCTGGCGCACGGTCACCGGCCCCGGCGGCAAGGTGTACGCCCTGCCCTGGGACATCGGCCCCTGTGCGCTCTACTACCGCACCGACCACTTCCGCACCGCGGGCGTCGATCCCAAATCCCTGCTCACCTGGGACGACTACGTCAAGGCCGGCATCCGGATCAACAAGGCCACAGGCCACAAACTGCTGATCCAGGACTCCACGGACGCCGGCATCCTCCCCATGCTGCTCCAGCAGCAGGGCCAGTCCTACTTCAAGGGCGGCCGCGTCGCCGTCGACACCCCGGAGGCGGTGAAGGCCCTCACCCTGATGAAGAACCTCGGCGACGCGGGCCTCGTCGTCTACGAGAAGCGCTGGGACGGACTCGTCACCGGCACCAAGGAGGGCAAGGCCTCCACCACGCCCACCGCGGCCTGGTGGACCGGCACCCTCACCTCCGAAATGCCCGAACTGAAAGGGAAGTTCGGGGTGATCCCGCTGCCAGGCTTCACCGCCGACGGCATCCGCACGTCCAACATCGGCGGCTCCACCCTGTGCGTCCCCGCCCAGAGCAAGAACCCACGCCTGGCCTGGGCGTTCATCGAGTACCTACTCACCGGCAAGGCCAACCAGGTCTCCATGCTCGAACACGAGGGCCTGTTCCCCGCCTACCTGCCCGCGCTCGACGACCCGTATCTGACGCGCTCGCAGGACTACTTCAGCGGTGACCGCCCCCTGGAGATCTTCGCCCGCCTCGCCCGGAACATCCCTCCGGTGGAGAACAACAAGGACGACGCCAAGGCGTCCGACATCATGACCTCCGCCGTCAGCGCAGTCATGCTGCGCGGCCAGGACCCGCGCCGCGCGCTGAACTCGGCCGCCGAGCAACTCGCCCGGGCAACCGGCCGCGAGAGGGCGGCCTAGCACGATGGCCCACCCCACCACCACGGCCCGGCCCCCGGCGCGCACGGCCCCGCCGCCGCCCGCGCCCGGCAGGCGGCGGCGCCCGCGGCCGACCGGATGGATGTTCGCGGGCCCGGCCGCCGTCCTCTTCGCGGTCTTCTTCGCCTACCCGCTGGGCGCGAGCCTGCTGCAGAGCTTCACCGCCGAGGACGCGGGCACCACCCGCTGGGCCGGGCTCGGCCAGTACCGGCGGATGCTCGACGACCCGGCGTTCCTGGAGTCGCTGTTCAACACCGGACTCATCCTCGTCGTCCAGGTGCCGGTGATGATCGGCCTCGCCCTGGTCATCGCCGTCCTGCTCAACCAGTCGTGGCTCCGCTTCCGCGGCACCTGGCGCGCGCTCTACTTCCTCCCGGCCGTGACCACCCTCGTCGCGTACGCCGTCGTCTTCCAGGTCCTGCTCAAGACCGACGGCGGCCTCGTCAACCAGATCCTCGGGGCGGCCGGCCTCGGTCCCGTCGACTGGCTCAACAGCCCCACCTGGGCCCGGATCTCCCTCATCGCGTCCCTGACCTGGCGCTGGACCGGCTACAACGCCGTCATCCTGCTCGCCGGACTGCAGGCCATCGGCAAGGAACAGTACGAGGCCGCCGCCATTGACGGTGCCACGACCCTGACCACCTACGCCCGTGTGATCCTCCCGCAACTGCGGCCCGTGATCCTCTTCTGCACCATCACCTCCACCATCGGCACCCTCCAGCTCTTCGACGAGAACTACGTCCTCACCCGCGGCGGACCCGACGACGCGACCCTCACCCCCGTCGTCTACCTCTACAAAGTCGGCTTCCAGCAGCTCGACTTCGGCTACGCCGCAGCCATCGCCTGGGTTGTCGTCGCCATCATCGCCGCGATCTCCGCCCTCCAGTACCTCGTGTTCGGAAGGGAGCGCCGCCGGTGACCCACCTCGCCCCGGCCCCGTCGCGGACCCAGCGCACCCAGGAACGACGCATCGCCCCGAGCCCCGCGCGCAGCCACCCGCTCCACCGCGCCGGCCGCTGGCTGCTGCGCGCGCTGCTCGCCCTCGGAGCCGCCGTCAGCCTCGTGCCCTTCCTGTGGATGGCGATCGCCGCCACCCACTCCACGCCCGAACTGTTCCGGTCGCCGCCGCCGTTCCTGCCCGGCGGGCGCCTGCTCGACAACCTTCGGCGGCTGCAGGACACCATCGGATTCGGCCGCGTGCTCCTCAACAGCGTCGGCATCGCCGTCGTGCACACCGCCGTCAGCTCGCTGCTGTCCGCCATGTGCGGCTACGGGCTGGCCAAGTACCGGTTCCGCGGGCGCGGACTGCTGCTCGGCGCCGTCCTCGCGACGATGATGATCCCGTTCCAGGTGCTGCTGGTACCGCTGTTCCAGATGATGGCGAGCCTCGGCTGGATCGACTCCTACCAGGCCGTCGTCCTGCCCTTCCTCGCCAACTCCTTCGGCATCCTGCTCATGCGCCAGGGCTTCGTCGACTTCCCCGACGAACTCCTCGACTCCGCCCGCGTCGACGGCGCCGGCGAACTGCGCACCTTCTACCAGGTCGTACTGCCTTGCGTACGCCCCCAGCTGGGCGCCCTGGTGATCTTCACCTTCATGAGCCAGTGGAACAGCTTCATCTGGCCGCTGCTCATGCTCAACACGGAGGACAGATACACCGTGCCCGTCGCACTCAACACCCTCACCGGCCTCTCCCACGTCGACTACTCCGGACTGATGCTCGGCTCACTGCTCGCGACACTGCCGCTCATGGCGATCTTCCTGCTCTTCCAGCGACAGTTCGTCGCCGGACTGCTCGGCGGGGCGGTGAAGGGATGAACCACCCCGCCCCGCCCCACCTCACCCGGGTCCCCGGCATCCTGTACGGCGGCGACTACAACCCCGAACAGTGGCCCGAGGAGGTCTGGGCCGAGGACGCCAAGCTGATGCGGGAGGCCGGCGTCACCATGGTGACCGTCGGGGTGTTCTCCTGGGCCCGTCTCCAACCCGGTCCGGACACCTGGGACTTCGGCTGGCTCGACCGGCTCCTCGACCTGCTGCACGCCCACGGCGTGGCCGTCGACCTGGCCACCGCGACCGCCTCACCCCCCGCCTGGCTGGTGCGCGCCCACCCGGACATCCTCCCGGTCACCGCCGACGGCGTACGCCTCGAATTCGGCTCCCGGCAGCACTACTGCCCCTCCTCACCCCACTACCGTTCGGCAGCACTGCGGCTGACCCAGGCCCTCGCGGAACGGTACGCCGACCACCCCGCACTCGCCCTCTGGCACATCCACAACGAGTACGGCGACCACGTCACCGAGTGCTTCTGCCCCCGCTCGGCCGCCCACTTCAGGGACTGGCTCCGCGACCGCCACGGCACCGTCGACGCCCTCAACCACGCTTGGGGCACGGCCTTCTGGTCGCAGCACTACGGAACCCTCGACGAGATCGAACCGCCGCGCACCGCGCCCGGACCGGTCAACCCGACCCAGCTTCTCGACTGGCGGCGCTTCTGCAGCGACGCGCTCCTCGCCCTGCACCGCGCCGAACGCGACGTCCTGGCACGGCTCAGTCCGGACACCCCCGCGACGACCAACTTCATGTCGATGTTCAAGCCCCTTGACTACTGGGCATGGGCCCAGCACGAGGACCTCGTCTCCGACGACGCCTACCCCGACCCCGCCGACCCGCACGCCCATGTGACCGCCTCCCTCAACTACGACCTGATGCGCTCCCTCAAGGGCGGCAAGCCGTGGCTGCTCCTGGAACAGGCGCCCTCCGCCGTCAGCTGGCGCCCCGTGAACGTCCCCAAGAAGCCGGGTCTGCGACGCCTTTGGTCCCTCCAGGCCCTCGCCCGCGGCGCCGACGGCATCATGTACTTCCAGTGGCGCGCCTCCCGCGCCGGAGCCGAGAAGTACCACAGCGCCCTGCTGCCGCACCGCGGCACCCGGGCGCGCGGCTGGCACGAGACGGTGCGCTTCGGCGCCGACCTCGCCCGCCTCGGCGAACTCGCCGGCAGCCGCATCACCGCCGACGTCGCGATCGTGCTGGACTGGCACTCCTGGTGGGCCCTGGAGGCCGACGACCACCCCTCGGCCCGGATGCGCTGGCCCGACCTGCTGCGCCCCTGGTACACGGCCCTGCACGCACGCCGCACCGCCATCACCTTCGTCCCGCCCGACGCCGACCTCGACGGCCACCGTGCCGTCCTCGCGCCCAACCTGCACCTGCTGCGCCCCGAACACGCCCGGCGCATCACCGCGTACGTGCACGGCGGCGGACACCTCGTGTGCGGCCCGTTCAGCGGTGTCGTCGACGGACACGACCACATCCACGACGGGGGCGCGCCCGGCCCGCTGCGCACGGCACTGGGCCTGTCCGTCGACGAGTTCTGGCCCGTCCCCGACGCGGAGACCGTGCGCCTCACCTCGGGGGCCGAGGCCACGCTGTGGACCGAGTGGATCGTGCCCGAGGGCGCCGAGACCGTCGACACCTACGCCTCGGGCCCCCTGGCCGGCCGGCCCGCCGTCACCCGGAACACCCACGGCTCGGGCACGGCCTGGTACGTGAGCTGCCACCTCGGCCACGACATCGGCGCCATACTCGACCGCGCGCTCACGGCAGCGGGCGTACGGCCCCTCCTGGACGCCCCCGAGGGCGTCGAGGCGACCGTCCGCACCGGCGCGCACGGCACCTACCTCTTCCTCCTCAACCACGGCGACCGGCCCACCCGCACCCCGCTCACCGGGGCGTACGGCGCCGGCGGAACCGACCTGCTCACCGGGCAGCCGGTCCACGGCCACGTCCACCTCGAACCGCTCGGCGCCGCCGTCGTCCGTGTCCACCCCGACCCCCAGGGAGAACGCACGTGACAAGACACCGCTGCCTCGGCGCCCTCGCGGCGCTGCTGCTCGTCCCGGGCGCCCCAGTCGTCCCGCAGTCCGCCTCCGCCGCCGACCGCCCCGACACGCCCCATCCCTACGCCGACGTCCTCGACCTGCGCGGCACGCCCACCGCCGCGCTGCCGGGCGACGACCAGGACAACAACGCCGTCAACGTGCTCGCCGACCGCGGCGCCTGGCACGCCTACGCCCTGCCCGCAACCGGCGACCGCAGCGCCTACGGCGGCTTCACCGGCCCCCTCTACATCACCCAGGAATACCCATGGTGGCTGAGTAGCGCCTTCAGTCGCATCCGCCTCAGCGAGGGCGGTCGCACCCTGGACCTGGCAGCCGGCGGAGCGCCGCGCTTCACCTCCCTGCCCGGACAGCTGCGCCAGACCTACGACCTCGGCGAGGGCCTGCGCCTCACCCTGGAACTGCGCTTCGTCACCGACCGCAGCGCCCTCGTCCGGGCGAAGGTCAGCAACACCGGCCCCGCCACGCGCACCCTGCACGCCGACTGGACCGGCAGCCTGCTGCGCCCGGCCCGGCGCCCGATGCACGACGCGCCCTCGCTCACCGCCACCCGCACGGGCGTCGCCGTCGACTTCGCCAAGGTCCGCGAGACGTGGGACTACCTCACGGACGGCACCGAACGCTTCGAGGTCACCCACGGCGACCCGGTCCGCACCACCGTCGAGGGCGACACCTACCGGACCGACCTCACCGCACCCGTCACGCTCGCACCGGGAACCTCCCGACGCTTCGACTGGACCGAGTCCTACACCTTCACCACCGCCGAACGCACCCGCGAGGCGCACCGGACGCGCGATGTCCTCGCCGATCCGTCGGCCGCGGCCGCGGCCGACGACGCCCGCTGGAACGGCTACGTCCGCAGCGTGACCCGCGGCGTTCCGGCGGAGCGCCGGCGCACGGCGGTGAAGGCGCTGGAGACCCTGGTCACCAACTGGCGCAGCGCGGCGGGCGAGATCGCGCACGACGGGATCACACCGTCGATCTCCTACAAGTGGTTCACCGGAGGCATCTGGGCCTGGGACACCTGGAAACAGGCAGTCGGCACCGCGCGCTTCGATCCCGCCCTCGCGCAGTCCCAGATCCGCGCCATGTTCGACCACCAGGTCCGCGCGGACTCCGCGACCCGGCCGCAGGACGCCGGAATGATCCCGGACGTCATCTTCTACAACGACCCCGCGCACGGCGGCGGCAACTGGAACGAACGCAACTCCAAGCCCCCGCTTGCCGCCTGGGCCGTGTGGGAGGTCTACCACCGAAGCGGCGACAAGGCGTTCCTGCGCGAGATGTACCCGAAACTCGCCGCCTACCAGGCGTGGTGGTACCGCAACCGGGACCACGACCACAACGGTCTTGCCGAGTACGGGGCAACCGTCGACGTCGCCAACGACTCGCCCGAGGAGCGCAGACTCGCCGCCGCCTGGGAGAGCGGCATGGACAACGCGCCGCGCTTCGACGCTGCGCTCGGTACCTCCGTCGTGGCCAACCGCGACAAGGAGGGCGCACTGCTCGGCTACTCCCTGAACCAGGAGTCCGTCGACCTGAACGCCTATCTCGCGGCCGACCAGGGCTACCTGGCGCAGATCGCCACCGCCCTGGGGCGTGACGACGACGCCCGCCGCTGGGCGCGGAAGTCCGCCACCACCCACGCCCTCGTACGCAAGACTATGTACGACCCGGCCGACGGCTGGTTCCACGACACCGCCCTCGGCGCCGGCGAACCCCTCAGTGCCCGCGGGCGCGGGATCGAGGGCGCCGTCCCGCTGTGGACCGGCACCGCGACCGCCGCGCAGGCCCGCGCGGTGCGCGCCAGGCTGACGGACCCCGCGGAGTTCGCGACCGAGGTGCCCTTCCCGACGGTCGCGAAGAGTTCTCCGTACTTCTCACCGACCGCGTACTGGCGCGGCCCCGTCTGGCTCGACCAGGCCTACTTCGCGCTCACCGGCCTGCGCCACTACGGCTACGGCAAGGACGCCGACACCCTGACCGACCGGCTCCTCACCCACGCGTCAGGGCTCACGGGCAACGGCCCGATCATGGAGAACTACGACCCGACCACGGGGTCCCCGCTCAACTCACCCAACTTCAGTTGGTCGGCGGCCCTGTTGCTGCCGTTGCTGAAGGACGGTGACCAGGGGGTGTCGGCCCGCCGGTACTCCGTACGGGGCTTGTGTCTCCTGAGTAACGGCGCCGAAGCGCCCGGAGGTTAGTGCCGGCGACGGGTGACGGCTGTTCGTACGCCACGGCCTGACTCACCCGCGCCACTTCATGCGCCGATGCTCCCCGGCATGTCGGCGCTGTCGGAAGGGGAAGACGGAGCGGATCACCCTCCGAGCGCCGTGCCGACGACCTCGCCGCCCCAGCCGTCCGGGGTGCGCCACAGGACGTGCACGGTGAAGATGTCGCGGACGGCGTCGGCGGCCCAGTCCTCGGTCGGGGGTTCGCACAGGACGAGGTAGAGGCCGGTGGCCGAGGCCGGCAGCGTGTGGTTGATCTCGAGGAGGCGGGTCGCTCCCTCGCGCAGGTCCTGGTAGGCCGAACGGCCGGCGCCGAGGACCTCGTACAGGCGCAGGCCCTGGTCGGTGACGCAACTGACGTCGACGACGGGGGAGTCCACCGGCTCGAGGTCCGCCCACAACAGGTCCGACTTCAGGGCGTAGCGGACCGCCTCGTGCCTCTTGCAGGTGCGATCGGCCGCGGCCCAGGCCTCCAACGTCTGGAGGAGGGCGGACTGCTCGCCGGTTTGGGAAGAGGTGGCGGGCGCCGCGGCCGCTGTTCCGGAGGTGGGCACGGGTTCGGTTTCCTTCTGCTCGGGCTGCCGCTCGGGAGCGGTAGCGGTGCTGGGTGCCTTTTCCGGGGCGGTGGGTGTGGCGTCGTCCATGCGGGCGCGGAGGGTATCGCGTGCCTCGAGGAGGGCGTCGGCCCAGCCGGAGCCGGTGAGCCGGTCGCGGAGGGCGGCGATGTCCAGAGCGCCGTCCTTGAGCGCTCGGTGGGTGCCGGCGGCGAGATCGCGCAGGAGACTCAACCGGTGCCTGTCGGGCGATCCGAGGACGTGTCGTACGTCCACCCAGTCCGCCTGGTCGCGGCGGAGGACGCGGTTGGCCATGCCCTTCAGCTCGGACAGGCGGGCGCGGGCGTCCTGCGGCTCGCCGCCTGTGACCGACACCAACTCGTCGAGTATGCCCAGGGCCGCGACATACCGGGGTGCCATGGTGGGCGAGATCGGCAGACGGCCACGCTGGTCGGTGGTGAGCACGGTCTGGTTGGTCTCGTTGGCGAACACCCAGCAGTCCAGCTCGTCGCCGGTGCGGGGCGGGGTGGAGCCGTGCCGGACCGTGAGCATCATCGGGCGGTCGAGGGCCGGGGCCAGGGCGGTCACCTTGTAGCGGCCGCTCGGGCCGGGACCGACGACCTTCACCCGGACGTCCGTGCCGATCTCCGGGACGGCGGCCCCGTCGTCCGGCCGGGCCACGGCGGGAGAGGAGCTGTGGATGCCGGCGGGGGCAGGGGAGTGGACGGTGTTCGCGAGGGCCTCCGGGAGCGGTGCGGTATGCAGCACGGTGAGGGTCTGTGTGCTGCGGGTGAGGGCGATGTAGAGCTGGCGCAGGCCGGCCGGACCGCGGGCGGCGATGGTGGCCGGCTCCAGGACCAGGACGTGGTCGTACTCCATGCCCTTGGCCTGCGCGGCGGCCAGCACCGAGACCGCCTCGCGACGGGGGCCGGTGAGGTCGTCGCTCTGGTCGAGGAGGCGGGTGATCTCGTCCAGCCAGGTGGAGTCGTCGGGGACGATGACGGCGATGGAGCGCAGGTTGTTCCCGTCGTCGCTCGAACCGACGAGGCGCGTCACGTGGGTGACGGTGTCCTCGAGGAGCTTCCACGGCTCGGTCGCCACGGTCCGTACCGCGTCCTCGCCCGCCTCGCGCACCGCCTGCGGGTAGGGCAGATCGGGGGCGACCGCGCGGGCGAGCGGGGCGACGAACTCCATGATCTCCGCGGGTACGCGGTAACTGGTGGTGAGCTCGGCGACGCGCCAGTCGCCGTGGTCGGACAGGAGCGTGCCGAGGCGTTCCCAGCTCGTGTGGGTGTGCGGGCCGGTGGCTTGGGCGAGGTCGCCGAGAACGGTCATCGAGCCCCCGGCCGCACAGCGGCGGCGCAGGGCGCGTGCCTGCATGGGCGTGAGGTCCTGGGCCTCGTCGACGACGATGTGCCCGTAGCGCGGCGGGACTTCGCCGCTGATGAGGAATTCAAGCTCCTCGAGGCAGACGTGGTCGTCGAGGGTCCAGGGCTCGGCATCGGCGGTGGCGGCGCGGGGCCGGTGCAGGACGGCCTGTTCGTTCTCGTCGAGGATGCCGTCGGCGCAGGACCGGAGCAGGTCGGGAGAGTCGTACAGGCTGCGCAGGGCCTCCCTGGCGCTCGGGGACGGCCAGATCCGTTCGACGAGCC
Source organism: Streptomyces sp. NPDC001292 (assembly GCF_042896465.1). Lineage (NCBI taxonomy): Bacteria > Bacillati > Actinomycetota > Actinomycetes > Kitasatosporales > Streptomycetaceae > Streptomyces > Streptomyces sp. NPDC001292. The sequence goes on from NZ_JBIAXG010000018.1 coordinate 123,683, forward strand.
GTTCCACCCGGCGGTTGCGCTCGAACTCCCTGCGGATGGTGGGCGACTGGCCGCGGCGCGGAGCGATGTCCGTGAGCTCGCGCAGGAGGAGGTCGACGAACAGGGTGCGGAAGCGGTCCCGGCGCTGCCGGTACGGGCCGCCGCCGTCCTGGGCGACGGTGAGGAGGTCGAGGACCTGGGAGCGCGGGACGCGCAAGGTCGTGCCGGCGGCGGTGACCGTGACGGCGGGCTCGTCACCCTCGAAGGCGGGGGCAGCGGTGAGGTCGTCGAGGGCCGCGGGGCGGAAGTCGCTCTCGACGCGGTTGCGCAGCACGGCCGCCATTCGCTCGTCCGACTTCACCCGGCGCGCCTGCGCGGTATCGGTGCCAGGCGTGTCGGCGTCCCAGAGACGGGACAGCTGGACGGCGTTGACGTCCCTTGTGCCGAGGGTGGGCAGCACCTGGCCGACATAGTCCAGGAACCGCTGGTGAGGGCCGATGACGAGGATGTCCTGAGCCTTGAAGTGCTCGTTGTTGACCAGCCAGGTGACCCGGTGCAGACCGACCGCGGACTTGCCGGTGCCCGGGCCGCCCTGCACGACGAGAATGTCGGTCGGGGAACCCGTCACCAGGTCCATCTGGTCGCGGCGGATCGTCTCGACGATGTCCCGCATCCGGCCGCTGCGCGAACGCTGCAGCTCGCGCAGCAGCAACTCGTCCGGCTGGAGCGGCTTGCGCCGCCGGATACGCGCCACGTCACCCGGCGTGAGGGCCGGCGTGCGCCGCCCGGGCCGCGAGCCACCGGGTTCGGCGACCTCTTCCGGAACCGATTCCGAGGCAGATTCGGGGGCCGGTGCCGACGGGTCGGCCACGTCCGACTCCTGCGGCCTTTCCACCTCGGCCCGGTCGTCGGCCGCCGGCCGCGGCTTCGGAATCCGCGTGGGAGTGCGGACGGGATCTGGAGAGGTGGAGGGACGGCCGAGGGCGGGCCGGGTGACGGCGATCTCGTCGACGTAGCCCTCGACAACACGCCGTGCGCACTGCAGCCGTCGGCGCAGGACCACATCCCCCGGCTTCTCGGGCAGCGCCTTGGTCCATCTGTCCGCCAGCGGGCTGGTCCACAGCAGCACCACCGGCTCCCGCTCCGAGTCCAGCACACTGCGGCGGCCGACGTACCAGGGGCGGGGCTCCTGTCCCGGCTCCTCCGGAGCGTCAACCCGCGCGAAGACCAGCGCCTCGTTGCCGAGTCCCCCGTACGCCTCGGCACGCGCCTCCGCCGCCTTGCGGACGGCGATGCTGTCCTTGCCGCTCGCCGAGGCCATGGCGGCGGAGCTCCCGCTCATCTCGGCCAACCGAGCCTCGTAGCAGTCGTACGCGTGGTCCACCGCCTGCTGCTCGAGGGCGATGACTTCCTCACCTGTGGTGGTGCTCATGTGCGTCCTTCCCCGCGGCGCTCCCCGGCACCGCTACGGGCGAAACGCCCGTACCCAGAAGCAGCTACACCTTCCCATGCAAGCGAAAGCGTTGTCAAACCACCTCGGGTGGCTGGCGTGCGCTTGATTCAAGGGTGAGGAGCAGACTATGGCGACTACCCCACCCCGCAGCCGGCCTCCACCAGGAACGGGCTCGGCTGCCCGGTCCACGAGACGTACAGGCCGTCCCGAGCGCGGGTGCAGGCGACGAACAGCAGGCAGCGTTCCGCGGCGAGGTCCGCCTCGTGCTGGAGCCGGTCGACCTCCTCCGGGGTGATGGCCGAAGGGTTCGGCAGCGCACGGTCGTTGACGCCGACGACGGCGGTGTAGCGGTACTCGAGCCCCTTGAAGGTGTGCATGGTGCCCACGTTGACCGCGTCGTCGGTGCGGGCGGCTCCCGCGCGGACCCGGCTGGCGGGGACGCCGGCCGCGATCAGGCGGTCCTTTGCCTTCTCGCAGGTCTTGTTGAACCGCGCGCAGATCCCGATCTCCCCGTACGTGGCACCGCCGTCCACCCACTCACGCACCCGCTCGAGCAGGGCGTCGAGTTCGGCCTCCTCCGTCTGAGCCGCGTGGACGCGCGGCCCGGAACCGTGCAGGGCCGAGCTGTACCCGATCAGGGTGTCGTGCCGTCCGCTGTCGGCCAGTTCGGCGTAGGGGCGGCCGAGCAGGAGTCCCGTCGCCCAGCTGAGGATCTCCTGGGTGGAGCGGTAGTTCTTGCGCAGCTTGGTCGAACGGCCGGCGACGTTGATGCCGAGGGACTTCAGCGACACCCGGTTGTCGTAGATCCGCTGGTGCGGGTCGCCCGCGATGAACAGGTCGTCGGGGCGCCGCGGGGCGGCCGCGCGGAGCATCCGCCACTGGGCCGGGTGGAGGTCCTGGGCCTCGTCGATGACGACGTGCCGGTAGCACGGACCCTGCTCGGTCAGCAGGTCGGTGGCCTCCACGCAGGTGCCGAGGTAGGTGCGCAGCCCGTCCTCGGCCAGCCGCCGGGTGAACTCCTCCACGGTCCGCCACACCAGCGGCCGGGCGGAGGACGGCAGCGCGCTGCCGCGGCCCCGGCGCTCGCAGCTCTCGTACTCCTCCGGGCCGCGGATGTCCTGGGCGAGGACGACGTGCCTGTACTCCTGGGCGAGGAACTGCGGGGTGCCGGTGAAGCCGGTGGCTGCCGCGGCCTGCTCCCACCGGGCGGTCTCCTCGTACCCGGTGAGCGGCCGACGCGAGGTGTTGACCACGCGTCCGGCGAAGGCGTCGACGGTCATGACGTCGACCCGGTCGCGCAGGTCCGGGTCGTCGACGAGCAGGGAGAGCCCCTCGTTGAGGGAGTCCACCAGGGCGTTGGTGAAGGTGGTGAGGAGGATGCGGTCGCCGTCGCGCAGGTGCCGCAGCAGGTGCCGCACCCGGTGGAGGGCGACGACGGACTTCCCGGTGCCGGGCCCGCCGGTCACCTGTGCGGGGCCGGAGTACGACGGACGGTAGGCGACCTTGTGCTGGGCGGGGTGCAGGAAGATCCGCCAGGCGGCGAACGGCTTGTCGAGGATGTCGCGCAGTTCGTCGGCGTCCGCGACGACGGCGATCCGGGTGCGGGTGTGCGCGATGGCGGTCGCGTAGTCGGTGGTGTCGACGGGCTCCTGCGAAGCCGCGTCGGCCAGCGCCGGCACGACGACCTCCTGCCACGTCTGCTCGACACTCGCGCCGAGGGCCAGGTGCTCCAGCACCCTGTACTGGTCCGGCGGGAAGAACCGCCCGAAGACGTCGAGCTGTTCCAGGCTGGTCAGCACGCGTGCCTGCGCGAGGGTGGTGGCGTCGATGCCGAGCGCGGCCATCTCCCCGTCGGAGATCTTCGCGAAGAGCCGCTGCTCCTCGGCGGGCGCGATGCGCTGGTAGGTGGGGGTCAGCTCCTCCAGGGTGGCGATCTCACGGAGCTCCACGGCGCCGGTGACGGCGTTGATGGTCGCCTTCTGCCTCACCGCCCACTCGGTGGCCTCGTCGTGCGGGCCGACCCGGAGCAGCACGAAGGTGTCCCCCGTCTCGGGGGCGAGGACCACACCGCGGTATCCCTGGGTGATCCGGATGGTCCGGATCTGCCGGTCCTTGGCGCCCTTGAGTGATTCCAGCTTCAGGCCCGGGTCCTTGAAGAGCTGGTCGAGAGTGAGCCGCTCGAACTTCTCCCAGGCGTCGAACACGCCGTTCCTGACATGCTTCTCGAGCTTCTCCAGCTGCTGGCAGAAGGCTATGTCGAAGGCTAGGTGCGGCATGACGGGATTTTAGGCCGTGACCGCGTGGCCGCAGGCCGTTTGGACGTTCGTTCACCGGCTTTCCGGCCGGACTCCGCCGGTCACTCGCCGTCGAGTTCCCGGCGGAGCATGGCCAGGATCTCCGCAGCCTCGACGGCCACTTCGTGGCGCGGGCCGTGGACGAGCACGACGTCCTCGTACAGGGCCTCCAGACATGCCCGGGCCTCCTCCGGGTCGCCCTGGCTGAGCAGCAGCATGCCGATGTCACGGCGCAGCTCCACAGCCGCGTCGCTGACGTCGCTCTCGACGGCCCGCTCCACCTCGAGGACGCCCTGGAGCTCCGCCAGCGCCTCGGTCACCTGGCCGAGTTCGCCGCGGCAGCGGGCGGCCTGGGCGCGGCAGTAGCGGGCGGCCTCGCTGGTCGGTCCGTTGATACGGGCGAACGCCTCGGCCAGCGCCTCGAACTCGGGCAGGGCCGCCCGGTGGTCGCCCGCCAGCTGCCGGCTGACCGCCCGGCGCTGCCGCAGCCGGAGGACGGCCTTGTTCTCGGCGCCCAGGGCCCGCGCCAGCGGCTCGATCATCTCGCCCGCGACCTCGGCGGCCTGCGTGTAGCGCTCCTCCTCCATGAGGGCGATGTAGTGCTCGTCGACCTCCCGCAGTTGGGCCCGCAGCAGCTCCCGCTCGGGCGGCGAGACCACGTACTCGGCGACCTGGCCCGGCGCCGCCGTGTCCGGGGCGACACGGGGACCGCTCTCGGCCCGGGCACGGGGCGCGTAGGGACGGCGGTAGAGCCCGGTCGGATCCGGCGCCCCGGGCGGCCCGGCCTCCCCGAGGGCGGAGGACTCCCCGGGCGCGGGCAGGAAGGGCATCAGCCGCTCGTACACCTCCTGCACGTCCACCGGCCGGCTCTCCGGGGTCTTGCGCAGCAGGTGCAGGACCAGCGCCTCCAGCTCCTCCGGCACGTCGGCGCGCAGCCGCCGCAGCGGGATGGGCGCGGCCCGGACGTGCCGGTCCATCAGCTCGAAGTCGCTGCGCGCGCTGAACAGCGGCTTGCCGCAGAGGAGCTCGTGGAGCACGCAGCCGAGGGCGTAGAGGTCGGTGCGCGGGGTGACCCGGGTGCCGCGCACCTGCTCGGGCGACATGTACTGGTGCGTGCCGAGGGGCCGGCCGGAGGCCGTCAGCCTGGTGACGTCGGTCTGCAGGATCGCCGCGACGCCGAAGTCGAGGACCTTCACCGTGCCATCCCGCGCGACCAGGATGTTGGACGGCTTGAGGTCGCGGTGCACCACGGGCACGTCGTGCGCGTACGACAGCACGGTGGCGACCTGCGCGGCGACCGCCACCGCCCAGCTGACCGGGAGGGGCCGCTCCTCGTGGACGTACCGGGTGAGGGGGACGCCCTCCACCAGCTCCATGACGAGGAACAGGTGCTCGTAAGTGCTGTCGAGGACGGCGTCGTACACCTGCGGCACGCCCGGGTGCTGGATGCGGGCGGTGATCCGTGCCTCGCGTCGGAAGCGCCGCTCGAGCTCCTCGGCCAGTTGGGGCGTGGCGGCGACGGCCTGCGGCCGGATCCGCTTCACGGCGACCGGCCGGTCCAGCACCGCGTCATAGCCCCGCCACACATCGCCCATGCCGCCGTTGCCGAGTCGCTCCAGCAACTCGTAGCGGCCCGCGATCGGTTTGTCCGGCACCTGTCCCCGCCCCGCGTCCTGCACTCGCGCTCGCTCGTTCCCCCGAGCCCCGTCGCGGCCAGTTTCCCCGGGAAACGATCTGTGCGTCCAGCCGGGTCCTACGAGGGCGCGGCGGACGGGCCGTATCGCGCCACCGTGTACTCGGCCCAGACCGTCTTGCCGGGGCCGTCCGGGCGGGGTTCGCAGCCCCAGCGATCGGCGAGGGCCTCGACCAGGAGCAGACCGCGTCCGCCGGTACGGGCGGGGCCGGGGGCAGAAGAGGGAGCGTGCGCGGGGAGTTTGTCGCCCCGCGTGTCGGTGACCTCCACGCGGACGGTGAGGGATTGGGCGGCGGGCGCAGAGAGGGCGAGGAGGTGGACGCGGAAGTCGCGGCCGGTCACATGGCCGTGGGTGACGGCGTTGGTGGCGAGCTCGGAGACGAGCAGGCTCAGCACATCGTGGGCGTCGCTGCCGTACGGCACGCCCCAGGAGTCGAGCCGTACGGCGCAGAGCCGACGGGCCAGGCGCGCGCCTCGGGGCGTCGAGCTGAAGCGGAGGGTGAAGCAGGAGTGGACGGGGGTCGCCGGTGCGGGTTGTTCTGTGCGATTCACGTACGCAGCGTCTCGGGCCGTGGCATAGCGTGACCAGGGGTGACGCGCGGACGCGGTGGGGAGTACCCGCGGGCGCTCACCGTGTACGGGACGGTACGGCCGCGTGAGCGGGAAGTGGGGTGTGCGGTGTTGGACGACGGTGGGAGTGGCGGCGACGCCGAGGTGCCGGGGCAACGGCGCACCGAGGAGGAATCCGCCAAGGGGCTGATCGGCGCGTTCGGGCGGCAGTTGAAGCTGCTGCGGACACGGGCGGGCATGGAACGGGCCGAACTCGGCAAGCGGGTCGGATACTCGGCGGACACCATCGCCTCGTACGAGCAGGGGCGGCGGGTTCCGCAGCCTCGGTTCATCGAGCAGGCGGACGAAGAACTGGACGCGGGCGGTTTGTTGGTGGCCATGAAGGGGGAGGTCGGTCGGGCGCGGTATCCGGCCTTCTTCCGGGACATGGCTCAACTTGAGTCCGAAGCCGTGGAGCTGTGTGCCTACGACACGGTGGTGATCAATGGCCTCTTGCAGACCGAAGAGTACATGCGGGCAGTGCTGGCCATGCGTCGGCCATTGCTGGACGAGGCAACCATGGAACTGCGTGTATCCGCTCGGCTGGATCGGCAGGAAATCTTCAACCGCTGGCCGGCTCCGTTGCTCAGCATGGTGATGGAGGAGTCAGTACTGCGTAAGCCTCTGGGCGGCAAGGTGGTGCTGCGAGGACAGCTTGAGCATCTCCTGCTCGTCGGCCGTCGGCGGAACGTAGAGATCCAAGTGATGCCACTGGACCGCGAGGACAACGCAGGGATCGATGGACCCTTCACAGTGGTCAGACGCAAAGGTGGAGAGCAGGTGGTCTATGCGGAGGTGCAGGGACGCAGCACCCTGGTGACGGACAACGACGAGACGGCTCTGGCCGCTGCCCGCTATGGGATCATCAGAAGCCAGGCTCTTACTCCGCAGCAGAGCCTGGAATTCATCGAGGAGTTGCTGAGGGAGCTATGAAGACGGCAGAGAACGCATCTTCAAGGGCCGGACTCGCCTGGTTCAAGAGCAGCTACAGCGGAGCCGAGGGTGGCCAGTGCGTCGAGGTCGCTGCCGCTCCCAACGCTGTGCTGGTCCGGGACTCGAAAGACTCTGCCGGGCCCGTCCTGTCGCTCGGGCCGAAGGCCTGGGCCGAGTTCGTGGAGCAGGCCGCGCGCGGCTGAGGCAGGTAGACGCGTCCTGGGGCACCGGCACCGAGTGGGTGCCGATGCCCCAGCCGCTCTCAGAAGTCGTCCAGCCCCTCCTCGCGGCGGATCATCCGCCAGGCCGCGCGGCGCGCACTGCGGTCCAGGTTGGACTTGAAGTCCCGGTCCGTCCCGAAGTACCGCTTGCCGAGCGTGTCGATCGTGGAGACATGGTCCATCATGTTCTCCTCGAACTTCTTGTCGAAGACGACGCCGAAGTTCTCCTCGTCGTTGACGAGGGCGGCGGCCCGGACCTTCGGGTCCTTCTTCGTCGCGTTGAAGGCCGGGAGGACGTCCTCCTCGGTGAACTCCGTGCCGAACTTCGCGTTGAACTTCTCGATCAGCTCGGACAGCAGCGACTTCTCGGAGTCCTTCCCGCCGCCGACCCCATCGCCGAACCCCTTGAGTTCCGCAGCGCCTTCGGGAAGCAGGGACTTGTCGTGCTCGCCGGTCTTCTCGACGCGCAGGTGGCTGAGGTCGACCTCGCCTATGTCGACTCCGCCGTCCGCGAGACGGGGCAGCCGGTTGAGCAGATAACGCCCGTACAGGTACAGCCGCTCCAGGTCGGCGTCCTGGTAGGGGACGATCTGTGCGAGGAAGCCGTACTTGCGGACGTAGTCGTTGAGGTTGGCCCGGAACTCCTCGGCGGCCTCGACGTCGTCCTCCTCCTCGCTCTTCAGGAGGGTGCCGAAGCGGGTGACGGCGGGGGAGAGGAGCCGGTACAACTCGGCGTGCAGCTTCTCCCACTTGGCCTGGGAGCCGCCGGCCTTCTCCTGCGCCTCGAAGTACGCGGCGACGAACGCGTCCATGTCCTGCTCCGAGATGATCGGCGCGGACATGACGCGGCTCTGAGCCGTGTACAGGAGGTTCGGGTCGGAGGGCAGGGTGTGCGCCTCCTCGAAGTACGGGCGGAAGGCGTCCTGGATGTCCTCGGCCTCGTTGACGAAGTCCAGGACGGCCAGGTCGGCCTGCGACTTGCGGTCGGCGGTGCGGTTGAGGCGCGAGAGCGTCTGCACGGCGGCGATGCCGGTCAGCGTCTTGTTGACGTACATCGTCGTGAGGAGCGGCTGGTCGAAGCCGGTCTGGTACTTCTCGGCGACGACGAGGATCCGGTACTCCTGCTGTCCCTTGCCGCCGGCCTTCGCGGCCTTGTCGTCGGCGCGGGTATAGCCGAACGCCTTCGGCAGTGCGCTCTCCGACAGACCGCCGTTCTCCTTGCTCTCGGTGGTCTCCTCGCCGTCGATGGTGAGGGAGCCGGAGAAGGCGACCAGCACGCCGAGGTCCGGGTACTTCGTGTCGTAGTCACGGTCGGCGATGTAGCTGCGGACGGCGCGGGCCATCTGCACGGCGGAGTGGCGGGACGACGTGACCACCATGGCCTTGGCACGTCCGCCGAGCCGGCCGCGGGTGTGGGCGACGAAGTGCTCCACGATCACCTGGGCGTGCTGGGACACCGTGTGCTCGTGCATGAGCGCGAACCGGGCGAGCAGGCTGTTGGCCTTGGAGGGGTCGACCTCCTTCTCGTCGCGGTTGAGGTTCGCGAGCTTCCAGTAGGTGTTGTAGGTGACGTAGTTGCGCAGGGGGTCGAGGATGAAGCCCTCTTCGATGGCCTGGCGCATGGAGTAGGTGTGGAAGGGGCGGTAGACGGTCTTGCCGTTCTCTACGCCTTCCGTGCCGAAGAGCTCGAGCGTCTTGGACTTGGGGGTCGCGGTGAAGGCGAAGTAGGAGAGGTTGGCGGCGCGGGAGCGCTCGACCGCCTTTGCCTTCAGCTTGTCGTCCACGGTGACCGTGGTCGCGCCCTCGTCGTCCGAGTCGGCGTCCAGGCCGAGGTCGCGCAGGGCGGACTTCACGGCGGTGGCCGCGTCACCGGACTGGGAGGAGTGCGCCTCGTCGACGATGATCGCGAAGCGGGTGCCCTTGATCTCGGTCGGGTTGCGCTTGATGTAGTCCAGCAGAGCCGGGAACGAGTGCAGGGTGACCGTGACGATCTTCCCGGTGTCCCGGGAGAGGGCGCGGGCCAGCTGCTCGCTCTTCGCCCCGTGCTTCTCGTCGATCTTCACGACCAGGCCGTCGGTCTGCGAGAAGCTGCCGACGGTCGCCGAGAGCTGGGCGTCCAGGGCGCGGCGGTCGGTGATGACGATGACCTTGTCGAAGACGGGCTCGCCGGGCTTGATGCGGCCGTCGGCGAGGGCGTCGGGCCGGAGGACGTGCGGATCGCGACGGGCGTGCAGGTCGCTGAGGCGGTGGGCCAGCCAGCCGATGGTGTTCGACTTGCCGGAGCCGGCGGAGGCCATGACCAGGTAGTTCTGGCCGGCGCCGTGCACGGACGCGTGCGCGGTGAGCTTGCGGACCACGTCCCACTGGTGGAAGCGGGGGAAGATCGTCGACTTGGTGGTGCCGCCGCCGGGCGTCTTGTGCTTCTGCTGGTGCACGAAACGTTGGAGGAGGTCGAGCCAGTTGTCTCGCTGCCAGACCTCTTCCCAGAGGTAGGACGTGGCGTACTTGCCGTGAGCCGTGGGCGCCGGGTTGCTGGCCCCGCCGGGCTGACCGGGACCGTTCGAACCGGTGTTGAACGGCAGGAACCGGGTGCTCTTTCCGCGCAGCTGGGTGGTGACGAAGACCAGGTCCGGGTCGACGGCGAAGTTGGCGATCACGCGACGCGTGAAGATCAGCTCGGTCGGGTCCCGGTCGGTCCGGTACTGCTCCTTGGCCTGCTCGACGCCCTGACCGGTGAGCGGGTTCTTCAGCTCGGCGGTGGCGACGGGGATGCCGTTGAGGAACAGGGTCAGGTCGAGACGGTGGCCCCAGTCGGCCTGCTTGGTGGCGTAGGGGAGCTCTCGGACGACGGTGAGGCGGTTGGCCCGATAGCCGTCGAGAACGGAGTCGGCGGAGATGAGGTTGGGCTTGAAGTAGGCGACGCGAAGCCGAACTCCGCGATCCTTGACGCCGTTGCGGAGGACGTGGAGCAGCCCGTCATCGGCGATGGCCCGGTCGAGGCGCTGAGCGAAACCGCGCTGCGCCTCGTTGGGGTTGCCGCCATAGACGGTGAGGAGCTCGTCCCACTCGTCGGGTTGGGTTGCGCCGATGAAGGTGAACAGCTCGTTGGTGTCGAGGCCGAGGTCGGCCTGGTAATCCTCCGGGTTCGCCTCCCGCCAGCCGCGCTCGCAGAGGGCGGCGACGATGGCAGACCCGAAGGACGACTCTTCGTGCACGGGGCTCATACGGCGACTCCTTCGGTTACGTTGCGGCCGCTGGCGGTGGATACGTCGAACTGACCGGTTACGGCGGCGGTAATCAGTGACTGGCGTCGCTCCGCGAGCAGGGCGAGCTGCTGGTCGAGCACCTCTTGCGACCGCTTCCAGTGCCGGGAGTCGTGCTCCATCCGATCGGCGATGGCGGTCTGCTCGTGCGCGGGAGGGACCGGCACACGTACCGAGGCCACCTGTCCTTCGCTCAGTGACGGCACTGGACCGGGATTGACCAACTGCCCCATGTCGAGGAGCGACAGTACACTCGCCCAGAAGCGGGGATCACCGTGGGTGAACGAAATGGCCCTGACATTATCGTCGATCACCGAGGTGCGCGTGGTGATACGCCTGCGGTTCAGCAGGAGGGCGGCGCCGACGCGCGCGTAAAGGACTGCGCCAGCCGGCACGATCTGTGCCCTGAGTTCCCTTTCTGTGCTCTTCGAGATCCAGTTCTCGGCGGTCTCCATCCGCCCTATCTCGTCGGCATACTGGAAGTCACTGACCTTGATGAACGGGTAGTCCCCATTCCGCAGGCCCTGATACGCGTGCGGGAACGTAGTGCCCATGAAGAACCGGGCCATGTGCCCGATAGTGGCCGACTTCCAGTCATCGTCGGTATATCCCAGCCAGTCGATGTACGTGCTCCGGCCGGGCCGAGGCGAGCTGCTCGCGAGCCGCTCGTATAGGTAGGCGCGGGCGCGGTCGCCCCATAGCCGCTTCTGCTGTTCGCGCAGGCATATCAACGTATCAATGCGCTTGGTCTCGGCGTCGAGATACCGTGCGACACGGTGCTGGACCTCCACGGGCGGGATCGGGATGGGGACGTTACCGAGTTCGTCCTTCGTGACGTGCACCATGCCGATCATGCCGCTCGTCAGCTCGCGCTCGATCCAATGCGTTGCGGCCTTCAGCGACCAATACAGCCAATGCCGGTCGCAGCCCCTTACGGACACGTTGAAGATGTGCTGGTTCAAATAGTGGACGCCCGGCCTGCGCCACCTGAAGGGTCCGAAGGACGTCCCCGGGTTCCCGGACCAGGAGAACAGCAGATCCCCTGGCATGACACGGAACTTGTCATCGAGGACCAGGGTCGAGTGATTGAAGTTCTCGGAGCCGTTCAGGTTCTCGATCCGGATGATCGGCGTTCCGGAATCCGCGTGCTTGTCGGAGTTGAACACGTAGCCGTTGGTGAGAGACGCCAGATACTTGAACGGCATCACCTTCCAAGACTCAGGTGGGGTGGGGCCGTAGGGCAGGGCAGAATGGGGGTGGCTCATTCCGTGACCTCCGTGAGGAGTTCCTGGATCTCCGCTTCCAGCGCTTTCAGCTCCGCGTCGATTTCTGCCAACGGCCGCGGCGGCTCGTACACATAGAAGTGCCGCGTGAAGGGAATCTCGTACCCAATCTTCGTCTTGCTGTGGTCGATCCACGCATCCGGCACGTGCGGGTGGACCTCCCGTGCCAGATGCTCTTCGACGTTCTCGCCCAGCGGAACGTTCTCGTAGCCCCGCAGCTCCGCGTCCGGCTCGGGCTGGCCCTTGACGAGCTGGACCTCGCCCTTCGGGTCCCGGACGCCGATCACCTCGCGCAGCGCCTTGTTGAACGGCGCCCCCGTGGGCCACGTTCCGCCGGCCTGGACCACCGCGTCCTTCAGGGCGAGCCAGGCCTCCTGCTTCGTGGCCCAGCTCGCACCCATCAGGGACTTGAAGGCGTCCGCCAGGGCCGGGGCCTGCGGAAACTTCTGGATCGCCTTGGACGTCTCCAGCGCCGCCAGTGTCTCCTCCGTGATCTCGAACCGCAGCTTCAGCGGGCGTTCCACCGTGATCCGCTGGTAGCCGAAGTCCTCGTTGCAGAAGACCTTCACCTTGCCGTGCAACGGGTGCTCCGGGTCGCCCGCCACCGCCAGGGCCTCGCCGTACAGCTTGACCACCGTGGCGATGTGCTCCTTGCCCAGCTCCTTGCGCTTGTCACCCAGAGACTTGCGCATCTTCTGCCACTGGTCGCGGGCGTCCAGCAGGACGACCTTGCCCTTGTGGTCCGGGCTCTTGCGGTTGGTCAGGATCCAGAAGTAGGTCGAGATGCCGGTGTTGTAGAAGAGCTGGTCCGGCAGGGCGACGATGCCCTCGAGCCAGTCGTTCTCCAGGATCCAGCGGCGGATCTCCGACTCGCCCGAGCCGGCCCCGCCAGTGAAGAGCGGCGAGCCGTTGAAGACGATCGCGAGGCGCGAGCCGCCCCCGCCGTCCACGTCGACCGGCTTCATCTTGTCGATCATGTGCTGGAGGAAGAGCAGCGAGCCGTCGTTGATGCGCGGCAGGCCCGCGCCGAAGCGGCCGGCCTCGCCGAGCTCTTTGTGCTCGGTCTCGACCTCGTCCTTGACCTTCTTCCACTCCACGCCGAACGGCGGGTTGGCCAGCATGTAGTCGAAGGTCTTGCGCTTGTGGCCGTCGTCGGAGAAGGAGTTGCCGAAGGCGATGTTCTCCGGGTCCTGGCCCTTGATCATCAGGTCGGACCGGCAGATCGCCCACGACTCCGGGTTGAGCTCCTGCCCGTACACCTCCACCGTGGCGTCCGGGTTCAGCTCCGTGATCAGGTCGTCCATCGCGGAGAGCATGCCGCCCGTGCCGCACGCCGGGTCGAGGACCGTGCGCACCGCGCCCGGAAGCTGCAGCGCGTCGCCGTCCGGGGCGACGAGCAGCCGCACCATGAGCTGGATGACCTCACGTGGCGTGAAGTGCTCACCGGCCGTCTCGTTGGACTGCTCGGCGAAGCGGCGGATCAGCTCCTCGAAGATGTAGCCCATGTTGTGGTTGGGCACGACCTCGGGACGCAGGTCCAGGTCGGTGAACTTGCCGATGACCTGGTAGAGCAGCCCCGCGCCGTCCAGCCGCTTGATCTGCTGGGCGAACTCGAAGCGGTCCAGCACGCCGCGGGCGTTGTCGGAGAACGCCCCGACGTACACCGCGAGGTTCTTCGCCGCGTTCTGCGGGTCCGCCGCGATCTTCTTCAGGGTGAGCGTGGACGTGTTGTAGAAGGCGTGGCCGGAAGCCTTGCGGAGGAACTTGTCCGCGATGATGTCCTGGCCCTCGAACTTCGTCACGGTCTCCGCGACCTTCTCGCGGGTCGGTTCCAGCACGCACTCCAGTCGCCGCAGCACCGTGAACGGCAGGATGACCTTGCCGTAGTCGGACTGCTTGTAGTCCCCCCGCAGGAGGTCGGCGACGGACCACGCGTGGTTCGCCAACTCCGTGTGCTTGCTGCTGTTCAAGACTTCTTCCGCTTCCCTTCCAGGACCGTACGGATGACGTGGAGCGCGGCGGGAGGGTGGGGTCCTCGTCCGTCCGCATCATGAGTGGGGGAGTTCAAAGAGTCTCGGGTTTGCGAGGAACCAGCTGCCCGCCCGTGAGGCCGTCGGCCACGAGTCGCGCCGTCTCCTCGGCCAACTCCTCTGTCCTGCGAGCCTGTTCGCGCAGTGCGGCAACGTGCCGGAACGCCTCCCCGTACCGCCGCTGTTCCTCCAGCGGCAGCAGTGGGACGCGCAGCCGGCCCGGGCTGAGGTGCAGTGTGGAGCTCCCGGTGGAGGCGCCGGCCAGGTTGGCCTCTGAACCGAGGAAGCCGTGGAGGAACCAGGAGTCGAGCCGCGCCGGGTCGGGCCGGAAGAGGTGCACGCCCGGGCCGAGCAGCACACCCGCCTCGTCCTCTCCAGCGACCCGCGCGACGGGCCCCCCGCCGCCGATCAGGCCACGCACCAGCACGTCGCCGACAGCGATCTCCGGCGCCTGCTCGGCGGCCTGTGCGTCCTCGATCCGCCCCGTCGGCCCGCTTCCGCGAGCGATGTCGTCGCCGGTGAGGGTAGGCCGGCTAGCCACACCCGTCTCTGGATGACCCTCGCCGTCCGCCTGCCTCGGCGACGCGGGGGCTGTCCGCAGGACCTTCAGCGCGCCGCCCCGGGTCAGGTCGGACACCGTGGCCGAACGCCACTGGCGGGCCTTGTCGCCCGCAGCGTCCCACAGTTCCGTGGCGGCCAACAGCGCGACCGACCGCGCCGCACCCGTCAACGCATCCCGTGCCACGACGGCCTGGTCGGCCAGCTGCCGCGGCTCCATATCCGCCTGGGATGCACGTACCTGCCGGGCCGGGGTCACGTCGACCACCTCGTCGAGCAGGTCGACCACGCTCACCGCCCGCGCCACACCGGCCTGCGCCTCGAACCCGTCCGGGTCCTCGGCGTACGCCGTCCACGCGGAGACGATCTGCTCGGTCACCCGCGCCCAGTCCACCGCACCGGCACGGCTCCCGCCGCGCCCCGGAGCCGTGGGCTCCCCCGCGGTGTCGATGAAGAGCACCGTCTGGTACGCCGGCCGGGTCGGCTCCGGACGCTGCAGCACCCACACCTGCAGGCCGATGTGCAGCGGAATCGCCGCCCCCGGCGGCAGGGCCGCCACCGCCCGCAGTGCGCCGCTGCGGATCAGCTCGGCGCGGATGCGACGGCCGGAGGAGCGGGACGCCGTGGCCGGCGGAAGAAGCAGCGCGGCGTGGCCGCCCGGTTCGAGGTGGGCCAGCGCGTGCTGGACCCAGGCCAGTTCGGACTCGGCGCGGGGCGGGAAACCGTACGCCCAGCGTGGGTCGTAGGCGAGCTCGTCGTGGCCCCAGTCCCGGCCGCCATAGGGCGGGTTGCACAGCACGGCGTCGACGGTGAGGTCCGGGAAGGCGTCGGCGCGCAGGCTGTCGCCCGTGCGCACGGTGACGTCCACACCCTCCTCAGCCATCAGGGTCAGGCCGACCGCGGTGCGCCGTGCCTGGACGGGAAGGCTGTCCTGCCCGTACAGCTCGCGAGCGCCGCGCGCTGCGACGGCCGACAGCAAGGTGCCGCTGCCACACGCGGGGTCGAGAACCCGGGCCACAGAGCCCGGAATCAGGCGGGCCAGCAGGTCGGCGAGCGGGGCCGGCGTCCGGTAGGCGCCGCTGGCGGCGCTGTCCTCCAGCTCCCTCTCCGCCAGTACGCCCAGCGCCGTCTGCGCGCTTTCGTCGCGGACGCAGAGCAGCAGGGCGCGCAGGACCGCGGTGTCGGCATCGGTGAACTGGACGGGCTCCGTGTCCGGCACCACGTCCGCGACCTCGGCCGCCGCGTCGTTCGCTTGCTTCACCAGATCGGCGTCGGACAGCGCGTGCAGACCAGTGAGGTCGTGGGCGGGGCGGCGGGCCGCCGCTAGCACCAGCAGGAGCAGGTCGGACGCACCGGCGCCGGGCCGCTCGCGGAGGCGCAGGGTGGTGCGCAGCTCCCCGCTGGGTGTGGCCGCCGTGTGCTGTCCGCGTGAGGCGAGCCAGGCGCGGACCTCCTCCAGGTCGTACAGCGGGCTGCTGTCCGTGCCGCCCGAGGGCGCGGGGAAGTCGTCGTGCCGGCGTCGCCAGTTGCTGACGGTGGCGCGCGTGACGCCCGCGATGCGGGAGATCTCGGCGGCTGTCACCTGGGCGGATGGTGCGGATGGCTGCGACATGGGTGTGGTCCTGGCTCCGATGGGCGGCGTGGTTACACTCTACAGCACGAGTCACCTCCGGGAAGCCGTTGGACAATGTTTTCACGGTAGTTATTACATGTAATCGCTTCCGGTGGTGAGCGTCTCCCACCGGTGCCCGGCTCCGTGTGGCCGCCCGGCCGGCCGCTGCGGGCGGGTCGGGCCGTGCGGCCGCCTATGGTAGGGGCATGGGCGAGATCGTCGTCGTGTACGAGGTCGACAGGGCGGTGGCCACACGCCCACCGCGTGGTGAGGAATGGCTCGTCCGCCGGGTGCACGCGGCGCCTGCCGCGCCAGGGTCCCCCGACACGACTGGACCACGAACCCTCTGCGGCAAGGACACCTTCGCCATGGAGACGACCTGCTGGAAGCCCTCCGAGCACTCTGAGGCACCGTGGTACCCCGCGGAGTACGCAACCGCGGTCTGCCCCGACTGCGACGCCGTGATGGAGACCTGACCGGCGCGCCGACCGCCCCGAGGTGGCTGCGTCGCCGGAGAGGGTTCCGCGACCCGTGGGGCTCGTAAGGTCATCGCTGCAGGTGAGCAGTGGTGTCTCTGGGTTGCGGGTGGTGGCTGGGACGCGGTCCCGGTGATCGTGTCGCTGGTGTTCGAGGGCTGTCAGCCTGGGCCACCTTGCATGATTGCCTGCTGACGTCCGGTTGGCGTTCGGCCGCCGATCGACCGTGAGTGACCGCGGATCGCTGTGGAGCGCCGCCCGTGGTGGCACGCATGCCGGTTGATCCATCTGTCGCTCGCTCCCGGGCCGGTACCCCGCCGGTGCGTGATCCGGTCGCTCGCCGGTAACTCAGCGTGGATGCTCGGCCGGACCTCCACGATGGCGTCGGCGTCCTCCCGGTCGCCCTCCTCGTCGCGCCAGAGGTAGACCCGCACGTGCTTCGCCCGGTGGAGGCCGCACGCCTTCCACTCGGTCATCAGGTCGGCGATGACGAGGGAGAGGGCGTACTGGGGGCCCTCGCTCGAATCGTCGGCGGTGATCGTGCCCCGCCACCGTTCGGGGTCGCTGCCGTAGGGGCGCCATCCCTCCGAGCCGTGCGGCTCGAACACCCGGTATGCCCAGTCCGTCTCGGTGCCCACAGCACCGATCCTGTCACTGCGAGGAGCACCATGCGCCGCATCGGATCCTGTGGGCTCCGCTCGCGGTTCACCCGGCATCGGGTGTCGGCTCCGTCACCTGCCTCCAAGTACGCACCAGCTGGCTGAACTCCTTGACCTGGACGAGCACGTGGTCGCGGGCGGCGTTCTCCGCGGTCTCGGTGTCGCCGCCGGCGATGGCGTCGGCGATCCCGCGGTGCTCGGCCAGCGAGCGCCGCATGCGATCCGGCACGCGCAGCTGCAGTCGGCGGTACGGCTGCAGGGCTCGCTTGAGCGCATGGGCCTGCTGCCTCAGGTACTCGTTGCCGCAGGAGTCGTAGATGATGCCGTGGAACCAGGCATTGGCGTAGTAGTAGCTGTCGGCGTCGCCGGTCGTCGCGTGCTTCTCGCATTCCCGCAGGGCGCGTTCGAGCTCGTCCAGTGACTCCCGCTCGATGCGGCGGGCGGAGAGCCGTGCCGCCATTCCCTCGAGTTCGGCCATGACCTCGAAGCGTTCGGCCAGCTCCGAGATGCTCAACTCGGTGACGTAGGTGCCGCGTTTGGGGCGGATCCGCACCAGCCCGGAGCGCTCCAGGGCCTGGAGGGCTTCTCGGATCGGCGTGCGGGAGCATCCGAACTCGCGCTCGAGCTGTGCTGGATCCAGGCGTTCACCGGGTCGGTAGCGGCCGTCGATGACGGCCGTCTCGAGCGCGTCCCGTACGCGCTGGGATTCCGGGACTCGGGCCATGGACACCTCCGAGCCCACATTATCCGGCCTGTCCAAGGGATGGCGCATCTCACATGCGAGCTGTTATATACATCAGGCGCCTTCACGTATATGAAATGCGCAAGAAACCAGAGGCACGGGGAAGGAGTGGCGATGGGACGCCATGACGGCTGGCTGCTGACCGAGCTGTTCCAGGCGCTCGGGCGACGGCGCGGCGGCGACCCTGCGGCCGGAGAACCGCACGACCCCCCGCTGGACCAGCTGCTCGCCGCCTGCGAAGTCCTGATGAGCGACGTGGGCGAAGCCTCGATGCGCGCGGTCGCGGCTCGGGCCCTGACCGCCTACGACGAACTCGACGACACCGGAAGGCTCGCCTTCTTCACCCACGTCACCAAGACCTACGACGTCGACGCCGAGCGGGTCCGCACCGCCTTCCACCGGTGGGAGGACGCCAGGAACTCCGGATCCCAGGGCGAGGAGGAGCTGGTGCGGCTCTTCGACGTGGTCGAGCCGGCCCGCCAGCAGCTGCTCCGCCGGATGAACCACGCACCGGACGCCACGCTCGCCCTGGTCCGGATGCGCGCGGACCTGCGTCGGCTGATGCGCCGTCACCCCGAGCTGCTGTCCCTCGACCATGACTTCCACCATCTGCTCACCTCCTGGTTCAACCGCGGCTTCCTGCGCATGGAGGAGATCACCTGGGAATCACCGAAGGAGCTGCACGACCATCTGCTGCGGTACGAGAAGGTCCACCCGATGGCGGGCAGGGCCGAGCTCCGCCGCCGTCTGCAGCCCGAGGACCGCTGTGTCTACGCCTTCTTCCACCCGGCCACCGCGAACGTGCCGCTGATCTTCGTGGAGGTCGCGCTGGTGCGCGGCATGCCGGACAGCATCGCCCCCTTGCTGGAGAACGGCCCGGCACTGAGCCCCTCCAGAGCGGATACGGCAGCGCTCTACTCGATCAACAACGCCCTGGACGGCCTGGCCGGCGTCTCCTTCGGCAGCTTCCTCATCAAGCAGGTCATCGAACAGGTGGGGGAGCAGCTGCCGCACCTCACACACTTCGTCACGCTCTCGCCCATCCCCGGATTCCGGCGCTGGCTCGGCGAGCAGGCCGAGCGGGACGCCGATCTACGGCCGCTCGTCCGGCAGTTGGACGCCGTGGAGGAGCCGGCGGACCTCAGCGCGGAGGACGTCGAGCAGATCCGTCCCCGGCTCTTTCCCGCCCTGGCCCGGTACATCGCGGTCGAACGGCGCGACGACGGGCGCCCCCTCGACCCGGTCGCCCGCTTCCACCTGGGCAACGGGGCCACCGCCTGGCGGCTGAACTGGCCGGCGAACAACTCACCGGAGGCCTGGCGACAGTCCTACGGCGCGATGATCAACTACCGCTACGAGCCGGAGCAGCTGGAGCGCCGGCACGAGAACTTCGTCCGCCACCGCACCGTGGCCGCCGGCGGGCCGCTGCAGCAGATCCTGCGCGACGCCCCGACGGATCCCCGCACCCGAGACACGTCCACCACCGCGGACGACGAGAGAGGAACACCCTCGATGGCGCCCTTCACGACCATCCACCGGTCCTTCATCCAGCAGGCGGAACGACGGCCGGACAAGGCGCTCTTCGAACTGCCCGACGGGCGGAGGATCACCTACCGCGAGACCGCGCAGACCGTGCAGCGGATCGCCGCCCGACTCGTCGCCGACGGCGTCACCCCCGGTGACCGGATCGCCATGCAGGTGGAGAAATCCCCCGAGGCCGTCGCACTGTACCTGGCGACCCTGCAGATCGGCGGCGTCTTCCTGCCGCTCAACACCGCCTACACCGGCGCGGAGATGGAGTACTTCATCGGCGACGCTCAGCCCCGCGTCCTCGTCTGTTCCCCCGACCGCCTGGCCGACCACGCGCACCGCGCGGAGCAAGGGCTCGTCGTCGAGACCCTCGGCACCGCCGGCGACGGCACCCTCCTCGACGGCGACGGCCGGCACGAGGACGTCTTCGACGCATCGGCCGACGACCCGGCGGCGATCCTCTACACGTCCGGCACCACCGGGCGTTCCAAGGGCGCCGTGCTCTCCCACGGCAACCTCGCCTCCAACTGCCGGGCGCTGCTGGACGCCTGGCAGTACACCGCCGAGGACCGGCTGATCCACGCCCTGCCGATCTTCCACATCCACGGGCTCTTCGTCGCCGCGAACATGACCCTGACGGCGGGCGCCTCCATGTACTACCTGCCGAAGTTCGACGCCGAGACGATCGTCGACCTGCTGCCCCGGGCCACGGTACTCATGGGCGTCCCCACCTTCTACACCCGGCTGCTGAAGAACAGCCGGCTCACTCCCGGGGCCTGCGCATCGATGCGGCTTTTCGTCTCCGGCTCGGCTCCGCTGCTCGCGAGCGACCACCAGGCCTTCGAGGCCCGCACGGGCCACGCCATCCTGGAGCGCTACGGGATGACCGAGACCGGCATGAACACCACCAACCCGTACACGGGCGGACCGCGCAAGCCCGGCACTGTCGGCATGCCGCTCGCCGGGACCGAGATCCGGGTGGTGGACGGCAAGACCGGCCGGCCGCTGCCCGACGGCGAGGTCGGCAGCATCGAGGTCCGCGGCCCGAACGTCTTCACCGGCTACTGGCAGTTGCCCGAGAAGACCGCCGCGGAGTTCCGCGAGGACGGCTTCTTCATCACCGGCGACCTGGGCCGGATCGACGAGGACGGCTATCTGTGCATCGTCGGCCGGGGCAAGGACCTCGTGATCTCCGGGGGCTACAACATCTACCCCAAGGAGATCGAGGAACTTCTCGACGCCCACCCCACGGTGCGGGAGTCCGCCGTGATCGGCGTCCCCCATCCGGACTTCGGCGAGACGGTGGTGGCCGTCGTCGTACCCGCCCCGGACCAGCAGCCCCAAGAGGCGGAACTGCTGGACTTCGTCGCCAAGGACCTCGCCCGGTTCAAGCACCCGCGCGCGGTGCGCGT
Source organism: Streptomyces sp. NPDC001292 (assembly GCF_042896465.1). NCBI lineage: Bacteria > Bacillati > Actinomycetota > Actinomycetes > Kitasatosporales > Streptomycetaceae > Streptomyces > Streptomyces sp. NPDC001292. The sequence goes on from NZ_JBIAXG010000018.1 coordinate 144,430, forward strand.
CGTCGACGCCCTGCCCCGCAATGTGATGGGGAAGGTGCAGAAGGCCGAACTGCGCCGGCGCTACGCCGACCTGTTCACCGGCGCGGACGCCTGATCCACCGGCCGGCCGTGGACAACGGCGGCGGCCGGCCCACCCCTGTCCCACCCTGCAAGTCCGGTGTTTCCCAACTGTCCGCGTGTGCCCAGGAAAGTGGCAGGGCCATGCGAGAGGGCAGTACCTGCGAGGTTCGCCGGGGGTGCTGACAGTCGGCATCGCAACGCGAGAGGCTTGACGGCGTACATTCAACCACGCGCGCTTCGGTGGCTTCCGGAGCGCAGGTCTCGAAGGAGATGGATGTTCCGACGAAGTGATCCACGCGTTTGTCGAAGCAGGGTCGCGGGCGTTCTGCTGCTGGCCGCCGCCGCACTGTCGCCCGCCTTCCCGGCCGTCGCCGCCGACGGCTCCGGTACCCGTTCCGAGACCGCAGCGGTGGCCTCCGCGGATCCGAAGGCCGCGGTCACCGAGCGGCTGCGGGCGCGTGCCGAGAAGGCCATGGGAGCCGCCGCGGCCCGCGAGGACCGGCCCATCGTCAGGGTCGTCCGGAAGTCGGGCCGGTGGGCGTTCGGCACCGCCGTGATGGCCACCGAGAAGGGCTCGGAACGGATGCCGCAGGGCTGGCTGTTCGTCGCCGAGCGCCAGGACGGCGAGTGGCGTGCGGCCCTCGAGGGCGAGGAGCGGTTCGCCGACATCTCCCGGCGCTCCCCGGTCGTCGGAGCGCGAGAGAAGGCCCTGTTCGCCCAGCAGGACGGCAAGCAGAGGGACGCCCTCGAGAAGGGCGACGTCCGCGGCCCGGCGGACGTCCGCAAGACCCGGAACCTCTCCAAGCCGTCCGGTGAGACCGAGTCCGAAGGCGAGGTCGGCCTCCTGTCCGCGGGCGGCGACTACCGGACGGGCATGGCGCTCCCCACGACCATAGGTGCCAACACCGTCCTGACCAGCGGCCCTCATGGCTGGGGCGGCTACGAGTCGCCGTGGAGCTCGATCGACCTCGCCGGTGGCGACGAGGTCGTGCGCGCGGCCCGGCAGGGCAACGCCTACACCATGTGCACGGGCTGGATCCGGGTGATCCACGACCGCGGGTACGCCACCGACTACTACCACCTGTGGAGCAACATCAACACCAACGGCGGCTGGGTCAACACCGGTGACTACCTCGGGTACACGGGTACGGACGTCACCTGCGGAGGCGCCGCGTACGGCCGCCACGTGCACTTCGCGTTGCGGCAGGACGGCGCCTACATCGGGATCGCCGGCCACGGCATCGGCAAGTGGGTCCTCTACAACGGCGGTGCCGCGTACCAGGGCGGCGCCCTGCACGGCAGCTACTGGGTCGGTGCCGGCGGCACCCTCTACAACTACGGGGTGCTCGGCTTCAACCAGGGCATCGTCGACGCCAACGGAGGGGGCTCGGTCAACAGGCGCTCGGGACCAGGCACCGGTTACGGCATAGCGGGATCGGTGGCCGACGGGGCGACCGTGACCGTGTCCTGCTCCGCCAACGGAACCTCGCACACAGGCCGCTACGGCACCACGAGCCTGTGGAACAAGCTGTCCGACGGCACATGGATCAGTGACGCCTATATGTGGAGCGGGGTCAACGGACCGATCAACGGCTGGTGCTGACACCGCTGCCCCGGGCATGAGGGGCTCCCGCCGTCCTGCTGCTCGGGCCCCTCATGTGGACGCTCGACGCCGGGCAGCCGGCCACGGACAGCGCCCGCAAGGTGATCTGGGCCGGCAGCGGCACCCCGAAGCTCGCCTGGGAGGACCGTGATCGGCGGGCTCCTTCGTCCTCGGCTTGATCTCCCGGCGGGCCACCAGGTCGACGATGGCTCCGCGCAGGGCGCGTCCGTGCCGGTCGCGGGCGGTGAACTTGAGCCGGTCGGCGACCTGCGTGATCGTTGCCCCAGCCCGCCATGGCCTCACCTGTCGGTGATCGCGGAGAGCCATGCCGTGTCCTCCGGGCCCGGCGCTTCGGGGCCGGGCGCGGGCAGCCGGCGGAGCTCGCCCGTTCGCAGGGCGACCGTGGCCCGTGGCCGCATCGGACCGTCGCCCCTGCGTGAGAGCAGGACGAGTTCCCAGACTGTCGCCGTCATGGCGTCGAGCCGGGTGGCGCAGTCGGCGGTGACTCGCCGCGGATCCCGGGTGCGGCCCAGGGACAGATGTGGGGTGAAGTTCTTGGCGGGCCCACTGCAGCGCGGGAACCGCTCCTGCAGTGCGCGGTGCAGGTCCGCCCACGGCGCCTCGCCGGCTGCCGTCGGGTCGAGCCACACGGTGAAGTACGCCCTGTGCCGGAAGGTGCGCACCCCGTCCAGCCGGGCGGTGAAGACCGGCGTCCCGGCCGTCGCCGCGGCGAGCAGCGGGGCGGCCCGCTCGAAGTCGGACTCCGGCACGAAGCCGAAGAGCACATTGACGTGCGGCGGCCAACGGTGGATCTGCGGATCGTAATCCCGGCGGATGTCCTGGATCGGCGGCCACAGCTCCGCGGGCGGGATCCAGGCCACCGCCGTGCGGGCCGTCGGCGACACGTCGAGGACGCCGTCGGGCTCGCCCCTGCCGGAGCTCGTGTCGCGGCTCAGGCCCGCTTCCGGGTCCCGCACCCGGCCGGCGCCCGAGGCGTCGATGCGGTCCATGCCCGTGGCCCGGTCCCAGACCACCTCGCCGTCCGCCTCGATGAGCACCACCCGGTGCCACGGGATGTCGCCCCCGGGCACGAAGGAGGGCAGCGGGATGCGTTCGAGGCCGTCCCCGCGCCGGCTGATCCCCAGCACGAACCGGGCCGGGTCGAACCGCGGGTCCCAGCGGATCCGGTTGTAGATCTCGTCGCTGGTTCGCATCACGCCTCCTCTCCCGCCTTCACACCTTGTCTTCCTCCAGGGTGCCGGCGGCGTACTGGCCTGGCGGGTCCGGCTCTCGTGAGACATCGGCGCGGGTGGTGACGGTATCGGCGCGGCTGCTTCAGCGGGCCGTCGCGAACGTGCGGTGCGCCCAGTCGGCGAAGCTGGTCCAGTGGATCTCCGGGTGCGCGGCATGCAGTGCGGGGATGTCGACGCGGTAGCCGGGTCCGTTCAGAAACGTCCACATCGCATGCATGTCCGGGTTGGTGACCGCCGTCAAAGGCACTTGCTCATGGCGGACCTCCCGTCCCAGCGCCGCGCCCAGCGCGGCCGCCATCTGAACGGGAGTGGGCGCATCGCCGGCCAGTTCAATGCGCTGCCCGACGTAGGGGGCAGGGTTCAGCAGCACTTCCGCAGCGAACGCGCCCAGGTCGGGGCGGGCAAGCTGTTGCAGCGGCCGATCGGGTGGCAGCGGCAGGTCGAGAACGCCGCTGAGGACGCGCTCCGCTCCGCCGAGTGCGTTGTCGAAGAAATACGTCGGCCCCAGAATCGTATGGGGCACATCGCCGGAGGCCAGCTCGGCCTCGATGCGTGCCTTGCTGTCGAAATGCGGTACCCCGCTCCTCTGGTCGGCACCGGCGACCGAGCTGAACACGAGATGCGGCACACCCGTCTCCTGGGCAGCGGTCAGGATCGCCCGTCCCTGCTCCACCTCCGCCTCCAGGCCGGCCTCGAAGGGGGTGGTGAACGCGAAGACCCCGGCCACCCCGGTCATCGCGGCGGCGAGCGACCCGCGATCGCTCAGGGATCCCGCCGTCACTTCGACACCCTGGTCGGCCAGTTCCCGCGCCGCCTTCCGCGCGGGGTCGCGCACCAGTGCGCGGACCCGGGCCCGGCGGTCCAGCAGCGCGTCGGTCACCGCCCTGCCCTGTCCTCCCGTTGCCGCAAGCACCAGGATCGGCTCATCGACCATCGAAGAGTTTCCTTCCTTGGGGGCGGGCGCGGCAGGGGATCGCCGGCGCCGACCCCAAAGGTAACCGTCCGCCGCTGACGACACGCCCGGCGTCGCGTCCCTCGATCTGACTGCGCGCCGACAACCCCGTCGCCCTGTGCCCCGTCTGAATCCAAAAATCAGATCACCTAAAGCGGAAACATCTGTTCGACAGGTCTCCAGAGGCGCCCCAGGATGTCTCGAGCGGTAGCACAGTCGACGCGACACCGGGATGGACTACCGCCTGAGGGGAGGCTGACATGCCGAGTGAAGAGACTGAAGTAGTCGTCGTCGGGGCGGGCCAGGCAGGCGTCGCGATGAGCGAGCACCTGGGCGCCCACGGCGTACCGCACATCGTCCTGGAGCGGCACCGGATCGCCGAGCGGTGGCGCTCGGAGCGGTGGGACTCCCTGGTCGCGAACGGGCCCGCGTGGCACGACCGGTTCCCCGGGCTGGAGTTCTCCGACGTCGGCCCCGACGCCTTCGCCTCGAAGGAGCAGGTCGCGGACTACTTCGTCACCTACGCCGAGAAGATCGGTGCCCCGATCCGGTGCGGTGTCGAGGTGACCTCGGTGCGGAAGCACGCCGGTCGGCCCGGCTTCCGGGTCGAGACGTCGGAGGGTTCCATCGACGCGCGCTTCGTCGTGGCCGCGACCGGACCGTTCCAGCGGCCCGTGATCCCGCCCATCGTCCCGGACGGCGCCGTCCCCGTGCAGATCCACTCCAGCGGGTACCGCAACCCGGAGCAACTGCCCGAGGGCGCGGTCCTCGTGGTCGGGGCCGGCTCCTCGGGGGTCCAGATCGCCGACGAGCTGCGCCGGTCCGGTCGCCGGGTCGTCCTCTCCGTCGGTCCGCACGACCGTCCTCCCCGCGAGTACCGCGGACGTGACTTCTGCTGGTGGCTCGGTGTGCTCGGGATCTGGGACGCGGAGACCCCTCCCCGAGGTGCCGAACACGTCACCATCGCGGTCAGCGGCGCTCACGGCGGCCACACCGTGGACTTCCGTGCCCTGGCCGGCGCCGGCATCGAGCTCGTCGGCCTGACCGCGTCCTACGACGACGGCGTACTGCGCTTCGCGCCGGACCTCGCCGCGAGCATCGCGCTCGGCGACGCCAAGTACCTCGCGTTCCTCCGGGATGCCGACGAGTACGTCGAGCGCAATGGGCTCGACCTCCCCGAGGAGCCGGAGGCCCACGTCCTCGGGCCGGACCCGGACTGCGTGACCAGTCCGCTCCTGGAACTCGACCTGGCCGAGGCCGGCGTCACCTCGATCGTCTGGGCGACGGGCTTCGCCACCGACTACGGCTGGCTCGAGGTCGACGCGTTCGACGAGAACGGTCGGCCGGACCAGCGACGAGGAGTGTCCTGCGAGCCCGGCGTCTACTTCCTGGGCCTGCCCTGGCTGTCCCGCCGCGGCTCGAGCTTCATCTGGGGCGTATGGCACGACGCCAGGTACGTCGCCGATCACATCACGATCCAGCGGGGCTACCTCGCGTACGGCACCACCGACCGGCCCGGCGCAGCGCCGGCGACCCTGAAGAACTGAGGAGTAGACGATGACCTCCCCGAGCGGGGGCCGCCAGGCGCAGGCCCCGATCGTCGCCGGCGGGCACACCCGGATCCGCCCGTTCAACACGCGTGACACCTATCCCGAGCAGAACCTCGACAACGACCTCTGCCAGGCCGTCGTCGCAGGCAACACGGTGTACGTCCGGGGCCAGATCGGCCAGGACCTCGGCACCAGCGAGTCCGTGGGCATCGGCGACGCCGAGGCCCAGGCCGAGCGAGCCATGGCCAACATCAAGACGTTGCTCGAAGAAGCGGGCAGCCGGATGGAGCACCTGGTCAAGCTGACCATCTACCTGATCGACCCGCGCTACCGCGAGGCGGTGTACCGCACCGTGGGCCGCTGGACCAAGGGCGTGCACCCCATCTCCACCGGACTGGTGGTCTCCGCCCTCGCCCGCCCGGAGTGGCTGTGCGAGATCGACGCGATCGCCGTGATCCCCGGGGAGGAGCGGGCATGACCTTCTCCCTGGTGGTGCGCGACGGTGAGCGGTTCGGCATCGCGGCCAGCTCGTCGAGTCCGGCGGTCGCCGCCCGGGTCGTCCATCTGCGGCCCGGGGTCGGCGCGGCGGCTTCGCAGAACGTCACCGACCCCACACTCGGCACGAGCCTGCTGGACGGGCTGGCGGACCACGGCGACGCGGAACGCGCCCTGGCCGACGTCATCGGAGCGGCGCGGAACGCGAAGTCCATCGAGTACCGGCAGTTGACCGTGCTGGGCCGCTCCGGCGCCGGGTTCGCCCACAGCGGCTCGCGGACGCTCGGCAGGCACGCCTCGGCCACCGCGGACGGCGCGGTGGCGGCCGGCAACATGCTGTCCGGCGAGCACATCCCCGGCGTTCTCCTCGACGCCTACGCCACGGCCACCGGGGAGATCGAGGAGCGTCTGCTCACCGCCCTGAAGGCCGCCGTCGCGGCCGGCGGCGAGGAGGGGCCGGTGCACTCCGCGGGCCTGGCGGTCGTCGCGGACGTGGACTGGCGGGTGACCGACCTGCGGGTGGACTGGGCCGAGGACCCCGTGGACCGGCTCGGCGAACTCCTCGACGTCTGGCTGCCGCAGCGGGACGACTACGTGCGGCGCGGACTCGACCCCGCCTCCGCTCCTTCGTACGGCGTCCCGGGCGACCTGTGATGAGCGCGCTGAAAGAGGCGGCCCGCCAGGCGGTCGACCGTCGGGCCGAGGAGCTGATCGGCCTCTCCGAGCGGCTGCACGCCGACCCGGAGACCGCCTGGGAGGAACACCGGGCCGCCGCCGCCGTACCGGAACTGCTGGACCGCGCCGGATTCGACGTCACCTCGTCCTACCTGGGCCTGGAGACGGCGTTCCTCGCCCGGTTCGGGGGCGGGCCCGTCCGGATCGCGCTGTGCGCCGAGTACGACGCGCTGCCGGGGCTCGGCCACGCGTGCGGGCACAACCTCATCGCGGCGGGTTCGGTGGGGGCCGCGCTCGGCCTGGCCGCCGTCGCCGACGACGCCGGCCTCACCGTCGAGGTCTACGGAACCCCGGCCGAGGAAGGCGGCGGCGGCAAGATCGAGATGCTCGACCGGGGCGCCTTCGCCGGAGTGGACCTCGCGATGATGGTGCACCCGGCGCCGGTCGACGTCGCCGAGGCCCGCCCGTTCGCGGTCAGCCACTCCAGGATCTCCTACACCGGGAAGTCCGCGCACGCCGCGGCCTATCCGGAGGCCGGGGTCAACGCGGCCGACGCCTTCACCGTGGCCCAGGTCGCGATCGGCCTGCTGCGCCAGCAACTGCCGGCCTCGGCCAGGGTGCACGGTGTGGTGACCCACGCCGGGGACGCCCCGAACGCCATCCCGGAGCGGTCGACCGGCCGTTGGTACGTGCGGGCGGAGACGCTCGCCGAACTGGCGGAGCTGGAGCCACGGGTCATGCGGGCCTTCGAGGCCGGTGCCCTCGCGACCGGCTGCGAGCTGGAGATCGAGCCGGAGAGCAAGCCGTACGCGGAGTTCCGTACGGACGAGACCGCCCTCGGGCACTACCGTGCGAACGCCCTCGCCCTGGGACGGGAGTTCGCGCCGCCCGGCCAGGCCGCGCGGATGAACCGCGCCTCCACCGACATGGGCAACGTCTCGCAGGTGGTGCCGGCCATCCACCCCTACATCGGCATCGGATCCCTGCCCGCCACCAACCACCAGCACGAGTTCGCCGCGTACTGCGTGGGCGGAACGGCGCAGCGGGCCCTGCTCGACGGAGCGATCGCGCTGGCCTGGACCGGCGTGGACCGCAGCGCGCCGACCGGGGGAGCGGCGGCGTGACGGGGACGGCCGCGACCGTGGCCGCGCGGACCGGCCGCGTGCTGCGGAAGCCCCTGGGAGACGTTCCGCCCGGATCCGGTCCGGCAGTGGTCGCCATCGGCCGGTCCGGCGGGGTCCACCGCGGCCACCGGCGGCGGCCCGCGGTCATCCGGCGCCGCGCCGATGCCCTCGGCGTGGCGGCCGGTGCGGTGACCTTCGCCCGCGACCCGCTCGGTCTGCTCGCCCCGGACCGCCTTCCCGCGACGCTCGGCGTGTCGTGCGGGGCATCACCGCCAACCGGAACCGGCTCGCGGAGACCGTCGCCGCCTCCACCGGACTGGTCACCGCGCTCAGCCCCGCACTCGGCTACGAGACCGCCTGCGCCCTCGCGCTGGAGGCGCACCACACCGGCAGGCCCGCGCTCGACCTCATACGCGAGCGCGAGCTGCTGACCGAGGCGGAACTCGACGAGCTCACCAGCCCCGCCTCCCTGACCGGCCTGCCCGCGCTCTGAGGGCACGGACACCGGCACAGCTCCGGCTTCTCCACCCATCCCCACAAGGAGGCGCGTATGCGCACCTGTAACAGCGGCGCCACGACGACCGAAGTCGCGGTGGCCACCGACGCGGCCGCACTGCGCAGGAGCGTCGCCGCGGGAGCCGTCGGCGTGTTCGTGCACTGGTTCGACTGGGCGGCCTACGCCTATCTGGCCAGTACCGTCGCGACCGTGTTCTTCCCGGCCGAGAACAGCACGACCGGACTGCTCGCCGTGTTCGGTGTGTTCGCCGTGTCGTTCGGCATTCGGCCGATCGGTGCCCTGGTGTTCGGACCGCTCGGCGACCGGATCGGCCGCAAGCGCACCCTGTCGCTGGTCATCTTCATGATGTCCGGCGCGACCCTGACGATCGGTCTGCTGCCCGGTTACGCGTCGATCGGGATCGCCGCCCCGGTGCTCCTGGTGGTCCTGCGCCTGATCCAGGGCTTCGCCGCGGGCGGCGAGTTCGGCAGCGCGGCGAGCTTCCTCGCCGAGAGCGCCCCCCGGCGCCGTCGCGGATTCGGTGTGAGCTGGCTGGAGGTCGGCTCCCTGCTCGGCTTCCTCGCCGGCTCGTTCGTCTTCCTGCTGCTGTCCACGGGACTCGACGACCACCAGCTGACCTCCTGGGGCTGGCGCATCCCCTTCCTCGTCTCCGCGCCGCTGGGCGTCATCGGCTTCGTCATCCGCAACAAGATCGAGGACACCCCGGAGTACCGGATGCTCGAGGCCAACGACTCCGTCCCGCGCAGCCCCGCGCGGGAGCTGCTGCGCTCCCACAAGCGGCAGCTGCTCCAGGCGGCGGGCCTGATGGCGGCCATGCACGTGCCCTTCTACGCGGTGCTGACCTACCTCGTCACCTACGAGACCGACCACCTGGGGCACTCGGCCGACGGCGCCGCACTGCTGTCCACGGTGATCTCGCTGCTGGGGCTGGTGCTGGTGCCGCTGTTCGGCCTGCTGTCCGACCGGGTGGGACGCAAGCCGGTGTTCGTCGGGGCGACGGCGGCCCTGCTGGTCGTCTCCACCCCGGCCTTCCTCCTGATGCGGACCGGGCTCGCCGGGACCTGGATCGCCGGTCTGCTGCTCGGCGTGATCCTGGCGGCCATCCTCGGCACGTACGCGGTGTGGTCGGCGGAGACCTTCCCCACCCGCACCCGTCAGAGCGGTCTGTCCATCGCCTACAACGTCACCGCCGCCCTGTTCGCCGGCACCGTGCCGTACCTGATGACCGTGCTCATCTCCGTGACCGGCAGCACCCTGGTGCCCGGCCCGTATCTGATGGTGTTCGCCGTCGGCGGTCTCGTCGCCGCCCTGACCCTGCGGGAGACCGCCGGTTCCGCCCTGCTGCGCCCCGAGGACGTGCCCGAGGACGTGTCCGAACCGGCGCCCGCCGAGGCCCGCTAGGGCGTGTTTCGAAAGTAGCGCCGTCCGCCCGGAGGGCGGGCCCCGCGGCGTCTGGTGCGGTGCATCGCAAGGCGGAGGGTCGTCCGCGTA